>CAYZWR010000009.1:0-53459 GCA_964481735.1 uncultured Thermoanaerobaculia bacterium
GGGAGATTGGTGGAGCTGATCGGGATCGAACCGACGACCTCTTGAATGCCATTCAAGCGCTCTCCCAGCTGAGCTACAGCCCCACCGGAGGTCGGGAGTCTATGCGAGGGGCCCCGCCGCGGACAAGTCCCGACGGGGCAACTGCGTCGCGCTGATGCAGTTAGCTCGCCGCCGGGGCGGCGGCCCGGGGGGCCGGACGGGTCGCCTCGAGGTGGCGGGCGATGCGCCCGAGCAGCGCTTCGATCCCCTCCCCTGCGAGCGCCGAGACCGGCAGCGCGCCGTCGAGCGCGGGCGGCGGCGCGCCCAGCCGGTCGATCTTGTTGTGCACCTCGAGGATCCGCTCCGGCGGGATCCCGAGATCGGCCATCACCTGCTCGGCCACCCGTTTCTGCTCCTCCCAGCGCGGATGGCTGCGGTCGACGATGTGCAGCACGAGGTCTGCCTCGACGATCTCGTCGAGCGTCGAGCGGAACGAGGCGACCAGGTGGTGCGGCAGCTTGCGGATGAATCCCACCGTGTCGGCGAACACCACCACCGGGCCGCCGTCGGCGAGCGCGCCGCGGCGCAGGCGCGAATCGAGGGTGGCGAACAGGCGGTCCTCGGCGAGCGTCCGGTCGCGGGTCAGCCGGTTGAACAGCGTCGACTTGCCGGCGTTGGTGTAGCCGGCGAGCGCCACCACCGGCACGCCGGACCGTCCCCGCCGGTGTTCGTGGCGCATGCGATCGATCTGCTCGAGCTCGCGCTTCAAGCGGGCGATCCGCCGCCGCAGCACCCGGCGGTCGGCCTCGAGCTGCGTCTCGCCCTCCCCGCCGCGCACCCCGATGCCGCCCACCTGGCGCGACAGGTGCTGCCACTGGCGGGTGAGCCGGGGGAGCAGGTACTGCAGGCGCGCCAGCTCGACCTGGGTGCGCGCCTCGCGGCTCTTGGCGCGCTGATCGAAGATCTCCAGGATCAGGCCGCTCCGGTCCATCACCTGGACCTTCAGCACCTCCTCGAGGTTCTTCACCTGGCCGCCCGAGAGGTCGTCGTCGAACAGCACCAGATCGGCGCCCAGCTCGGCCACCAGTTTGGCGATCGCCTCCGCCTTGCCGGCCCCGATGAACAGCCGCGGATCGGGCGACGGGCGCGCCTGGATCGCCTCCCCCACCACCTCGACCCCCGCGGTGTCGGCGAGCGCGGCGAGCTCGGTCAGGTGCTCCTCGGTCTCGAACGGCGGCTGACCGGGACGCGCCACGCCGACCATGAAGGCGCGCCGGCGGCCCGCCGGCCGGCCGGTGGCCGCGGCGTTCGGGGACCCGATCGATGGGGAGGAGCCGCGCATGCCGCCTTGCGACTAGGATAGCCAATCGTGAGCGAGAACGAGAATCCAGAGCCCGCGCCCGCCGGCGATCCTCCGGCCGGCGACCTGCCCATCCCGCCGACGCCCGCCGAGCCGTCGCCCGAGGCCGAACGGCGCAGCGCCCCCTGGCAGGCCAAGGTCGTCGTGTCGATCGCGGTCGTGCTCGCGCTCGTGGCGCTCTTCTGGCCGCGCTCGCAGCCCAAGCGCGATCTCTCGGGAGGCATGCTGGCCGACGCCGACGGCCAACCGCGCACGCTCGCCGGCGAGCTCGCGCCGGTGACCCTGGTCCACTTCTGGGCGAGCTGGTGTCCGCCCTGCATCGACGAGATCCCGCGCCTCACCGCCTTCGCGGGCGAGCTCCGCGACGAGCGCTTCCGCCTGCTGCTGGTCGCGGTCGCCGACGAGCGCGCCAAGGCCGAGCGCCTGTTGGGCGGGAGCCGCTTCCCGCTCTACCTCGATCCGAACTGGGAGCTGGCGCACCGCTTCGCGACCGACAAGCTCCCCGAGACCCATCTGGTGGTCGGCGGCGAGATCGTGGCGAGCTTCATCGGGGCGACCGACTGGAGCGACCCGGCGGTGCGCCAGAAGGTGAGCCAGGCGCTCGCCGGCCTATAGACCCGACCGCGGGTGCCGGCTCAGAAGTGGACCGCCACGCCGACCGAGGCCATGGTGAAGAGATTGGCGTCGTCCAGGAAGGCGTAGTGCCCGGAGATCTCACCGATCACCGAGACGTGGCGGGTGACGTCGAAGTCGCCGGTCATGCCGAGCACCAGGCCGACGTCCTGCTCGTGGTCGTCGCCGCCGCTGCGCAGCTCGCCCGACAGCTTGTAGTAGCCGATCCCGAGGTAGATCCCGTAGACGTAGAAGGACTGCGGGAAGTGGTACTCCCCCGCGACGTTGACGAACTCGAGGTCCGCGCTCGCGTAGCGCTCGAAGCCGGTGTCCCCCTCGAGCTCGATCCGCCCGGCGCGCACCGAGACGACCGTCCGATCGGCGGTCACCATGCCGGCGACCAGCTGCAGCGCCGGCTCCCCCAGGCCCGGCTCCGGATCGTCGGCGTCGAGCGAGCCCCCCACGCCGCCGGTCAGGCCCAAGGTGAAGGTGTACGACTCGGACTGCTGCGCCGCGGCGGGCGCCACGGCGAGCAGGAAGGCGCAGAGAGTCAGACCGCAGGCGGTGCGCAGGCTCAAGGCGATCTCCTTTTCGTCTCGGCCGCTTCGGCCGGGGGCTGAAGTATAGCGGCGCGCGAGCACGTCCTTGCTGTAGAGCGCCTGGCGGTTCTACGGAAGCGCGCAGCGCCGCGTCGTGATGAGCTCGCTCCTCGACCTGATCTGGCCCCGCAGCTGCCTCGCCTGCGCGGCGAGCGCCACGGAGGCCGGCGCCGCCGCGCTCGGCCTCTGCGCCTGCTGTGTCCGCAGGCTCTCGGCGGTCGATCCCGCGGCGAACTGCCTCGGCTGCGCCCGGCCGCTCGCCGGCGGCGGCCACTGCGTCGCCTGCCTCGCCGAGCCGCCCCCTTACGCCGAGCTGGTGGCGCTCTGGCGTTACGCGCCACCCCTGCGAGAAGTGATCCAGGCCTTCAAGTTTCGCGGCCACGACTACCTCGGCCGGCCCTTCGCCCGGCACCTGGCGAGCCGGCTCGCGTCGCTGCCCCGCGCCGAGCTCGTCGTGCCGATGCCCACCCCCTGGCCGCGCCGCCTGCGGCGCGGCTTCAATCCGCCCGAGGCGATCGCCCGCCCGCTCGCTCGCGAGCTCGGGCTCCCCTACCGGCGGCTCCTCCGGCGCTCCGCCTGGAGCCCCCATCAGACCGGCCGCCGGCGGCGCGCGCGGCAGCTCGCCACCGGCTTCGCGGCGCGCCGGAGCGCGGCGCTCCGGGACCGCTCGATCCTGCTCGTCGACGACCTGTTCACCACCGGCGCCACGGCGCGCGCCGCGGCCGGCGAGCTCCTGCGGGGCGGGGCGGCGCGGGTCGTCGTGGCAGTGGTCGCCTGGACGCCGCCGCGCCCGGCTGACAGCTGAGCGGGGTTGATTGACAGTGCCTTGACAGCGGGTCTATATTCGGCTCCTGATGGGTCGTGTACCCATTCCCTCGTCGGCTCGCCGCGCGGTCTGGTCGACCGTGGTGGCGTCCCTCGCTCTCGCCTCGGCGGCGCTCGCCGAGCCGAGTGGCGTCTCGGGTCGCGTTCTGTTGAAGACGACCCCCGTGGCGGCCGCGCAGGTCTACGCCTACCAGCTGGTCGAGAAGAGCCTGCAGAAGGTCTCGACGGACGAAGCGGGCAGGTTCCTGTTCGCCGCCCTGCCGGCCGGGGTCTACAAGCTGATCGCCCACAAGTCCGGATTCGCCCCCGCCGTGACCTTGCTGCAGCGCGACGCCGACGACGAGGCGCAGTTCGTCGAGCTGCGCATGGCTCGGGAGGAGGGCGCCGCCGAGGATTTCTGGAGCGTGCGCTCGCAGATCCCCTCCGACGTGCTGCGCGAGATCGATCAGCCCGAGGACACCCAGGTCGCGCGGCTCGTTCCGGCCGAAGGGCACCAGGGCTCGGAGATGCTCGCCGAGGTCTCCGCGATCACCGGGGTCGAAGAGGTCAAGCCCGAGTCGCCGGCCCGGGTGAGCGGCGGCAGGGTGGGCGTGATGGGCAACCTCGGAAAGGTCAAGCTCTTCCTGCGCGGCGACTATCAGACCCTCGAGTCGGAGAGCGACCCGTCGACCGAGTTCGGGCTCGACATCGCCGGCCGCACCCGTTCGGTCGCGCTCAACGTGCAGACGCCCAACCAGGGCGTCTTCGATGTCTCCTCCTACGACCATCGCCTGCTCGCCGTCCAGGGGGACTGGGTGACGCCGGTCGAGGCGTCGCAGTACCGCCTCAACTGGAGCCGCGAGGTCGGCACCGCCGGGCTCACCACGGTGCGCGCCTACTACTTCGAGCAGAGCGGCCTGTTCAACAAGGGCTGGGTCGACCCGATGGCGCTGCCCATCGCTTCGCGGACGGTGCACATCGAAGGGGACTACTCGCGGCCGATCGCCGATCGCGGCAGCATTCGCGCCGGCCTGCGCCTGCGCGAGCGCACCGCGGACTTCTCGCCCTGGCACGGCAGCAGCCCCTACGACTCGGCGGCCACCCGCTTCCTCGACGCCTACGGCAGCGGGGACTGGGAGCTCCAGCCGCGGGTCGTGGTGCAGTACGGGCTGTTCACCACCCTGCGCGACGGGACCGTGTCGCTCACTCCGCGCGGCGGCTTCACGTTCGAGCTGCCCGGCGAGTGGCGCGCTTCGATCGCCGCCGCGGAGCGCTTCGAGCTCTCCGAAGAGACGCTGATCCCGAACTACCTGTCGCTCTACGTGGACAACTCGATGACTTGCGTCGAGTCGGACGCCGCCTGCTACGAGCTCTCCCTCATGCACGGCTCGGCGGACGGCAACCAGTTCGCGGTCGGCGGCTCGTTGCGTGAGATCGACAGCACGGTGCGGGTCTTCTTCAGCCAGAACTTCTTCGAGCACACCGAGGGCCTCTTCCTCGTGCCCGGCGACCGGCTCCCCGAGCTCCACGCCTCCCTGCGTCGCCGGCTGAGCGACAGCATCGTGGCGAAGTTCACCACCAGCTTGGCCGAAGGCGGCGGCGGCGAGTTCCTCACCGTCGAGCGCCAGCTCTACGACAACAGCGTCTCCTACCTCGCGACGACCCTCGACACCACCTTCGAAGCGAGCTCGACCGGCGTCTTCCTCGCCTTCCACCGCGTCGAGCAGACGCTCGATCCGGTGAACGTCTCGTGGCGCGCCCCGCGCGAGGTCAATGCCGGGCTCGAGCGGCTGGAGCTGGTGGTGAGCCAGAACCTCTCGGCGATCTGGGACTTCTCGACCGACTGGGCGGTTCGGGTCGGCATGGAGCTCGCCCGAGGCGCCTCGTTCTTCCATTCCGACGTCGACCCGGAAGCGCTCCGCCGCCGGATCATGACCGGCGTCGCGGTCCGTTTCTGACCCGCCACGCAGCTCTGCGGTCCCTGCAGGCCGGCCCGCTGTGCCGCCCGCTCGGGGTGCGCCCTGCCGTCGCCTCCAGAAACCGCGATCCAATTACTTGAATGGCGTCCACTTTTCCGCTATTGTCTCCCCTAAGCCGCTGTTTTCAAAGTGATTTGACTTCGGATTCAAGGATGCGAACGTGGCATGGAGTGTGCTACCGAGGGATCCTGGACGGAGTTCCCTGAAAGCATGTCTCTATCCCCAAGGCTGCGGCACCTCACGACGACCGCCGTCCTGCTGCTGACCGCTGCCCTGGCGGTCCTCGGAGCACACGGCTTTCAGCGCAAGCTGGAGTCCTTCCAGCCACTGGGCTTCGTGGCGCGCCCCGGAGGGGACCATTGGGAGGTCGAGCGGGTCGACCCGGCGGCCCGGACCGGCCTCGCCGCCGGGGACCGCATCGTCCTGGTCGACGGCGCCGAGGCGGGTCGCACGCCGGTGCTCTCCCGCGCGCTGCGCGCCGGGCCCTCGGCCGAGCTGGTGGTGCTGCGCGGCGAGCAGCTCGTCACCCTGACCTACCAGCGTCCGCCGCTCGACGTCGACTTCCCCTATCTGATCCTCGCCCTGGTCGGCTGCGGTTACCTCGCGATCGGGCTCTACACCCTCTGGCGCTCGCAGTCGGGGTTGCTCTTCTACCTCTGGTGCCTGAGCTCCGCGGTGCTCTACGTCTTCTCGCCGCTCTTCCCGCCGGCGGACGGTCTGGCGCGCGCGACCTATTTCCTCGACGAGGCGGCGCGCCTGCTCCTGCCGCCGCTCACCCTGCATCTCTTCGTCTCGATCTCGCGCGGCGGGCCGCGCGAGGGCCGGCGTTGGATCCCGTTCCTCTACCTGCCGGCCGCGGCGTTGCTCCTGCTGCAGGCGGATCTGGTGTGGGCCAATGGCCGGCTGCTCGCCGGCCGGCCGACCGCCGCCTTGCTCGCGCTCCTCGACCGCCTGGAGCTCGGCCTGCTCTTCGCCTTCGCGGCGCTCGCCGTCGTGGTGCTCGCCCGTCGCCTCGCCGGGCTGCACGACTGGGAACGGCGGCGCCAGCTCCTCTGGCTGCTGGTCGGCATGGCCGGCGGCTACCTGCCCTTCTTCCTGTTCTACGGTCTCCCGGCGCTGGTCGGTCTGCGACTCCCCGAGACCTTCTCCACCCTCGCCGTGGTCCCGCTGGCCGCGGTCCCGTTCGCGTTCGCCTGGGCGGTGCTGCGCTATCGCCTCTGGGACCTCGGCGTCATGGTGCGCAACGGGCTCTCCTACGGGCTGACACTGCTCTTCGGCCTCACCACCTTCTCGCTGATCGACCTCGCGGTGCGTCGCGCGCTCCCGGAGAGCTACAGCTTCACCCGCGACCTGGTCACCTTCTTCGGCGGGCTGCTGGTCGTCGGCCTCATCGTCCCCACCCATCGCGGCATCCAGGGGGTGCTCGAGCGGGTCCAGTACGGCGGCGCGCTCGGCCGGCGGCGCGGCCTGCAGCGCCTCGGCCAGGAGCTGCTCCAGGAGCGCGACCTCGACCGGCTGTGCACCGCGCTGATCACCGAGATCCAGCATGGCCTCGAGATCGATCGCGCCAACCTGCTGCTCCTCCAGGGACCGGCCCTGGTGCCGGTTCGCCCGCAACCCGGTCTGCCGCGCTCGGTGGCCCTCGCCGCGCTGCGCGAGGGGCTCTGGGAGGGGGACTTCGAGCTGCTCTCGCCGATCGCCCTGCCCGGCGAGCCGGCGACCGCCGAGCAGCAGGCCTATGGCGCCGGCTATCGCTACGCCTTCGCCCTGCGGGTGCGCGGCCACCGCATCGGGCTGGCGCTCACCACCCTGCGCCACGATCGTCAGCCGCTGTCGAGCGAGGACGTGGATCTGGTCCGCGCGCTGCTCGACCAGGCGGCGCTCGCCATCGAGAACGCCCAGTTGCTCGACCAGGTCCAGCGCCAGCTCGACCAGGTGACCAGCCTGCAGCGCCACAACCAGGGGATCCTCGAGTCGTCGCCCGCGGGCATCGCGCTGCTCGACGCCGAGGGCCGCGTGGCGAGCGCCAACCTCGCCTTCGCCGCGCTCGCCGGACGCGCCCGTGCCGAGCTGCTCGGCCAGGAGCTGCTCGCGCTGCTCCCCCTGGGCGAGCTGCCGGAGCCCGGCGCGGCGCTGCGCCAGATCGCCATCGCCGAGCCGGGGGGCGCCGAGCGCCACCTGCAGGTGAGCGTGGCGCCGATGCAGGACGGCGCGCCCGACCAACGGGTCGTCGTGCTGCAGGACGTGAGCGAACGCATGGCGATGGAGAAAGCGCTGCGCGAGCAGGACCGGCTGGCCTCGCTGGGCGTTCTCGCGGCCGGCGTCGCGCACGAGGTGAACACGCCGCTCACCGGGATCTCGAGCTACGCGCAGATGCTGCTCGCCGACACGCCGGCCGGCGACCCGCGTCGGGAGCTGCTCGAGAAAGTCGAGCGCCAGACCTTCCGCGCCTCGCGCATCGTCAACAGCCTGCTCGATTTCGCCCGCAAGCGCGACCACGAGCGGGGTCCGGTCGATCTCGCCGCGCTCGTCGGTGAGACGGTCGACCTGCTGCGCGAGCGGCTCTCCTCGCGCTCGATCCGGCTGGCGTGGAGCCCGCCCGACGAGCGCTTCGAGGTCTCCGGATCCGAAGGCGAGCTGCAGCAGGTGCTGACCAACCTGGTGCTGAACGCGCTCGACGCGGTGGCCCCCGCCGGCGGAGAGATCCGCGTCGGCCTGGCCGGCGACGCCGAGACCGCCGCGATCGTGGTCGAGGACAACGGGACCGGCATCCTGCCGGAGCACCTGAATCGCGTCTTCCAGCCCTTCTTCACCACCAAGACCGGAAAGGGCGGCACCGGCCTCGGTCTCGCCATCTGCCAGAGCATCGTCGAGCAACATGGAGGACGGATTCGCGTAGAAAACCTCGAGGCGGGCGGCTGCCGGTTCACGGTCGAGCTGCCGCGGTCGATCGGCACGCCTCGGACTCGCGAGACGCGATGAACATCCTCGTCGTCGACGACGAAGAGATCCTCCAGGACGTGCTCGGCCTCCTGCTGCGCAAGGAGGGGTTCCGTCCGATCGCCGCGCGCACCGGCGAAGAGGCGGTGCTGCTCGCCGAGCGCGAGTCGATCGACCTCGTCCTGCTCGACCTCATGCTGCCCGGGATGTCGGGCATGGAGGTCCTCCGTCAGATCCGCGCGCGCGACCCGGAGCAGGTGGTGATCGTGGTGACCGCCTACTCGTCGATCGAGAGCGCCATCGAAGCGATGCGCGAAGGGGCGTTCCACTACATTCCCAAGCCGTTCAAGAACGAGGAGGTGCTGCTCACCATCCGCAAGGGGCTCGAGCAGCGCCGCCTGGCGAGCGAGAACCGGGCGCTCAAGCAGGAGCTCGAGAAGCGCTACGGCCTGGACAAGATCATCGGCAAGAGCGCGGCGATGCAGCAGGTCTTCGACCTCATCCGGCTGGCCGCGCCGTCGAAGAGCAACATCCTCATCCTGGGCGAGAGCGGCACCGGCAAGGAGCTGGTGGCCAAGGCGATCCACCACCACAGCCGGCGGACGCAGGGGCCCTTCGTCACCGTCAATTCGGGATCGATGCCCGCCGACCTCCTCGAATCGACCCTCTTCGGCCACGTCAAGGGAGCCTTCACCGGCGCGATCGCCGCCAAGAAGGGGCTCTTCGAGATCGCCAACAACGGCTCCATCTTCTTCGACGAGATCGGCAACATCCCGCCGGAGACGCAGGCCAAGCTCCTGCGCGTCATCCAGGAGAAGGAGTTCATGCGGCTGGGTGGGGTCGAGACCGTGCGGGTCGACGTGCGGATCATCGCGGCGACCAACGCCGATCTCGACGAGTTGGTGCGCAAGGGGGCCTTCCGCGAGGACCTCTACTACCGGCTGAACGTGATCACCCTGCAGCTGCCGCCCCTGCGCGAGCGCGCCGAGGACGTGCCCCGGCTCGCCCGTCACTTCCTCGAGCTCTACGCCCAGGAGAACGGCAAGGAGATCACCGACATCGCGCCCGCCGCCCTCGAGCTGCTCATGGACTACCGCTGGCCGGGCAACGTGCGCGAGCTGGAGAACGCGATCGAGCGTGCGGTGGTGCTCTCCTCGGGCCCCGTGCTCGACGTCGAGCTGCTCCCGCCGTCGGTGCGCTCCGGGGCCGCGGCGCCGCTCGCTCTGTTCGGCAGTCCGGCGACGCTGCCCAACGGCTCGTTCTGGGACGCCGTGTCGGCCTACGAGCGGCAGCTGGTGATCGCCGCGCTGCAGGCCGCCGGTGGCGTCCAGAAGCGGGCCGCGGAGCTCCTGCAGATCAAGCCGACGACCCTGCACGAGATGATGAAGCGGCTCGGCGTGAGCGCCGAGACGGTCAGCTCGTGACCGGGGAATGCCTCTAGATCGCTGACGACAAACGACTTGCCGCCCCGAGCTGGACGAAGTCGGGGCGATCGCGTAGACTTCTCGTTCCGCGCGATGTCCGCGCCGGCGGGAACCTCGAGAACGGAAAGCACGGTATGAAGAAGAACCTCCACCCCGAGCTGCACCTGGTGACCGCGGTCTGCGCCTGCGGCAACACCTTCCAGACCCATTCGACGCGCAAGGAGCTGCGCCTCGAGATCTGCAGCGCCTGCCACCCCTTCTTCACCGGCAAGCAGAAGCTGATCGACACCGCCGGCCGCGTCGAGCGCTTCAACCGCCGCTACACCAAGAGCGCTTAGCTCGCCCGACCGCAAACCTCGGCCCCGGGAAGCCACCGCATCGGCGGTCGGCGCCCGGGGTTTTGATTTGGACCCGACCGTGATGCTCGATCGACTGCGCCGCATCGAAGCCTCGCACGCGGAGCTCTCCGCCCGGCTCGCCACGCCGGAGGTGCTCTCCGATCCGAAGGCCGTGCGCGAAACGAGCAAGGCGCTCGCGGAGATCGACCCGATCGTCACGCTCTTCCGCCGCTACCGCACGGTCGAGCGCGAGCTCGCCGAGGCGCGCGAGATGGCCGCGGGCGCGGCGCCGGGCGACGAGCTCGGCGCGCTGGCCGAGGCCGAGGTCGGCGAGCTCGCCCAACGGCTCGCCGCCCTGCAGAGCGAGCTCGAGAAGGCGCTCGTTCCCAAGGACCCGAACGACGCGCGTAACGTCGTCCTCGAGATCCGCGCCGGCACGGGCGGCGACGAGGCGAGCCTCTTCGCGGCCGAGCTCTTCCGGATGTACACGCGTTACGCCGAGAAACGCGGCTGGCGGGTCGAGATCATCGACCTCTCCGAGTCCGAGGCGGGGGGCGTCAAGGAGGTCTCGGCGATCGTCGAGGGTCAGGGCGCCTACAGCCGGCTGCGCCACGAGGGCGGAACGCATCGCGTCCAGCGGGTGCCGCAGACCGAGGCCTCGGGGCGGATCCACACCTCCGCCGCGACGGTCGCGGTGCTGCCCGAGGCGGACGACGTCGAGATCGAAGTCCACGAGAAGGACCTGCGGGTCGACCGTTTCTGCGCCTCGGGTCCCGGCGGCCAGGGGGTCAACACCACCTACTCCGCGGTGCGGCTGACCCACCTGCCGACCGGTCTGGTGGTCTCCTGTCAGGACGAGCGGAGCCAGATCAAGAACAAGGAGAAGGCGCTGCGCGTGCTCAAGGCGCGCCTGCTCGAGGCCGAGCGCGAGAAGGCCGAGTCGGCGCTCTCGCTCGAGCGCAAGAAGATGGTCGGCAGCGGCGACCGCTCCGAGAAGATCCGCACCTACAACTTCCCGCAGAACCGGGTGACCGACCACCGCATCGGCTTGACGCTGCACCAGCTTCCGGCCGTGCTCGCCGGCGACCTCGACCCGCTGCTCGAGCCGCTGGTCGCGCACCACCAGGCCGGGAAGCTCGAGGCAGCGGCGCGCGAGAGCACCGGCTGAGCGCCCGCCGTCTCAGCCGTCGCGAGCTTCCGACGCCGGCACCGGCTCGCTGAAGATCAGCCCGAGCGCCGCGAGGATCAGCGCCCCGGCCGCGGCCACCCGCCAGGTGAGCGGCTCGCCGGCGAGCCACCAGCCGAGCAGCACCGCCACCACCGGATTGACGAAGGCATAGGTCGCGACCACCATCGGGCGCGCGGTGCGCAGCAGGTAGCTGTAGGCGGTGAAGGCGACGATCGATCCCAGGACCACGAGGTAGGCGAAGGCGACGAGCGAACGGGTGGAGATCTCGACCGAGGCGAGCCGCCCGAGCTCCCCCTGGACGGCGCCGAACGCGAGCAGAGTGCCGCCGCCGGCGAGCATCTGCATCCCGGTGGCGAGCGCGGGCGTCTGCGGCAGCTCGGCGCGCGTCGCGTAGAGCGAGCCGACGGCCCAGGAGAGCGCGGCGATCACCACCACGATCGCGCCCAGCGGATCGATCGAGGTCGGATCGAGCCCGCCGCGGGGATCGATCACCAGCACGGCGACCCCCGCGAGCCCCGCGACGAGACCGCCGAAGACGCGCGCTCCGGAGCGCCGGGTGCGCTGGATGAGCGGCGCCAGCAGGGCGATCCAGACCGGCTCGACGGCGACCAGGAGCGCCGCGACCCCCGAGGGGATGCGGTGCTCGGCCCAGACGACGCCACCGTTGCCCCCCAGCAGGAGCAGCGCACCGATCGCCAGACTCGGCCGCCAATGGCGCTTCGCGGGTCGCGGCGCGCCGCGGGCGCGGGCCCAGGCGTAGAGCACACCGCCGGCGATCAGATAGCGCATCCCCGCCATGGTGAACGTCGGCAGGGTCTCGATCGCGAAGCGGATGGCGAGGTAGGTCGAGCCCCAGACGACGTAGACCACGGCCAGGGCGATCGCGACCCCGCCCACCTGCCCGTCCGCGCGAGCCAGCGAGCTCATTCCGCTCTCCCGGCCGGCTCGGCATCCGACAACGGCAGGTCGGTCGTCTCCTTGATCGTCCCGAGGACGATCGTGGTGCGCGTCCGGCGGACGCGCGCGAGGCCGGCGATCCGCTCTTGCAGCAGCCGGCCGAGCGCGGCGGTCGAGGCGCAGCGCACCTTCACCAGGTAGCAGTCCTCGCCGGCGATGTGGTGCACCTCCTGGGCTTCGGGAAGCGCGGCGAGCTCGGCGCCGACGCTCGTCTCCCCGGGCCGTTCGTCGGCCTGCACGAAGACGTAAGCGAGGAGGCCGACGCCCAGCGGCTCGGGGGCTAGCCGGGTGGTGGTGCCGCGCAGCACGCCGCGCCGTTCGAGCTTGCGCAGCCGCTCGAGCACCGCCGAAGGGGCGAGACCCACCGCCCGTCCGAGATCGGCGTGGGAGGTCCGGGCATCGCGCTGCAGCAGTTCGAGGAGCTGTCGGTCCCTTTCGTCCAACATGACGCGACCATAGCAGGAGCGCCGCTGATTCGTCTAGCCGAACAATGATTGCTGATGTTTTCGTTGGTTTGCATGAAGAAATACAAGCGTTTCGTCACTCAACCCTCGAGCGATTAAGATGCGCCCATGGCCACGATCCGAGCGCTCCTCGCCGCCGGTCGCTCCCGGCTGGCGGCGGCCGGGATCGCCTCGCCCGGCCGCGAGTCGGCGCTGCTGCTCGGATCGCTGCTCGACCTGTCGGAGGCCCACCTGCTCGCCCATGACGAGCAGGAGGTCCCCGCCCCGCTCGGCGAGCGCTTCGCGGAGCGCCTCGGCCGCCGCGCCGCCGGCGAGCCGGTGGCCTATCTCGTCGGCCAGCGCGAGTTCTTCGGCCGCCGCTTCGCGGTGGACCGGCGGGTGCTGGTGCCGCGGCCCGAGACCGAGCACTTGATCGAGATCGCGCTCGCTCTCCCGCTCCCCGACGCGGCGCGAGTGCTGGACCTCGGCACCGGTTCGGGCGCGATCGCCCTCACCCTCGCCGCCGAGCGGCCGCGCTGGCGCGCCGTGGCGAGCGACCTGTCGCTCGCGGCGCTCGCCTGCGCGGCGGCCAACCGGCGCGCCCTCGGCCTCACGCGGCGCGTCGCGCTGCTGGCGAGCGACTTCGCCTCGGCCCTCGACCTCGCGAGCTTCGATCTCGTGCTCTCCAATCCGCCCTACGTCGACCCCGACGTCGCCGGTCTGGTCGACCCCGAGGTGCGCGCGCACGAGCCCGCGCTCGCGCTGTTCGCGGGCGAAACCGGATTCGCGGCGATCCGCCGCCTGCTCGGCGCGGCAACGGCGCTGCGGCCCGGCGCCTGGCTGGCCTTCGAGATCGGCTTCGGCCAGGCGACGGCCGTCGTCGCCGAGCTCGCCCTCCGGACCGAGCTCGAGCTCGTCGAGCTCCGTTCCGACGCGGCGGGCATCGCGCGAGATGTGGTATGCAGGAGACGGGGCTGACGCCCGCCGGAGACCGCTTCGCCCATGGACCGATTTCGCATCTCAGGACCGACCCGTCTCGCCGGCACGATTCGCGCCGGGGGCGCCAAGAACGCGGCGCTCCCGGAGCTCGCGGCGACGCTGCTCTGCGACGCGCCGGTCGAGCTCGGGCAAGTTCCCGCGGTGCGCGACATCGAGACGATGCGCCGCCTGCTGGCGCACCTCGGCAAGAGCAGCCGCCGCGAGGGCGATGCGTTGATCGTCGAGCCCGGAGGCGTGGCGAGCGACGACGACGCCCCCTACGAGCTGGTCAAGACGATGCGCGCCAGCATCCTCGTCCTCGGCCCGCTGGTGGCGCACCGCGGTCACGCCCGCGTCTCCCTCCCGGGGGGCTGCGCGATCGGCGTGCGACCGATCGATCAGCACCTGGCCGGGCTCGCGGCGCTCGGCGCCGAGGTCACCCTGGCGCACGGCGACGTCGAGGTGCGCGCCGAGCGTCTGGTCGGCGCGCGCTTCCGCTTCGGCATGCCGACGGTCACCGGAACCGAGAACCTGTTGATGGCCGCGACGCTCGCCGCCGGCGAGACCGTGCTCGAGAACTGCGCCCGCGAGCCGGAGATCGCCGACCTCGCGGCGCTGCTCACCGCCATGGGGGCCGACATCTCGGGCGCCGGCGAGGCGACCATCCGGGTGCGCGGCGTGGCTCGCCTGGGTGGCGCGCGCCACCGCGTGATCCCCGACCGGATCGAGGCCGGAACCTACCTCATCGCCGCAGCCGCGACCGGCGGCGACCTCCGCCTGGAGGGCGGCCGCCCCGAGCACCTCGTGCCGCTGCTCGACCTGCTCGCCGGCTGCGGTGCGGAAGTCGCGCTCGAGGACGGCGGCACGATCCACGTCCGCCGCCCCGGACGGCTGGTGGCGCGCGACATCGTCACCGCACCCTTTCCGGGATTCGCCACCGACCTGCAGGCGCAGTTCATGGCGTTGATGACCCAGGCCGAGGGCATGGCGACGATCTGCGAGACGGTCTTCGAGAACCGCTTTCAGCACGCCGCGGAGCTGGCGCGCATGGGCGCTGATGTCCGCCTCGACGGACGATACGCCCGCGTGCACGGCCCGAAGCCGCTCTCCGGCGCCAACGTGATGGCCACCGACCTGCGGGCGTCGGCCTGTCTGGTGATCGCCGGCCTGGTCGCCGAAGGGGCGACCGTCGTCGACCGGATCTACCATCTCGATCGCGGCTACGAGACCATGGAAGCCAAGCTCAACGCGCTCGGCGCTCGAGTCGAGCGGCTGCGCACGAGCTGACTCGCCGATCAGGAGGAGCGACGTGACGAACGACTGCCTCTTCTGCCGCATCGCCGCCGGTGAGATCCCGGCCAGACTCGCCTACCAGGACGACGAGCTGGTGGCCTTTCACGACATCGCGCCCAAGGCCCCGGTGCACGTGCTGCTGATCCCGCGCCGGCACGTACCGCACCTGCTCGCGACCGGACCCGAGGACACCGCTCTGCTCGGACGCCTGACCGCGACCGCCGTCCAGCTCGCCCGCGAGCTCGGCCTCGAGCGCGACGGGTTCCGCCTGGTCACCAACTGCCTCGAAGCCGCCGGCCAGTCGGTCTTGCACCTCCATCTGCATCTGCTCGGTGGCCGGCGCATGGGCTGGCCGCCCGGATGATCGTCGCCGCCCTCCTCGCCACCGCGCTGGCGCTCGATCCGCGCGTCCCGATCCTCGAGCTGCAGCAGCAGCAACGCCTCCCGCAGGCGCTGGCGGAGGTCGAGCGGCTCGCGGCCAGCGATCCCGAGAGCACCCGCCGTTACGGGCTCGACCTGCTGCGCGGCGACCTGCTGACGCGCCTCGGGCGGGCGCGGGAGGGCGCGGAGGCCTATGCCCTCGCGATCGCTTCGGCGGGCGACCTCGCACCGTGGGCACGCCTCCATCTCGCCCGGACGCAGGAATCCCTCGGCCATCCGGAGGTCGCCGCCGGCCTGGCCGCGACGCTGCTCACGCTGAAGCCGCCCGCCACCCTGCTCGGCGCTTCGGTCGACCAGATGGGGCGCGCCGTGCGCCGGGGCGGCGACTGCCGCCTGCTCGCGGTCCCGCTGCGCTCCACCCTGCCGCGGGCGCAGGCGCGGAAACTCCGCCTGCTCGCCGCCGAATGCGCGTTGCGCGAGGGGCGCGACGGGGAAGCGGCCGAGCAATTGCAGCACCTTCTCGACGAGTCGCTCGACGACCTGGTCGCGCTGCGCGCCGCCGACCTCTGGTTGAACCGCTGGCCGCCGCCGCGCGATGCCCGGCGCTTGGCTGCGCTCGCCGAAGCGGTCTACCGGCAACGCGATTTCGCGCGCGCCGTCCCGCTGCTCGAAGCCGCCCTGGCCGGGGCGCCGCCCCCCGAGTCTCGCCGCCGCGAGGAGCTCCACTACGCGCTCGGCCGAGCGCAGTTCTGGCTCGGCCAATACTCCGAGGCGGCGGCCACCTTCGCCCGGCTGGCGGCGGCGACGCAGCGGCCCACGCAGCGCGCCGACGCGCTCTACCAACAGGGCCGGAGCTGCGAGCTCGCGCGCGACGCGGCGGCCGCGGGACACTTCGCCCGGGCCTACGAGGCGGAACCGCTCGGCGAATGGGCCGCACCGGCGATCCTCGCGCGTCTGCGCCTCGCCTGGAGCTCCGGCGACCTGACGAACGCCGAGGCGTTGCTCGACGTGCTCGGTCGCCGTCCGGCCTGGCGCACCGCGCAGGCGCGCGGCGCGCTCTTCCTGCTGAGCTCCGAGATCGCCAGCGGCGGCTCGGTGGAGCGGGCCACCCGGTGGCTCAGGGCCAGCGAGCGCGGCGGGACGGCGTTCGCCGAGGAGCAGAGCTACTGGCGCGGGCGGCTGGCGGAGCTCGACGGCCGCGGCGGAGACGCGGTGCGCGCCTATGTCGCCCTGCTCGCCCGGCGGCCGCTCCACCCGCTCGCCGCGGCCGCGCGCGACCGCCTCGCCGCGCCGCAGCTCGCGGGTGCCGTCCGCTCGACCGCCGAGGAGCTGCAGGCGCGCGGCGGGGCGAGCGCCGACCACGCGCTCTGGTCGCTGCACGGCGACGACGGCGGCACCGGCTCGGCCGCCCGCGAGCGGGCGATCGGCGCGCTCGCCAAGCTCCCCGGCGCCGCGAGTTGGCTGGCGGCCATGATCCCGCCGGCCCGGCAGTGGCCGCTCTGGCGCCGTCCGCTCGATCGCGCCGAGGAGCGCCTGCTGGCGCTCGGCTTCGCCGCCGAGGGGCTGCGCGCGATTGCCGGCTACACCGGGCTCGAGCGCCGGCAGATGACCGCCTCGATCGCCGCCCTGGCTGCGGCGCGCGGCGAGGCCGACCACGCGCTCGAGGCCGCCGAGCGGCTGTTCGAAGCGCGTCCGCCCTCGATTCCGTTCGAGTGGGTGGCCCCGGAGCTGCGCCGGCTCCTCTATCCCCTGCCGCTGCGGCGGCAGCTGCTCGCCGAGTCGGCGCGTCACGGCATCGATCCCTGGTTGCTCGCCGCCGTCCTGCGCGAGGAGAGCCGCTTCGCGGCCGACGCCGTCTCGCCGGTCGGCGCTCGCGGGCTCGCGCAGCTCGTGCTGCCGACCGCGCAACGCCTCGCCGGCAACTTGGAGCTGGCACCGCCCGATGCCGAAGCGCTGCACGATCCCGACCTCTCGATCACCCTAGGGGCGGCCTATCTGGCCGAGCTCTGGCGCGAGTATGGCGGAAACGAGGCACAAATCGTCGCCGCCTACAACGCCGGCGAGGCACAGGTCGACCTCTGGCGGGGCAGCTGCCGGACGGGCGAAACCGAGGAGTTCCTCGCCAAGATCGGCTTCCGCGAAACCCGCGCCTATGTCGTTCGCGTGCTGGAGAGCCGGGCGGCCTACGCCGCCCTCTACCGGGAGCCGGGCTGAGCCCGGGAGCTCCCTCCCCCGACGGGGGTTGCCCCCCCGCGCCGGCATGGTAACCTCTCCCGCCGATGTCCACAGAACAGGTCGAGCCGGGTAGCGTCGAGGCCCCGGTCCTCCCCGAACCGGTCCGGGTGCTCGTCCCTTCCCAGATCGGAACGCTCGGCGTCGAGTTCTACGGCCTGGCGATCGGCCGGATCGTCATCGCCCCGTCCGGACGTGACAAGAAGGTCTTCCACCCCCTGGCGGCCTACGAGGATTCGGACTTCCTCGACGAGGTCTTCGGCCGGCTCTCCGAGTACTTCGCCGGCGCGCGACGGTCGCTCGACCTGGAATACGACCTGACACCCTGCGGCGCGGACAGCTTCGCGCGCCGGGTGCTCAAGGAGACCGCTCGGACGCCGTACGGCAAGACCAGAACCTACAAGGAGATCGCGGACGCCTCGGGGCGGCCCGAGGCCTACCGGCAGGTGCTCTCGATCCTGCTCGACAACCCGCTCCCGATCCTCATCCCCTGTCACCGCATCATCCCCACCAAGGAGGGGATCGGTGGCTGGGTGGGCGGCAGCGCGCGCAAGAAGTGGCTGCTCCGCTTGGAGCGCGAGAACGCCGCCCAACCCGCCTGAGCCGGCGCTCGGCCGGCCTAGAGCTCGATCTCGAGGCGCAGCTCCTCCCCCGCTTCGAGGGTGAAGCTCTCCGTCTTCTGCTCCCGGCCCGGGCGCACGATCTCGAGCCGATGCTCGCCCGGATCGACGATCAGCCCCGAGCGCAGACGACCGAGCTCGTCGCCGGTGCCGAGGAAGCGCCCGTCGAGGTAGATCGTGGCATCCCCGGGCTCCACCCTGAGCACCAGCCGACCGGGCTCGGCCCGCGCGTCGAGCGCCTGGGGGCGACCCTCGGGCTGCGCCGGCTCGTAGGCCTCGGGCTCGTCCTCCCAGGCCCGGCCGCGCCGCCACTCCTCTTCGCTCTCGCGGTCGCGACGCAGCCGCTCGTCACGGTTCACGGTGCTCTTGGCGACCAGGCTCTCGGGACGGATCGACTCGCCCGGGGTCATCCGGTCCTCGACGTCGATCACCATGCCCTGGTAGATCGAGTACTGCCGGGCGATCGTCTGGTAGCCCTCGAGGTAGATCACGACGTCGTAGGTCCCCTTCTCCAGCCAGAGATAATCGGGGAACCCGTCGAAGTCGTCGGCCCGGCCCACCAGATTGCCGTCGACGTAGATCTCCGCCTGTTCGGGCGACACGTCGAGATCGAGCGCGCCGTGGCGGAAACTGGCGTTGGGATAGACCACCACCCCACCGCCCCACCCCCAGGCCCCATAGCCCCAGGGATACCAGGGGCTGGGGTACCAGGCGTTCCAGTAGATGCCGCCGTGTCGATGATGTCCGTGCGAGGCCAGGGCCGGCTGGGCGAAGACCACGGAGACCGCGACGATTCCGAGGAGGAGGAGCAGATACATCTGCTGGCGCTTCATGGCGAGGACCTTTCCGGCGATGCCACCAACTCACTCCAACCGCGGTGCAGACCCCGGAGGTAGTGGTAGCGAAGGCCTTCCTCCCACTTCGTCGGGAGGCTCACGGGGAGTTTTTGCAAGGCCTGGACCAGCCACTCGAGCCACCGCTGCCGGCCGCGCGGCGGCAGCGGTGGCGGGCCGTCGGGACCGAGTCCGAGGAAGGGCCCGAGCTCGGGATGACGGCGCCAGAAGACCACCGCCGAATAGCCCACCCGCTCCTGCCGCAAGCAGAAGCGCGCGAAGCTGGTCGGATGATCGTGGAAGACGCGGGCGCGCGCCTCGTAGACCAGGCGCAGTCCACGGCGGGCCAGCCGGTAGGAGGCTTCGATGTCCTCCCAGGCCGCATAGGGAAACGTCTCGTCGAACGGCTCCTCGAGCAGCGAGCTGCGGCTGAGCGAGAGGTTGGAGGTGTAGAAGAAGTTGAACGGCACCCGCTCGGGTTGATCGATCAGGGCGTAGCCGAACTGCAATCCCTGTTCGTTGATGTAGGCGAGGAAACGGGTCGGCCGGATCCGCGGATGCCACTCGGTGCGGCCGATCACCGCGAGCGGCGTCGCCGCCGCCCGCTCGTGGTGCGCCGCCACGTGCCGCGCGAGCCAATCGGGAGCCGGTACGGTGTCGTCGCCCAGGAAGGCGACCAGTGGGCCCCGCGCCGCCGCGACGCCCCGGTTCCGCGCCGCCGCCGGCCCCCGGTTCGGCTGGCGCACGACGCGCAGCGGAACCGGCAGCGCGAGCTCTTCCAGGCCCTCGGCGGAGCCGTCGGTCGAGCCGTCGTCCACCACGACGATCTCGAACGGCGGCGCCCCGGCCTGCGCCCCCGCTGCCGCCAGCACCTCGCGCAGGAGCGCGCGCCGGTTGTGCGCCGGGATGACGACCGAGACCGCGAGCGCGCCCTCCAAGGTCACGCCTCCTGGATGTCGGCGAGGCGCAAGCGCTGGAGCGGAGGGCTCGCGGGCAGGAAGCTCGCGAAGCCGGGGCTGGCGAACAGCGCCTCGTCACCCGGGTAGGTCGGCACCAGGCAGAGCGGGAAACGCTCCACGATCTCGCGGTCGGCGACCCGGCGGCGTGCCAGGCACTCGGCGCGCCGCTCGGCCGCCAGGTCGAGGGTCCGCCGAAAGAGACTGAGCGCCCGCAGGTGGGCGATCGCCTGCGGATGGTCGAGGTCGATCCGCTCCGTGAGGCCACCGGCGAGGAACCGGCGCAGCGCCCGACCCAGCTTCCGCCCGCCGCGCCGCGCCATCTCGCGGCTACCGTGCCGCCGCCACTTGGCGAGCAACGGGCCCTCCGGGCTGACGCCCGGACCCCACGGCGCGCTCCCGGGTGCGGCGGGCCCGGCGATCGGATCGCGCCGCAGGAGCTCGGCGCCGGGGTTTCCCTCGACCAGCAGGGTCTCGACCCGCGCCAGGAAGGCGAGCATCACCGCCGGCATCAGCTTCGGCCAGAGCTCGCGATCGAAGTTCTTGTAGGCGGTGAGCAGCGCGTTCTTCTCGAAGAGGAATCCCCGATTGAACGCGCCCAGCCGGTCGCTGGTCGCGCTCGCGCGATGGGCGACCACCGCCTCGCGGCAGAAAGCGATCTGCTCGCCTCCGGCCCACAGTCGCCAGCCGAGATCGACGTCCTCGAGGTAGGCGAAGTAGCTCTCGTCGAAGCCGCCGGCGGCGAGGAATGCGCGCCGGTCGATCAGCAGGTTGCCGCCGCAGGCGAAGGGCAGCAGCTCGCCGCTGCGCGGGATCCGTGCCGTCTCGAGCGGACGCCGGAAATCGAGCTGGAAGGCGTGGCCGTCGAAGGTGCGGATCCCATAGCCGAAGTCGAGCCGCCGCTCCTCCCAGTCGACGATGCACCCCGAGATCGCCACCACCTCGCTCGGCGCCGCGGCATAGGCGTCGACCAGCGCGGCGAGCCAGTCCGGTCGCGGCCGCGCATCGTTGTTGAGCAGCGCGATCGCGTCGCTCTCGGCGGCCGCGGCGAGCCGGTTGTTGCCGGCGCAGAAGCCGAGGTTGTGCGCGCTCTCGATCACCCGCACGCGCGGGAAGCGCTCGCGCACCCAGCCCACGGTGCCGTCCTGCGAGCCGTTGTCGAGCAGCAGCGTCTCCCAGCGGCAGCCGGGATCGCGCTGCGCTTCGAGCGCCGGAAGACAGTGCTCCAGATGGGCACGACCGTTCCACGACAGCACGAGGACGGAGACGCTGGCCGGCCGGGAGCGCATCGGGCGACGCGGCTCACCGGCCCCGGACGCGCTCGGCCCAGCGATGGAGGCGCCAGGCTCGCGTCCCCTCCATCTCGTGGACCAGGCGGTCGAACCGCGCGATCTCGGCGTAGGTGCGGCGCAGCTCCTCGTCACGTCCGGCGAGAACGTGGCGCAGCTCCGCCAGCTCGCGCTCGGTCGCGACGAGGCGACGCCGGCGCTCCTCGCCCTCCACCGCCTCGGCGCGCAGACGGTCGACGGCGCGCGCCAGGCGCTCGGGATCGAGCCGCTGCCGGTGCTTGGCGAGGATCCGCGCCTTCATCGCCAGGAAATCCCCACGGTCCCGTCCGCGCTCGCCGAGCACGTGATCCCCGCCGCCGCGGAAGTGGCGGTACTCGCAGGTGACCCGCGCCAGGTGGAGGAAGGGCACGCGTTCGGCCAGGCGGAGGAGCAGATCCCAGTCCTCGAAGAACGGCAGGGTCGCGTCGAGCGCTCCGACTTCGGCGAGCAGCCGGCGCTCGATCAAGAGCGTGTTGAAGGGAATGTAGTTGTCGAGCAGCAACAGGTCGGGATCGAAATCCCGGCTGTAGGGCAGGCGCCGCCCCACGCAGCGATGGCCGGTCTCCGGATCGGGTTCGTAGAGGCCGACCGCGGCATCGCTGTACACCACGCGCGCGCCGCTTCCCGCGGCGAGGCCGGCCAGCGTGGCCACGTGCTCGGGCTCGACCAGGTCGTCGTCGTCGAGGAAGCCGACGAGCTCGCCCGTCGCGGCGGCGATGCCCGCGTTCGCCGCTTCGCTTCGTCCACGGTTCTCCGCCAGGTCGACCCGGCGGACCGTCACCGGAGGCTCGGCGGGAAGCGCCGGCGGCTCACCGCCGTCGTTGACCAGCACGATCTCGAGCCGTCGGTAGGTGCTGGCGAAGAGACTCTCGAGCGCCTGGGCGAGCAGGCGCGGCCGGTTGCGGGTGCGCACGACGACCGAGACCAGCGGGCCCTCGGCGACCACCACGGGCTCGAGCACCGCGCCCACGCGGCGCGCCAGCGCCAAGCGGCCCTGGGTCGCGAAGTCCTCGCGGCGCAGTCGACGGTACCCCTCGGCGGCTCGCACCGTCGGCGCCAGCGAGTGGGTGCGATAGCTGCGCAGCCCCAGCGCCGCTCGCAGATACGGGTGTCGCGCCTCCTGCGAGGCGTAGGCCGCCATGGCCCGCTCGAGGAGCGGCAACTGGTCGCCGACGTCGATCAGGAGGTCCGGGTAGGCGGGGTGGTTGATCTCGTAGAGCAGGATGTCGGGGTCGCCGATGGCGGACTCGACCTCGTCGCCCGGCCGCACCGCCGCGAGGACGTCGTGCAGAGCCGCGAAAGCGGCCCGATGGTCGGCGCTCACCTCGAGCGGCGAAGGCGCCAGCACCAGGCGCGGACGCTGCGCCAGGAGGCTGCGCCGGATGGCCGCCGCGGCGATCTCGCGGCGGAGCTCCAGCGCGCCGTCCGGGATCTCCAGCACCTCGAGGCCGGCGAGACCCAGGATCGCCGCGGCGGCGCGCGCCTCCTCGCGGCGCCGCTGGGCGTAGGCCGCCCGATCCGCCACCGCCTCGACGCCGCCCGAGCCGTCGGTGAGAAACAGGACGCGCACGGCGCCGCCCGAGGCGGCGATCTGGGCGATGAGACCGCCGCAGCCGAGCACTTCGTCGTCGAAGTGGGGGGCGAGCACCAACGCGCTCGCCACGGCGACCGTCGCGGTCTCTCCCGGAGGAAGGGGCTGGGTGTTCACGCCGGTCGGGTTCCGTCGCACGAGTGCGGGAAGTGGATGATGCTCATCGTAGCATCGGCGGCCGCATCGCCGTCAGCGCCGTCCGCCCGCGCCGCGGTGGCGCCACCGCATGCGCACGAGGTCGCGCAGCATCGACCAGGAATCGCGCAACGGATGGACGCGCGAGGCCGGCGAGTCGTGCCAGGTGACACCCACCTCGACCACCTCGAGACCGCGCCGGCGCGCCAGCCAGATCAGCTCGACGTCGTAGGCGAAACGATCGACGCTCAACTCGGCGAAGAGGGAACGAGCCACGTCGCCGCGCAGCAGCTTGAAACCGCATTGGGTGTCGCGCAGTCCCGAGACGACCAGCGCGCGCACCAGGAGATTGAACGTCTTGCCCATGAGCTCGCGGTACCAGGGCTGGTGACGGGTGATGCGCGACCCCGCGACCGCGCGGCTGCCGACCACGATCGGCGAGCGCTCGAGCGCGCCGCTCAGCCGCGCGTAGTCCTCGATCGGAGTCGACAGATCGGCGTCGCAGAGCAGCACTTCGGCCCCGCGGCTGGCGAGGACGCCGGCCCTGAGCGCCGCGCCCTTGCCCCGGTTCGCGGCGAGACGCACCAGGCGGACCCCCCGGTCGGCATAGCGCTGCGCGACGGTCGCGGTGCCGTCGGTGCTCCCGTCGTCGACCACCAGCACCTCGGCGCCCGCGGGGAAGTCCGCCAGATAGGCCAGCACCCGTTCGAGGCTCGGGCCCAGGCGCTCCGCCTCGTTGAAGGCCGGTACGACGATCGAGAGGCGGGGCATCGTCGGATTCTACGAGGTGCGCGCGATCGCCGGCTCAGAAGTGATCGCAGTCGCCCATCGTGAGATAGAGCTCCCCGTAGATCCGGTCGAGGGTGACCCGCGGATCGAAGACGATCGCGCCGAGGCGCAGGACCGGCTCGGTCTCGCCACGCCAGCCGAGCTCGCGCAACACGGCCGCCGCCACGCGATCGCCCCGCAGCCAGAGCTCGACGCGCTCCGCCCCGGCCTGGTGGGCCCGCTGGCGGAGGTGCGCCTCCAGCAGCGCGAGGTCGCTGGCGTCCGCGCCGTCCCAGACGAGATCCAGCCAGCGCGCGACCGCTCCCGCCGTCGAGAGCACCCCCCAGGCGCGGGGCTCACCCAGCCGGCGCACCGTCAGCTGCACGTACTCGGCGCCAGGCTTCTCGGCGTAGCGCCAGCGCACCCAGGCGGCGTCGCGGACGACCGCCACCGGGTAGCGCCACGCGGCGCGCCGCCAGAGCGCGTCGCTCGCCGTGGCATCGTACCCCTCGGCGAGCCAGCGCACGCGCTCCACGGACCGTGGCAGTGGCTGCGGCTCGATCGTCAAGCGCTCGATCTCGGCCGTCTCGTTGTAGAGCCCGGAGATCTTCCCCAGCCGCTGGTGCCGATCCCCGGGGAAGCCGTAGACGAAAGCCAGGCCGCCGGGCTGCCGGCAGCGCGCGAGAAAGGACTCGGTGGTGGCGAGAAACGGCCCGCTCCGGCGGCCGAGCCCGCCGCGGTGCCGGGAGAAGACGTCGACGATCTGGCCGGCGAGCAGCCGTTCGTCCTGCCAGGCGACCTCGAGGACGATCGCCGCGTACTGCGCCAACAGCTCGCCCGCCGGGTCGAAGCCCAGCTCGATACGGCTCCCGCGCGGCGGCCGCAGGAACTTCCAACGCCACTCCGCGAGCTCACGCGAACGATGGAAGACCTCGCTGAAGGCGCCTTGGATGGCCGTTTCGTCTCCCGGCCGGTAGGGTCGCACCTGGGACCGCTCCTCGCTCATGGCGCGCTCCCCGATTCCCCCCGCCGCGCGATCCAGGGCCCCCGCTCGCCGCCGCGCGAGGTCACCGCGCGCAGCCAGACCTCGCCGAAGACGAGCTCGCGCCACACTTCGTCCGGCATCTCCCAGCGCTCCGCGGCGCGGGTCAACGGCTCGGCCGCCGCGGGGTAGCCGCAGGCGAACGGCGAGACCTCGATCCACCCGCCGACCTCCACACATCCGGCCCGGCGTCGATCGACGACCGGCGGCCGCCCCGAAGTCGGCAGCGTCTCACCGCTCGGCCGTCGCGTGACGCCCGAGCTCTCGAGACGTTCGAGCCAGCGCGAGCGACGAGCCCCGAATCGGCGCGCGCGGAAGGTGCTCCGCGCCTCGGCGAACCAAGCCTCGGCGCGCGGTTCGCGCCGGCTGCTCTGGGCATGGAGATGGACCGCGGAGGCCTGCGGAACGAAGCTCGCCCGGCCGCCGCCGCGGCGCAGGCGGAGAAGCCAGTCGGTCTCCTCGAAGTAGAGCCGGTAGCGCGGGTCGAACGGTCCGACCTCGCGCCACGCCTCGCGCCGCACGGCGAGCAGCGCCCCGGAGAGGTCGAAGGACGGGATCGGCTCGCGCGCCCTCCAGTGGCGATGCGCATGCCGCCGCCAGAGCCGTCGCGCGATCGCGGCGCAGGTGGGGAACCGACGCCCGAGGAGACTCGCGAGCTCCGCCGGAAAGTCGGTCGGCTCGGTGGGGGGCAGGCGCAGTCGAAGGCCACGCTCCCAGTAGAACTGCGGCCCGGCAGCGTCGGCGCCGGCCTCGAGCGCCGCGCAGAGCGCCGCGACGCAGCCCGGCCGCACCAGGACGTCGGGGTTCATCAGCAGCAGCACGGGCGCGCTCGTCTCCGCCACGCCGAGCGCCACGCCGCCGGCATAACCCAGGTTCTCGCCCGGTGCGAGGATCCGGGCCGGAAGCTGCTGCCAGAGCGCGTGATCCCCGGGCTCGCTCCCGTTGTCGACCACCACGAGCTCGGCCGAGAGGCGACTGGCCGCGAGGTCGGCGAGCAGGCTCTCGCAGGCTTCGACGAGGAGGCGCGGCGTGCGGTAGTGCACCAGGACGATCGCCAGGTCGTTCATCGCTCCGTCGCCCTCGCCGCCGCCTCGACCGCCCATTGGATGGCCGACTCGAGCGCGGGCGCCACGCGGTCCGGGGCGAAACGGGCGGCTGCCGCGAAGCCTGCCCGCCGCTGGCGCCGCCAGGCTGCCGGCTCGCCGAGCAGCGCCGTCGCCTGGCCGGCGATCGCGACCGGGTCGTCGGCGGGCACCAGCGCGGCGCCGTGCTCGCCCGCCATGAACTCGACGCTCGGAATCCGGCTCGCGACGGCCGGTACGCCGAGCGCCAGCGCTTCGAGCAGGGGGAGACCGAAGCCCTCGCCGGCGCGCGAGGGGAAGAGCAGGAGGTCGCAGTCACGCAGCGCCAGCAGCGCCTCGCGCGGCTCGACCGCATGGAGAAAACGGCTGGACGGGGCGAGCGAGCGCTCCCGTTCGCCGGCCGGCAGGGCCGAGGCGCGCACGAGCTCGAGCGCGGGCCAGCGGGAGCGCAGCTGCGCCACCGCGGCGAGCCCGGTTTCGATCCCCTTGACCGCGGCTTCGAAGATCCCGAACAGCGCGACCCGGGGAACGGAACGCGGCCGCCAGCGCCAACGCGCGCCGACGGTGGTGTCGACCGGCGGCGGCGCGACGCGCGCCGGGCGGCCGAACTCGCGCGCCAACCGCTCGGCCAGGTGGGGAGCCACGGTGAGGGCGGGAAGTGGGCTCCGGTAGGCGGCGTCGATCGCCGCGCGCTCGCCGGCCAGATGCTCGAGATCCCCCTCGAAGCCCTGACAGAAGTGCGCCACCGGCCCGAGACCGAGGGCGCTCGCGCGACCGATCGTCGTCCAGAACGTCGCGAGGATCAGGTCTTGCGCGGGCAGGTCGAGCCCCTGGCGCTCGAGGTCGAGATAGCGGAACCGGCCCGCGAGCCAGGCGGGCTGCGCCCCGCAGGCGACGAGCGTCACGTCGTGGCCGTGCTGGCCGAGCAAGTCGGCGTGTTGGGCCACGACCTTCGTGCCGCCACCGAGCTCCGGACGATCGAGCAGGTAGGTCAGCCGCACGCGACTTCCGGTCCCGGCCCGAACGACCGCTCAGTCACCAGCGAGCCGCTCCCAGCGATGGTCGGCGAGGACGAATCCGTGCTGGAACCGGTCGGCGACGATCGCGAAGGCCTCGGCGAGGCCGCGGCGATCGTAGACGTGGAGTCCGGCCTCGTCGACCAGGAAGACGGTCGCGCTGTAGGCGCCCTTGGCCAGCGGCAGCTGCGGGATCTCCAGCCGCACGCGATAGCTCCGGGCACCGCGAAAGGGCGGCAGGCCGCTGTGCAGCGTGGAGAAGGCGAGCGCGGTGAGTCCGCTCTCGAGATCGAGCCCCACGGCGACGTGGAAAGGGACCTCCGGCCGCTCGCTCCGCCAGGCGATGTCCACCGCCCAGGCTCCGCCGGCGGGCACCCGGTTCGCACGGTTCGCGCCGACCGGCTCGACGCGGGTCAACCGGGCGGGTCCCGCACCGTCGCCCGCGCCTCCGGCGGCCCGCGCCGCCTCGCTCTGGTTCGCTTCGCGGCGCAGGAGATGGCTCTCGTACTCGCGCACCACCTCCTCGGTCGCTCCGCCCGCCGCGACCCTGCCATCGCGCAGCCAGAGCGCCTTCTGACAGAGCGCCGAGACGTAGTACATCGCGTGCGAGCAGAAGAGCAGCGTCCGACCGCGCCGCGTGAAATCGAGGATGCGGTCCATGCACTTCTTCTGGAAGTAGCCGTCGCCCACCGCGAGGGCCTCGTCGACGATCAGGATATCGGGGTCGATCTGCGTCGCGATGGCGAAGCCGAGCCGCATCGCCATGCCGCTCGAGTACTGGCGCACCGGCCGGTCGATGAACTCTCCGAGCTCGGCGAAGGCCACGATCTCGGGCAGGCGGCGGCGCACCTCGTCGCGGGTCATGCCCTGCATCGCGGCGTTGAGCTCGATGTTCTGCCGGCCGGTGAAGTCGGGATGGAACCCGGCACCGAGCTCGAGAATCGCGCCGACCCGGCCCTGCACCTCGAGCGTCCCCGAGGTCGGCCGGGTGACTCCCGCGACGAGCTTCAACAGGGTGCTCTTGCCGGCACCGTTCTCGCCGATCAGGCCGAGGCTCTCGCCCGGCAGCAACTCGAAGGAGAGATCCCGGAGCGCCGTGAAGGTGCGTGCGGCACGCCGCCGCGCGCTGCCGAGAGCGAGGAGCCGGTCGACCGGGCTGCGGTAGACGAAGTAGCTCTTGGTCAGGTCCGACGCCCGTACGGCGGTCGCGCCCATGCCCGGCGATCTTATCCGCAAGCTCTCGCCGAGCTCCGGCGAAAAAGAAAAAGGCGCGGGTCTCGCGACCCGCGCCTCGTACGGGACGAATCCCGTGGAACCTGCTTACTCGGTGATCTCGTACGGGCTCGGCGCGGTGAGGACGACCGGGTAGCCGTCATCATACGGACCGATTTCGACGTCGATCGAATCGCAGAAGTCGGCGATCGTGATCGCGTTCATCCCGACGCTGAAACGACCCTCGGCGCTGGACACCGTCTGGACCCAGTTCTGCCGGAGCTCCGGCTCATCCGCGCCGTAGCTCTCGTTGAGGTTCATGTAGATCCAGCCCGACTCGAAGGGCGAGATCTGGCCGATGTCGATCAGGTTGACCTCGCGCGGGGCGAAGTAGTTCTCCTCACCCGGCGGGCAGGGCGAGATCTGGCAGTACTCCGGAACGACCGGGTTCTCTTCCTCGTCGAAGATCACGATCTGACGCTGCCCGATCGGATACCAGCCCGGGTAGTCGCCGCAGTCGAAGGTCATGTCCGCGGAGATGTTCGAGCCGACGGTCGAGTCACGCCACACCATGAACTGCGTGCCGCCCGTGAACAGCGCGTTGACGTAGTAGGCCGCCGCGAAGTGCGTGCCCAGCGTCTCGCGATAGTCGTAGTACGGCGTCACCGTCGGAACGGACGGATCGGCGATGCAGCGGTTGTAGAACGAACCGTTGTCGAGCAGGTCGAGCTCGACCTGGCTCTCCGGGTTGGCCGACTGGATGTGGACCAGCGTGTCACCCTGGGCGAAGTTCTCGCCACCGTTGACCATGAACCAGTCACCCCAGAGGATGTTGTCGTACTGGCCGATCGAGGTCTCCGGGTCACCCGTGAAGTACGGGCCCTGATCCGGGTTCTCCCAGCCCTGGCCGCACGGGGTCTGCAGGGTGCAGTCGGCGACCAGATCCACCGTCACGTAGCCCTTGGCGATGCCGTCGCCGTCGCCCAAGGCGCCGCAGGCGCCCGGGTAGAGCAGCTGCGACTCGTCACCGAGCAGGATGGCCTCGATGTCCGCCAAGCGGGCGCAGCCCACCTCGCCGCAGCTACCGTCGCCGGGCGGGTTCTCGTTGTCGTAGGGGAAGCCGAGCTCGTCGCAGCCCGGATAGCTGTTGCCATCCGGAACCGAGTAGGAGCCGACGTTGCTGATGTCGGGATCGTTGGCGGTGATCGGCAGGAGGCCGTCCTTCAGCGCGAGGCCGAGGTTGACGGTCTGCATGTCGTAGCCGGTCAGATAGACGTTGAAGTCGAGGACCTCAACCGACATGTCCGTCCACACCACCACGTGGGCGAGCGCCGCGGTCGCGGAGGCGTTGTTGATCGTGAAGATCGTGTTGACACCCGCCGGGTTGTCGTAGTCCACCGCGAAGTACGGGAGCAACAGAGACGCCGCCGGAGCCGCCTCGATCGAGCAGAGCTCGGCGATCGCCGAACCGCCCAAAGCGAGCAGGCTCGCTACGGCGAAGCAACAGATGAGTTTTTTCATTTGAGACAATCTCCTTAACAGAATTGACGACTCAGTTTTGTCGAACATCGTGAACGGCTTGTTGGAGACCTTTCCTGCCCACCCCGGAAGCCATCACCTCCCGTTCAAAGATTTATTGTGCTGCCTATGCTGCCATAGCCTTAAATCGGCTGTCAAGACACGTCTGAGCCCCGCCAGCGTATCCAACCGGCGGGGCCCCGTCAATCCCCTGATAGCCCCTTTCGAGGCCCTCTTCAGTTGCGGGAGGGAGTCCAGAGCCAGGCCGCGATGTAGCCCTTGCCGGGGCACTCCTCGCCCGCGAACGCGGCGACCAGATCCTGCCGGCCGTCGCCGCCCAGGTCTCCCACCGCCAGGTCCCAGACCGTGCACTGTCGCGATCCGGCGAGCTCGTCGGAGAGCTCCCGAGCGAACCCTCCTTTGCCGTCGCCCATGAACACCAGGATGCGACCGTCCCCGGTCCCGGCGAGGAGGTCCTGGTGGCCGTCCCCGTCGAGGTCCGCGGCTTCGAGCGCGAAGATGCCCGCGTGCCCGGTTTCGTTGAACACCGCCACCCGCCGCCAGCTGCCGTCCGGCTGGGCCAGCGCGAGGTCGATGCCCGACCGGCGCACGTCGTGTTCCCGACTCTGGAAGCCCACCGCCAGGTCCGCCCGCCCATCGCCGTTGAAATCGGCCGCAGCGACGGTACGACTGTACGCGTCGCTGCGCACCGGGAGCGCTGCGCCGCGTTCGAAGCTGCCGTCCGGGAGCTGCAGGTAGGCGAGGCTCTTCGCCCCTTCGAGGTTCGCACCGATCGCGAAATCGGGCTTGCCATCGGCATTGAAGTCGCCCACCGTCACCGAATCGCCGAACAGGCCGCGCTCGGCCCGGCCGCCGATTCGCTGCCAGCTGGCTCCCTGCAGGCGGAAGAGCCCGACGCCGTAGGACTCTTGCAGCCTGCCGGTGGGGCCCGAGCCGGCCTGGAAGATTCCGGACGGACCTTCGGCCAAGGTCAGGAACTCCGACGCCCCATCGCCGTCCCAGTCGAGCGCGCGGATCTCGCGCGACGCGAATTGGTTGATCTGCTCGAGCCGGAGGTCGCCGGCCTCGTAGGCCGGTCCATTCGGCGCCTGGGTGAACTGGCCTTTGCCGTCGCCGTAGAGCACGATCAGGCCACGCAGGTGCACCGCGATCGCCAGGTCGGCCTTGCCGTCGCGATTGAAGTCGGCCGCCGCGATGTCGCCGTACTCGTAGCGCAGCGGGGGGTACTTCGCCTCCGCCCAGTAGCGGAAGTTGCCCTTGCCGTCGCCGAGAAAGAGGTTGGGGCGCGAGTTGAGCTGGCCGCGGGCTCCCGAGTGGACGACGTCGAGGTGACCGTCGCCGTTGACGTCCGCGAGGTCGAAGCCGTTGCGCCAGTGGCCGGTCGTGGGGAGGCCCTCGCCGATCGGCTCGAAGACCAGCCGGTCGGTCTCGGGAGTCGCGAACTGGTACTCCGCGGCCTTCGCCGCCAGTTGAGCTTCGGTGGGCAGCACCTTGAGCCGCTTCCCTCCGGAGCTCTTCGGGCGGTAGACCTTGGCATAGAAGTACTCTGCGTCCTGCTCGACGATGTCGAAGGTGTAGGCCGGCCCCATCGTGACGCGGTTCTCGCTCAGCATGCGCCAGCCGCCTTTCGCGGGTTTGGCGATCTTGCGCACGAAGTACTCCCGTCCCTCCGCATCGACCAGCCACTTGCCGTCCGGCGGCTGCTGCATTCGCCGAGCCTCGGACGGCGGCTGCGCCGCCGGCGCGACCGGAGGAGCCGCCGGCGGCGTCTCGGAAGCCGGGGAAGCGGCCGGCGGCGACTGCGCGGGCGGGGTTCCCGGGTCGGGCGCCGACTGCGCCGCGGCTTCGCCGATGGCCAGGGTCGCGGCGAGGAGCAGGATGGATCCGAAAGCCCACAGTCTCCGACTCTGAGTCGTTCTCACGCGCATGCTGGTGGTCCCTTCTCGGTTAGATCTCGACGGCTTCACAACTCGTCAGCGAACTTCGAACGCAATCTAGCGAATACCAGGAGGCCGAGCCCGAGCGCCGCTGCCGCAGCGCCGAACAGCGAGAGGAGCGCGCCACCCCGCGGCGGGTCGTTGCCGAGCAGCGCGGTCCGGAAGAGGGCGACGATCGTCGCCGCCGGATTCGCTTCGAGCCACGGCCGGATCGGCTCCGGCAGCAGCGCCGGCGGATAGACGATCGGAGTCAGGTAGAACCACGCCCCGAGCACGATGCCCACCGCCTGCGCCACGTCGCGGAAGAAGACCTGGAGCGCGGCACCGATCAGACCGCAGCCGACGGTCAGCGCCAGCGCGGCGACCAGCCCGACGAGGAGCCAGATTGACCTCTCCCAGGCGAGCGCGCCGCAAAACCCCTGCCAAGCCGCGAACACCGCGAGCGCCACCAACTGGTGGCAGAAGGTGGAGAGCACCGTCGAGAACACCAGCAGCTCGCTGGGAAAGCGCAGCTTCTTGACCAGCGCGGCGTGCTCGAGGATCGAGGTCGTGGCTCGCGTCACCCCTTCGGCGAACGCCAGCCAGGGGACGAGCCCGGCGAAGAGGAAGGCGGGGAAACTCTGCGTCTTTTCGCCAACCAGCGGGATGCGCAGGAAGAGGGAGAAGACGACGCTGTACAGCACCAACTGCCAGACCGGGTGAAGAAAGGCCCACAGGAACCCGAGCAGAGAGCCGCGATAGCGGCTCGTCAGGTCCCGCCGGACGAGCTCGCGGAGGAGGTAGAGATGGCGCATCGGAAGGGGGGTGGGCGGCGGGCCTGCGCAGGCTTCCGGGAGGCCGGCGGGGGTCCTTTGCATGGCATCTTGACATGGTTCGCGCCCCCTGCCTACTATGGCTGTTGCTGGGATAGCCCGGTCATGGCACAACCATCTGAATTCCGTCCCGTCCAGCTGGTCGGTCGCAAGATCCGCCAACTGCGCAAGGAGCGTCATCTGACGCAAACTGAGCTCGCGACCCGGCTCGGAATCCAGCAGTCCGACCTGTCGCGAATGGAGAAGGGCGAGTATCGGGTGAGCCTCGATACCCTGTTCAAGATCCTCGCCGAGTTCCGCATCGGCATCGGTGAGTTCTTCGAGGAGGTCGCGCAGGAGTCGCTGACCCCGCGCGACCTGCAGCTGCTGTCCAACTTCCACGCCCTCGACGCCTCCTCGCAGGAGGAGATCGAGAGCGCCATCCTCGAGCGCCGTCTCCCCCACCGGAGCGCGCAGCGCGAAGGTTTGCTGCACAGCTGACGATGAACGCCACGGTCACCAACGCCGCCGAATTCCAGAGCGCCCGCGCGCGCTGGATCGAGCTGTTCGAATCCGGCGAGTTCGAGCGAGCGCTGACGCTCGTCGAGGAGGCCCTGCCCTGGGCCGCGGCGAGCGACGACGCGGTGCTCTACGACCGCGCGCGGTGCAACCGCGCCGCGATCGCGCTCGAGCTCGGCCGCGGCGGGGACTTCGCCCCGCTGCTGCGCGAAGTGCTGATGCGCAACGAGGACGCGGAGAACTCGTTCCTCGCCGCCTACACCCTGGCCCGCCACTACGAGCTGCGCAAGGAATCGAAGAAGGGGCTCTTCTACGCCCAGCTGGCGAGCGACCGCGCCGAGGCGCTCGACGCCGCGCGCCAGGCCTCGAGCCGCAACCACATCGCCAACCTCCTGGTGGCCGAGAGCCGCTTCGCCGAGGCCGCCGAGATCTATCGCCAGGCGCTCGCCATGCTGCCCTCGCGCCGCGAGCTGCGCGGCGCGGTGATCGGCTACAACCTGGGCTACTGCGAAGTCATGGTCGGACGCGTGCGCGAGGGCCTGCGCGAGCTCTACGCGAGCCTGCGCGCGCTGCTCGGGCTGGGCGCCGCGCGGCACGAGATGAAGGCGCGGCTCGATCTCGCCTTCGCGCTGCTCGAGGCCGGAGAGGCCGCGCGCGCCGAGCGGCACGCGGCGCGCGCGGAGCGGCTCGCGGAACGCTTCGCCGACCGCGAGGCGCAAAAGAACGCGCTCTACCTGCGCGGCGCCGCGGCGCAGGCGCGCGGCGACCGTTTCGCCGCCCGCCGCCATTTCGAGAGGTTGCAGGCCGGTTTCTATCCCGACGCCGAGTACCTGCCGGAGCTGCTCTCCCAGGTCGACGTCCGCTCGCTGGTGAATCTCAAGGCCTAGGCGATGATCGCGCGCTCGGTCCGTCTCGCGCTCCTCCTGCTCGCCCTCGCGGCGCCGGGCTGGAGCGCGACCTCGACTCCGGCCATCCTGGGGAGCGACGGCACGGTCTACCGGCTCTGGGCAGGCACGTTCGGCGAGATCTTCGGCGCCAACCCGGCCTTCCCGCCGGCGACTCCGATCCTCGCCCTCGATCTGACGCCGCCCGGCCAGAGCCTGCTGCGCTACCTGGTCCCCGGGACCGAAGGCCCCGAGGTCGAGAGCTCGCCGGTCATCCTGTTCGACTCGCGCTCGGGCGCGGTGCACGCCGTCTGGTCGACGCGAGTCACCGCGAACCAGATCTACTCGCGTTTCAACCTGCGCTCCTACTCGCCCGCCGGCTGGTCACCGCTGCTCGAGATCTCGGGCGGCTCGCTGACCGAGAAGAGCTCGCTCCGCCTCGCCCTGAGCGAGGACAGTTACGCGACGACGGTCGCCGGAGTCGAGACGCGGATCGCGCGTCGGGTGCTGCACCTCGTCTGGACCGAGGACGACGGGGCGGGCTCGGTCCGCGCGTTCTACTCCCCGGTCCTGTTCCTCAACGGCAGCTACATCGGCTGGAATCCGGTGGTCGCCCTCGACAGCTTGGCGAACGCCGAGACGCCGTCGTCGGTGCCGGTCGGCGCCGAGCTGCGCCGCGCTCCGACGCTCGCCGCCACACCGAGCGGCAGAGTCGTCATCTCCTTCGTCCACTCGCAGACCAGCCGACTCGTGGCGCTCGACCTCCAACAGCTCCCGGGCGAGCTCGGGCAGCTGGCGGAGATGGCCCGAGGACACATCGTCGAGCTCGCCGCGATCTACGGGACGGCAGATCGCCCGACGCTCGCCGAACTGGCGCGCGGACACATCGTCGAGCTCGCCTCTCGCTTCCATCCGGCCGCGGCGAACCACCTGGGCAACGAGACCGGCGCCTTCCTGCTCGCCGCGGACCCCGGAGCCGACGGCCCGACGCTCGCCGAGATGGCCCGCGGACACATCGTCGAGCTGGGTCGCGAGATCCTCCGGGCCGGCCTGGCGGACGACTGTACTGTCCCCGGCTGGATCCTCGAGATCCCGCCGCTGGTGCCGATCGAGGGGATGGACTTCAGCCACTTCATCGGAGCGCGCCAGGCGCACAGCTGGGAGCTCCCGGCCGACGCCCCGGCGACGGCCCGGATCCTGCTGTCGCTCGACGGCGACCGGGCCCTGCTCGCCTGGCAGAACGTCGATCGCCTCAACTATCGCGAGACCTTGCCGGACGGATCCTGGAGCGAGCTGCGCGCGATCGATCCGGCACAGATGTCGCTCGGTGAAGCCTGGGCCGCGCTCGAGCGCCGCGCCCTCGGCTTCTGATTCGACCTCCTCTCCGCGTTCTGCAGTTCCGAGCCGCCGGTTCGCCGCGTGAAGCGCGTGGCTCAGTCGAGCTCGAGGCTTCGACGAGTCGGCCGTGCCGCTTCGAGCAGCATCGCCCCGGCGTGCCGCCAGGCGGACACCAGCGTGGCCCGCCGCTCGGGCGGGCAGAGCACCGCGATCGAGCCGCCACCGCCGGCGCCGCACGCCTTCCCACCCCAGGCGCCGACGGCCATCGCCTCGTCGAGGAGCCGCTCGATCTGCGGCGTCGAGATCCCCTCGGCGAGTTCCCGCCGCGCCCGCCACTCGCGATGCATGAGCTGGCCGGCCTGCTCCCAGTCCGCAGCGCTGAGCGCGTCCGACATCTCGCGCGCCACGTCGCGAATCGTGTCGAGGCGGGCGGCGAGCGCGGGGTCACCCTCCAGTCGTCCGCGGATCACCCGCCAGTTGGCTCCGGCCGAGAAGTGGCTCTGCCCGGTGTAGGCGACCACGAGCCGCTCGGCGAGGGCCTCGAGATCCAGCTCGAGCCTCGTCACCCGCTCGCCGCCCGGCGCATGCTCGATCTCCAGGGCCCCGCCGAGCATCGCGGGGAAGTGATCCTGCTGTCCCGTCGGGAGCTTCATCAGGCGCGCTTCGAGATCCCGTGCCACGGCCGCTCGCGCCTCGACCGCCGGGTCGGCGCGATTCAGCAGCCGCTCGCCAGCCGCGAGAAGGGCCACCGTCAGCGCCGAGCTGGCGCCCAATCCGGCGCCGCGTGGCGAGCCGCTCGTGATCGCGATCGTGCACGGCGGCAGGTCGAGCCAGCCCGCGACCACGCCGGCCAGAGCGGTGGCGGGGTGCTCCTCGAGCTCGGCGAGCGAGCGCGTCTCCACTCGTCCGTGGCTCTGCTCCACGACGTATCCGGAGGATCGGCGCTCGAGGCGCACCTCGACCGGCAGCTCGAGCGCCACGTTGACGGTGCGGGCTCCGGGATGCAGGAGCCCGAGCGGCCAGATGTCGAGCGTGCCGCCGGCGAAGTCCGCGCGGCACCAGGCCGTCGCACGAACCATGCGCTATCGCTTCGCGGAATCTCGCGGCGTGGGCGCCGGCACCAGCGCCGCGCTGTGCGCCTGGCCCAGCCCCGCCTCCACGCCGGGCAGGGGCTGTGGGATTCCCGAGGCGAGGCTCCGGCGCATGGGCTCGCGCGAGGCGCGGAAACTGGCGAGCTCGAGCGTGCTCAGCGGCTGTGCCGGGACGCTCTGCAGCGAGAGCGGATCGATCCATCGGCCGTTGAGCTGCACCCGGTAGTCGAGGTGGGGGCCGGTGGCGAGGCCGGTCGAGCCGACGTAGCCGATGACGTCGCCCTGCCTCACCCGGACGCCCGCGCGCACGCCGGAGGCGAACCGCGAGAGGTGGAGGTAGCCGGTGAGGTAGCCGTTGGCGTGCCGCACCTTGACCGTCTTACCGCCGCCTCCGTCCCATCCGGCCGAGGTGACCGTCCCGGACGCCGTGACGCGCACCGGCGTGCCGACCGGAGCTCCGTAGTCGACGCCGTAGTGCGGGCGATGGGCCTTGAGCACCGGGTGGAAGCGCCGCGAGGAGAAGCGCGAGGTCACTCGCGAATAGGGCAGCGGCGAGCGCAGGAACAGCTTCTCGAGCGGCCGCCCTTCGGCATCGTAGAACGATGCGCCCTCGCCGTAGCGGTAGGCCTCGATCTCCCGGTGGGTCTGGGCGTAGGAGAGCGCGAGGACCCTTCCCAGCCCGAAGTACTCCCCTTCGAGGTAGACCTCCTCGTAGAGCGCCGCGAAGCGATCGCCGGCCTTCAGATCCCGCGTGAAGTCGATATCCCACTGCAGGACCTCGGCCATCGCATAGGCGAGGTTCGGGTCCGCGCCCGCCCGTTCGACCGAGCCCTCGAGCGAGCCCGCCAGGCTGCCGCGGACCACGCGGACCCGCGTCTCGCGCGCGAAGGGCCGCCACGCCGGTTCCCAGCCCTCGCCGCGTCGCTCGAGGCGCAACTCGCCGCGGCCCGCGAGCGCGAGCTCGAGGCGGCTCGGCCTGGCGCCCGCGCCGCCGTAGGCGGCGGCACGCAGGCCGGGCGTGAGCTGGCGGGGATCCAGATACCGGCTCGCCGCGGCAGCGATCGGCTGAACCTCCCGGCGATCGACGCCGAGCTCGACCAGCAGGCTGCTCAGGGTTCCTCCGGGGCGCAGCGTCGCGGCGCGATCCGGGCGCTCGGCAGGTGGGCGAGGAGCGACCGCGGCGGGGGGCGCTGCCAGCGTCTGGCGATCCGCCGGAGTCGCGGCGATCAGCTCGTCGTGCCACGAGGTCAGCGCGAGAACCGAGAATCCGATCAGGCCGACGACGGGAAGGCCGACCCGGATGCAACGCAAGACCTTCCCCAGCCAGATTCGACCCATCGCGCGCTGCGTCCTCCTCGAGAGGGGGTTGACGAGGTGCTCGATCCGAAGGGCGGATCATAGCATCTGCATCCGCAGAGGAGGAGCGCGCGGCGGCTCCGAGGCGCCGCCCCGCGCTCAGCGCAAGAGCTGTTCGACTTGGGCTGCGGCGTCGGTTTCGAGGCGGCCCTGAAAGACCACCTGGCCGTCGCGCACCACGATCAGACCCGGCAGCGTGGTGACCGCGTGGCCCTTCGAGAACTCGCCGTCCCGGTCGAGAAAGACCGGCGCCTCGAGGGGCTGCTGCCTGAGGAACGCCTCGATCGCCGGCGGGTCCTCCTGGAAGTTCACCGTGACCAGCCGCGCGCGGCTTCCGAGCCGGCGGCCCAGGTCGTTGACCCGCGGCACGATGTCGCGGCAGCGCGGCGACCAGGAGGCCCAAACGACCAGGACGTGACTACCACTCGCGAGGTCGGCATCCGAGAGCCGCCCGCCGCGCAGGCCTGGAAGCGAGGTGCCCGGCGCCGCCGACAGGCCGTCCGCCAGCACGAATCCGAGACTCGCCAGCGCCAGCGCAGCAAGACCCGTCATCCGGCGCAACGTGGTGCCCCTCATCGCGGTCCTCCCTCTCACTCCAGCCCGAGCAGGGCGCGAATTCGCTCCTGCAGGTCGCTCGGCGCGGCGCGGCGAGCGCAACGCGTGCGCACGCGGACGATCAACTGCTCCACCAGAACGGCCCGCTCGCGACAGATCGGACACTGCTCGAGATGCCTCTCGAGGGGCTCGCGCACCCCCTGCTCGCGATCCCGGTCGACCCAGAGGAAGACCGTCCTGCGAAGTCGGTTACAAGGCATGCTGGTGTCTCTCAGGCGGCGGCGCGACGGCGCGCCCGCATCCAGTTGCCAGAACCACACGCAGCTCCGACATATTCCTAGGCCGCCCCGGCCTGCCGGTCCGAGCCATTCGAGCCGTCGGTATCGCCGGTCCCCCGCCGTTTCGTCGGCTCGCGGTCGCCGCGCAAGTAGCCGCGCCGGTGCGCATAGCGCAGCATCACCTCTTCGAGCAGCTTGCGGCCGCGATAGAGCCGGCTCATCACGGTGCCCACCGGGATCTCCAGGATCTCGGCGATCTCCTTGTACGAGAAGCCCTCGATGTCGGCGAGCAGGACCGCGATCCGATAATCCGGCGGGAGGGCGTCGAGCGCTCGCTGGACATCCTCGTCGAAGACCCGCTCGAGCGCTTCCTCCTCGGGGTTCTTGAGCCGGCTCCCGGCGCTCGGCGCGAGCTGGCTCTCGAACGATTCCTCGATCTCGGCGAAATCGCTCGCCGGGGGCGCCGCCTGCCGGCGCCGGTATTCGTTGATGAAGGAGTTCTTGAGGATCTTGAACAGCCAGGCCTTCAGATTCGTCCCCGGGGCGAACTGGTCGAAGCTGCGGTACGCCTTGAGGAAGGTCTCCTGGACCAAGTCCTCGGCGTCCTCGGCGTTGCGGGCCAAGCGGTAGGCGGTGTTGTACAGCGCGTCGAGGTAGGGCATCGCCGCCTCCTCGAACGCCCGCCGATCTCCGGTCGCCCCTGATTCCGCCGCCATTGCGTTCTCCGTCAAGCGTACCTCGTTTCTCGAACGACGCACGATCGGTGCCAGAGGCGCCCCGAACGTCGTACGCTAGGGCCCGGTGCGCCTCCACCCGGCCCTTCTCGTCGTGAGTCTCGTCCTGGCGGGCGGAGTGGGCCTCGGCTTCGCTCCGGCGACTTACGACGACGGCTACATCACGTATCGATACGCTGACAATTTGGCGCGTGGACGGGGCTTCGTCTTCAACCCCGGCGAACCGGTCCTCGGGACCTCGGCCCCGGGCTACGGCCTCCTGCTCGCCGGCCTCGAGCGGGCCGCCGGTCCCGGCCGGGTGGGAGTCGATGGCTGGGGCGCGATGATCTTCCTGGTCGCCCTCGCGTCCCTGCCGCTCTCGCTCGCCGGCGCGCTGCGGCGCCTGCAGGCGGACCGCCCGGAGCTCGTCGCCGGGGGGTTCGCGCTGCTCGCGGTCCCTGCGCGTTGGAACGCCGAGCTCATGGGTTGCGAAACCCTGCCCATCGTAGCGCTCGTCGCCGCCGCCTTCGTCGCCGGGCTCGACGGGCGGGAGTTCGCCGCCGGCGCGCTCGCCGGCGTCGCGACCGCGCTGCGCTTCGATGCGGCGCTCGCCGTCGCGGCGCTCGCGATGGCGCTGTGGGTCGATCGCCGACGCCTCCCCTGGCGATTCGCCCTCACGGCCTCCCTGGCACCCGTGTGCTGCGCGCTCTGGCTCGGCACCACCTTCGGCTCGATCCTGCCCAATACGCTGGCGGGCAAGCGATCCGAGCTGGCGCTCTTCACCACCGGCTACGGGCGTGCCGAGCTCGACTGGTGGGTGCGCTCCTTCGGCTCGCTCGGCGCGCTGGCGATCGCTGGACTGGTGCTCGTCGGCGCCCTCGCGCTGCCGCGGCGCGCCGGCCGGGCGCGCCGGTTCGCTCTGGCCGGGGCCGGCTGGCTGCTCGCTCACGAGCTGCTCTATCGCGGGGTCGGCGTCCCCTTCGCTCCCTGGTACCACATCGCCACGTTCAACGGCCTGATAGCGCTCGCCGCGGCCGGAGCCGCCGCCCTCCTCCCTCGCCGCGCGCCGTGGGTGGCAGCGGAGAATCGCCGGCGAGCGCTGGGCGGCCTCGCGCTCGCCGGGCTCCTGGCGGGCACCGCGCTCGCCGGCACGGCCCGCTTCCTTCTCGACACCTGGGGCCGGCCCCCCGACCCGCGCATCCGGCTCTACCGCGACGTCGCCGAGGAGCTGCGACGCCGCTCGGCGCCGGAGGCCCGGGTCGCCGCGGTCGAGATCGGCGCCATCGCCTTCTTCGGCGATCGTCCGGTGCTCGACCTGGTCGGCCTGGTCGACCCGCAGGTGCTCGCCGCCCGCAGCGAGGGCCGGATCGCGGCGCTGTTCGCGGCGGGTCCGCCCGACTACGTGGTCGACAATCCCAACTTCCACGCGACCTTCCTGGCGCCGCTCGTGGCGTCGGGCGAGCTCGCGCGAAACTACGTCGCGGTCGCGACGTTCGTTCGCCCGGAGTTCGCTTTTCCGGTGCGCCTGCTCGCGCGGCGGGAACCGCTGGCGCGGTAGGTCGGCGACGGCGAAAGTGAGAGAATGCGCGCCCGGGCCGACATGAACTCCGCTGCGAACCCGATCACCGAAGACCGCCTGCACGCGCTGGTCGATGCGATGTCCGGCCAGCCGGTGCTGATGCTGGTCGATCTCGTGGTCGACCGCTTCGTCACCGGCACGCCCAAGCGCATCTCGCGCGAGGCCCCGGTGCTCATCCTGCGCTACGCCGGCGAGGCGGTGACCCCGGGCGGCGGCGCCAACGCGGCGGCCAACGTGCGGGCGCTCGGCGGCAGGCCCCTGCTCCACGGCGTGGTCGGCGACGACGCCAGCGGCCGCGACCTGCGCACCGCGTTCGCCGAGCGCGGCATCGAGACGGCGGGGATCCTCGATCGCCCCGGCTACCTGACGCCCACCAAGACGCGCATCCTGGCGGGCTTCCCCAGCGGCATCAAACAGCAGGTGGTCCGTTTCGATCGCGAGCAGGAGGCGACGCTCTCGGACGCGGAGCTGGCGCGGCTCGCCGACGAGATCGCGGGCCGGCGCGGCGCGCGTGTCGCGATCCTCTCCGACTACGGCTACGGCGCGGTCGTCCCCGAGCTCCTCGCCGCGGTGCGCGGCGCGGTCGGACCGGAGGGCCTCGTGTTGGTCGATTCCCGATTCCGCCTCGGCGACTTCCGTGGTCTCGACGGTGCGACGCCCAACGAGGAGGAGGCCGAGGCGCTGCTCGCGGCGCCGTTTCCGGAGTCGCCGGCGGGAGTCGACGCGAGCTGCCGCGCCCTGCGCGAGCGCCTGGGCGCCCGCTTCCTGCTCGTCACCCGGGGCAACCGGGGCATGTCGCTCTCCACCGCCGACGAGTCGGTGCAGCTTCCCGTCCACGGCACCGACCAGGTCGCCGACGTCACCGGCGCCGGGGACACGGTGATCGGCACGTTCGCGCTGGCGCTCGCGGCGGGCGCCTCGCCGGTCGAAGCGGCGCTGCTCGCCAACTATGCGGGCGGCGTGGTGGTCATGAAGATGGGCACCGCGACGCTCACGCCGCGCGAGCTCCACGAGGCGATCGCCACGGACCCGCGCCCCCGGGCCGAGATGCGATGGGCGAGGTCCTGAGCCTCGCCGAGCTGGCGCCTAGGCTCGCGGAGCTGCGCGCCGCTGGCCAACGGATCGCCTTTGCCAACGGGCACTTCGACCTGCTCCACGTCGGTCATCTCCGCTATCTGCGGGCGGCTCGCGCCGAGGGCGATCGGTTGGTGGTGGCGGTCAACGACGATGCCTCGGTACGCCGACTGAAAGGCGAAGGTCGACCTGTCGTCCCGGCGGCGGAGCGCGCCGAGTTGCTGGCCGCGCTCGAGCCGGTCGATTTCGTGGTCGTCTTCTCGGGCGACAGTCCGGCTCCGCTGCTCGCCGAGCTCCAGCCCGACGTGCACTGCAAGGGGCCGGACTACGGCAGCCCGGATCGTGTGCCGGAGCGTGCGGTAGTGGCCGCCTACGGCGGCCGCACGGCGCTGGTCGGCGATCCCAAGGACCACGCGACCAGCGACCTGATCGCGCGTGTCCGCGCGTTGCCGTGAGGGGCGCCGACGTCGATCGTTCGTTGACCCTCAACTCGAGGCACTGCTAGACTTTCCTTCCATCCGTCCAAGATTCCTGGAGGGCCGGTCTGCCGCCCGCGAGGAGTCGACGTCGGCCGGCGAAAGGCACAGCGCACGATGAGCAGCAATCGGCTAGGTGATGCCCTTCTGAAGGCCGGCAAGGTCTCCCAGGAGCAGCTCAAGGAGGGGCTGTCTCTGCAGAAGGAGAAGGGCGGGCGCATCGGCTCCGCCCTGGTGAAGCTGGGCGCCCTCACCGAGAAGGAGCTCGTCGAGTTCCTCTCCAAGCACTTCGGCGTCCCGGCGATCGACCTTCAGCGCGTCGAGATCGACGAGAGCGTGATCAAGGTCATCCCGGCCGACGTCGCCCGCAAGTACACCATCCTGCCGATCGCCAAGGTCGGGGCGAAGATCACCCTCGCGATGATCGACCCGACCAACGTCTTCGCGATGGACGACATCAAGTTCATGACCGGTTACAACGTCGATCCGGTCGTGGCGTCGGAAACCGCGCTGCGCACGGCGATCGACAAGCACTACGGGTCGACGCACGCCATCGAGCTGAAGAAGGTCATGGAGGACCTGACGGAGACCTCCGCGGATTCCTCGCTCGAGGTCCTCGAAGAGGACCAGGACCTCGACCTCGAGATGCTCGAGAAGGAGTCGGAGGAGGCGCCGGTCGTCCGCCTGGTGAACATCATCCTCACCGACGCGATCAAGCGCGGGGCCTCCGACATCCACATCGAGCCCTACGAGAAGGATTACCGGGTCCGCTACCGGATCGACGGCATCCTCTACGAGATGATGCATCCGCCGCTGCGGCTCCGCGAGGCGATCACCAGCCGCATCAAGATCCTCGCCAAGCTCGACATCGCCGAGAAGCGGCTCCCCCAGGACGGCCGCATCAAGATCAAGACCAAGATCCAGGAGCGGATCAAGGATCTCGATTTCCGCGTCTCCGTGCTGCCCACGATCTTCGGCGAGAAGATCGTGATGCGGCTGCTCGACAAGGACAATCTCATGCTCGACATGACGCGGCTCGGATTCGAACCCGACTCGCTGCGCCGTTTCGAGCACGCGATTCTCAAGCCCTACGGCATGGTCCTGGTCACGGGACCGACGGGATCGGGCAAGACCAACACCCTCTACTCCGCCCTCCAGCGCATCAACACGCCCGAGGTCAACATCATCACCGCCGAGGATCCGGTCGAGTTCAACCTGCCGGGCATCAACCAGGTCCAGATGAAGGAGCAGATCGGCCTCAACTTCGCGGCCGCGCTCCGGTCCTTCCTGCGTCAGGACCCGAACATCATCCTGGTCGGCGAGATCCGTGACTTCGAGACCGCGGAGGTCGCGATCAAGGCCGCGATGACCGGCCACCTCGTGCTCTCGACGCTGCACACCAACGACGCGCCATCGTCGATCAACCGCCTGATGAACATGGGCATCGAGCCCTTCCTCGTCGCGACTTCGGTGCACATGATCGCCGCGCAAAGACTCGTACGGCGGATCTGCGGCTCGTGCAAGGAGCCGACCGAGGTCTCGCCCGGCGCGCTGGTCAGTCTCGGCTTCACCGAGAAGGAGGCCAAGACCGTCCGGCTGTTCAAGGGGCGCGGCTGCGACCGCTGCTCGAACACCGGCTACAAGGGACGGGTGGGCCTCTACGAGGTGATGGAGATCAGCGACGACATCCGCGAGCTCATCCTCTCGGGCGCCTCGTCAGTCGAGCTCAGGAGCAAGGCGATCGACTCCGGCATGATCTCTCTCCGTGCCTCGGGCATGCAGAAGATCCGCGACGGCGTGACGACGATCGAAGAGGTCGTCCGCGAAACCGTCAGCTGACCCCGCTGTCGCGCCGCGTGCGAAAGTACTTCGTCTTCCTCTTCCTCGCCTCCCTCCGGCTGGTCTCCAAGACCTTCTGGAGGGCGCAGTGCGCGTGGGTCGGCGATCCCGGCCCGGGGGATCCCTGGCGCGGGCTGCGCGTCCTCTGCTTCCTGAATCACACCAGCCTGTTCGAGTGGCTGTTCATCTCCGTCGCTCCGCTCCGGTTCGTCTGGCGGGTCGCCTGCCATGGCGTCGTGCCCGCCGCCGCGAAGACGACCGGCCGGCCGATCGTGGGGTACTTCTTCAAGCTGCTCGCCGCCCACGTGGTGTCGATCACCCGGGAGAGGGACCACACCTGGCGCGAAGTCCTGGCGAGGATCGACCCCGACTCGATGGTCGTCATCCTGCCCGAAGGCCGGATGAAGCGGCCGAACGGGCTCGACTCGCAGGGCCAGCCGATGACCGTGCGCGGAGGGATCGCCGATATTCTCGAGGCGATTCCCGAGGGGCCGATGTTGATCGCCTACAGCGGCGGGCTGCACCACGTCCAGGCGCCCGGAGAGCACTTTCCCCGCCTCTTCCGCCGGATCCGCATGAACCTCGAGCGGATCGACATCGCCAGCTACCGCCAGGAGCTGCTGCGCACCTCGAGCCCGATCGGTCTCAAGCGCGCGATCGTGGTGGATCTCGAACGGCGGCGGGACGCCAACTGCCCGGCCGAGCCCCTCGCGGCGCCCGACCGGGCCGTCGGCAGCGGACTTACTTGACGACCAGCTTGCCCTTCATTCCCGCGATGTAGTGACCGGGGAAGGTGCAGAGGTACATGTACTCGCCCGGCTCCTTGGGCGCGGTGAAGGTGACCTCCACGGTCTCTCCGCCAGCGGCGAGCGAGGTCTGCGCCAGGATCGACTTCTCCTGCCCCTTCGGGATGTAGTTCGTGTCGCGCGCCATCGCCGCCATCATCGCGAAGTTGTCGGCGTTGGTGCCCTTGGCGAGCAACACGAAATTGTGCGACATCTCGGTCTTGGGCAGGTTGCTCACCGTGGTCAGCTGCACCTTGATCTGCTCGCCCGCCTTGGCGTCGATCAGCTTCACGTCGTACTGCATCTTGTCGTCCGCCTTGAGCTTCACGACCCGCGGCGGCGCGGCCGAGGCCGCGGCGGCGAGGGCGATTCCAGCGACGAGCGCGGTCGCGCAAGCCAGCCAGCCCCGATGGTTGCTTCGCATCTTGCATCCTCCTTGTGGTTGTCGTCCGGATCAGTGGCCTTCCGGCCCGCCGCTCGCTCCGCGGCTCGCCTTCATTCTACCCACAGCGCCCTTCTGGGCGTCCGCGAACTCGTGGTCGACGATGACGTAGTCGCCCTGCTCGGGCACCACGAACTCGAGCACGGCGCCGTTCGAGGCGCCGAGCAGGACGGTCTGCATGCCCCGCCACTCGTTGTGCAGGTTGCCCTCGTACCAGACCCGGTCGAAGATCACGCCGACGACGTGGAAGCTCGAGGTGTCCGTGGGACCGACGTTGAGCAGATAGAACCGCACGCGGTCCCCGACCTCCGCGGCGAGCGGCGAGTCGATGAGCGAACGCTGGTGGCCGTTGAACACGACGAGCAACGGCTGCTTGCGCATCGCGGCGTCGAAGTCGATGTCGTAGAGCGGCTTGCCAGCCTCGGTGAACTGGGTCTGGTCGCCCTCGTGGGCCGGGGTCTCGGACTCCTTGAGATAGAACTCCGACTGCACCAGAACGTACTCGCGATCGACCTCGGCGTCGGTCGGATAGCCCTCCTTGGGCTCGACGACGACCACGCCGTACTGGCCCTGCGACATGTGGAGCAGGATCGGCGGCGTGCCGCAGTGATAGAGGAAGACGCCGGGGTAGTTGGCGATCCACTCGAAGCGGATCGATTCGCCCGGCTCGATGCCACGCCACTTGTCGGAAGCGGCCACGGTCCCGGCGTGGAAGTCCATCGAGTGCCGCATGGGCTGGGCGAGAGGGTCCGCCCGCTGCGGATCGAGCGCGGCCAGCCGGGCGATGTAGGGCGAGGCCCCCACTTCGGGAGCCGTGACCGCGACCACCTCCGCCGAGCGGTTCTTCATGGTGAAGACGATCCGGTCCCCCTCGCGGACGTGGATCACCGGGCCCGGGACGGTGCCGCCGAAAGTCCAGGCGCGATAGCGCACGTCGGGGGCGACCTCGATCTCGCGCGCCACGATGTCGACGCGCACCTCGTGGGTCCGGTTACCCGCCGGCAGGGGCACCAGCTCGGGGAGCAGGCTGACGAACTCGCCGGTGACCGGTGGACCGTCGTAGGTCTCGGTGAAGACCTTGGCCTCGGGCATCCCGAAGACGCGACCGTCGACCTGGAACTGCGGATGATCGACCGCGGCGAGCGAGCCGGCGGTGGCGACGAGCGCGACAACGAAGCTTCGGCAGGTCGTGGACAGGGACATGGTGGTCTCCTCGGGTGGTGGCTCGACGGGACCCGACGGGGTCGCGTGGACCCATCTGATCCCATTCAGGAGCCCCGACCTATGACCTCGGTCAGGTGGCGTGGAGAATCCTCAACTCCTTGAATCCCAAAGGACATCGCTCTCGCCCGCGAGGTGGTTGACCCCTCGGGCGAGCACGAAGAGGGCATCGGAGAGACGATTGAGGTAGGGCAACGTCTGCGTCCCGACGGCCTCCTGCCGCGCGAGCGCGACCAGCTGACGCTCGGCCCGTCGACAGACGGTGCGCGCCAGGTGAAGGTGCGCCGCGCCGGCGGTGCCGCCGGGCAGGATGAAGTTGGCCAGCGCCGGCAACCTCTCGTTCCACTGGTCGATCGTGGATTCGAGCCAGGCGACGTGACGCGCCTCGATCGCCGGCAGCGGCCGGGCGCGCTTGTCCTCCTCGCGCACGCACAGGTCGGCCCCGAGGTGAAAGAGGTCGTTCTGGATCCGGCGAACGGTCGGTGCGATTTCGGCCGGAAGGCCGACCGCGAGCGCGGCGCCCAGCTGCGCGTTGAGCTCGTCGACGGTGCCATAGCACTCGACCCGCAGGTGGTCCTTGCTCACCCGGCTCCCCGAGCCCAGCGCGGTCGAGCCGTCGTCGCCGCTGCGGGTGTAGATCCGGGTCAGCCGTGGCATGGCGGCATTCTAGTGGTGCCGCCGAGGCCACGCCATCGCCCAGGGGCCAGCCCGCCGCCTCCCCACCCAGGGTACGCGGCGTGGCGCCGCAGCCGGAGACGGGCGGGCATTGCGGGCTAGAATCGCCTCCCATGATCGCCGACCAGGGTCGCTTCCGGCGCAGCTTCCTGCTGCTGCTCGCGCTGTTCGTCAGCGCGCTCTTCCTCTACATGATCCGGGGTTTCCTCATGCCGTTGCTGCTGGCGGCGATCTTCAGCGGGCTGGCGCAGCCGCTCTACCGCTGGCTGCTCGCCCGCCTGCGCGGCCGAGGCGCCCTCGCCGCGACCGCGACGCTCCTGATCCTGCTCGCCGCGGTCGGCCTGCCGCTCACCGCGTTCCTCGGACTGGTCGCGTCGAACGCGATCGACATCGCCGGCGTCGCCGCGCCGTGGATCCAGGAGAACATCGCGCGACCGAGCGCGCTCGAGGGGCAGCTGCTCGAGCGTTTCCCGATCCTGAGCTCGCTCGAGCCCTACCGCGGACAGGTCGTCTCGGCGCTCGGCCGGGCCGCCGAGAGCGCAGGGACTCACCTGTTCAACAGCCTCTCCGCGCTCACCGGCGGCACGGTCGGGTTCCTCCTCGACTTCTTCGTCCTCCTCTACGCGATGTTCTTCTTCCTGATCGGCGGCTCGGGGGCGCTCGAACGGATCCTCTCGGTGCTGCCCCTGCCGCTCCAGGACAAGCACCGCCTGGTCGACCGCTTCACCTCGGTCGCGCGCGCGACCCTGCGGGGCACGCTGATCATCGGGGTCATTCAGGGGAGCCTGGCGGGCCTCGCGCTCTGGGCCGCGGGCATCGAGGGGGTGGCGTTCTGGTCGACGTTGATGATGATCCTCGCGATCATCCCGGGGATCGGCACGGCCCTCGTCTGGATGCCCGCGGTCGGCTACCTGTTCATCGTCGGCCGCGGCGGGGCAGCCTTGGCCGTGGCCGTCTGGTGCGCCGTCGTGGTGGGATCGATCGACAATCTGCTGCGGCCGCGGCTGGTCGGCGGCGACACCAAGCTGCCCGACCTGATGATCCTCCTCGGCACGCTGGGCGGACTGTCGCTCTTCGGCGCCGCCGGCCTGCTGGTCGGTCCGATCATCGCTGCGCTGTTCGTGACCATCTGGGAGATCTACGGCGCGACCTTCCGCGCGCTGCTGGACGAGAAGCCCGCGGAGCCCCCGCGCACACCAGCCTCGACGTGAATCAGCCGGCGTCGACCCGGAGCGTCCTGCCGATCCACTCGAGCAGGCGGCGTAGCTCGTCGTAATCGGGGTGACGCAGGCGGAACCAGGCGTTGGCGAGATAGCCCTTGTCGAGCGGCTGCGTGACGCTGCCCGGCCGTGGCAGGTGGCGCGCGAAGATCCACGGCCGGCAGCGCGCCATCACCTCGCGAAGCCCCACGTAGCCCTTGACGCGGCCGTCCCGGCCAGGCCTCACCTGAACGCTGCCGGCGGCGAAGCGGCCACTCGCCTGCCCGTCGATCCGCCCCTTCGCCACCGCGAGCGCCCACTGGCGCGGCAGGTCGATCTCGTGGGCGGCGCGATAGAGATCCCAGATCCGGTCGCCCGGCGGCCGCGCTCCGATCTCCGAGACTTTCAGCCCCTTGGGACCGAAGAACCACTCCATGTGCGTCGCACCGGTGTCGATTCCGAGGGCGCGGATCACCTGGCGCCCAACGCGCCGCAGCTCTTCGTAGCTCGGAGCGCCGACCCGGTTGGTGGCCACGATCTGCGGCGTGGCCCGGCGGTCCGAGATCGCCTCGAGGACGCCCGGGAAGTAGTGCGCGACGAACTCCAATCGCGGCTCTCCGGCGAGGGTGATGGTGTCGTAGATCCCCTCGTGTCCGGCGACGAATTCCTCGACCAACGCCGACTCTCCCCGGTCGACCGCCAGCTCGCGGGCCGCGAGCCGGAGCTCCGCGTCGTTCTCGAGTCGAAACGTCCGCAACGAACCCAGTCCGGCGCGCGGCTTGAGCACCAGGGGGTAGCCGACGCGCTCGGCGAAAGCCGAGAGGCCGGCCAGGGAGTCGACCGCCGCGAACTCCGCGCACGGCAGTCCGGCGGCGCGGAGGGCCTGCTTCATCGCCGGCTTGTCACGACAGAGCCGCGCGGCGGCGACCGACAGCCCCGGCAGACCGATCGCTTGGCGAGCTGCGGCGGCGACTTCGATCAGCCGCTCGTCGAGAGTCTCCAGCCGATCGATCGCGCGGCGCCGGGCGAGATCGCGCAACGCGACCTCGACCTGCTGCGGGTCGAACGGCGAGCGCACCGTATGCCAGGCGTCGAGGTGTCGACGGAGAGCGCCACGCAGACGCGAAGGCGCCGTCCAGCCGATTCCCGAGACGGTCGCGCCCACCGCCTTGAGGGCGCCGGCGAATTCGTCGAACGCTGCGAAGAGATCGGCGCCGAGGAGAACGACGTGCATCCTAGGCGAGCCATCCTAGCAGGCGAGCCCGCGCCGAGCTCCGGCGCAGCGGCGCCCGTCGCCGATTCGGGGCAGGCTCAGCCGTCGAGCAAGCGGCGAATCGTCGTGGCGAGCTGCGCCGGCGTGAAGGGCTTGCCGAGAAAGAGCCCCCGCTCGCCAAGGAGCTCGCTCACTCCCTGGTCGTCGCTGGCGTAGCCCGAGGCAAAAAGTACCGGCAGCTCTCGCCGCCGGGCCCGTAGCCGCGCGGCGAGCTCTGCGCCACCCATCCGCGGCATCACCACGTCGGTCAGCAGCAGGTCGAAGCGGTCGATGCCCTCCCGGTCGACGACCGCCATCGCCTCCACGCCGTCGCTCGCCGTCGTCACCTCGTAGCCCAGGTCGGTGAGCAGAGTCACCGCGAACTCGCGGACCGAGGCTTCGTCCTCGGCGAGCAGCACCCGCTCGCTGCCGCCGGGAAGCGCCAGGAGCGCCGGACCCCGCAGCCGCACGCTCTCGGACTCGGCGCTGAGCGGCAGGAGGACCCGGAACGTGGAACCTCCTCCCGGCTCGCTCTCCACGAGGATGCTGCCGCCGCACTGGCGGACGATGCCGTAGGCCGTCGCCAGCCCCAGCCCGGTGCCCTGTCCGACCGGCTTGGTGGTGAAGAAGGGCTCGAACAGGTGGCGCCGGGTCTCCTCGTCCATGCCCACCCCGTGGTCGGTCACCGCGAGCACGACGTAGTCGCCGGCCCGCAATCCGCCGACCGCCGAGCGCCCCATCTTCCCGACGGTGCGGTGCAGGGTCGCCAGCCGGACCAGTCCCCCGTTCGGCATCGCGTCGCGCGCGTTGAGCACCAGGTTGATCACCACCTGCTCGAGCTGCGTCGGGTCCGCCCGCACCACCGTCCGACCCGGCGCCAGCACGAGCTCGAGTTGGATGCGCTCGCCGATCAGACGACGCAGCAGGCCCTCGAGGTCGAGCACCAACGCATTGAGCTCGACGCCGCGCGGGTCGTGCTGGCGGCGTCGCGTGAACGCGAGGAGCTTGCCGGTCAGGCGCGCCGCCCGCTCCGCAGCGCGGAGGATCTCTCCGAGCTCGTGCACGTGCCGGCCCTCCTCGCCGAGACGGTGGAGGAGCAGCTCAGCGAAGCCGGTGATCGCGGTCAGCAGGTTGTTGAAGTCGTGGGCCACGCCGCCCGCGAGCTGTCCGACCGCTTCGATCTTCTGCGCATGAACGAGCTGCTCCTCGAGCAGGCGCCGCTCCGTGACATCGAACATCACGCCCTGGACCCGGTCCGGCTCGCCTCCCGAAGCCGGGAGAAAGACCGCGTCGTCGTGAACCCAGACGACTCTCCCGTCGCGCGCGACCAGCCGATACTCGAGCGAGAACTGGTCCCGCTCGATCACGCTCCGGCGCTCTTCGGCGAGAACCGTCTCGCGGTCGTCGGGATGAAGGCGATCGAACCAGAGGTGAGGATCGGCGCACCAGGCCGCCGGACTGAATCCGAGGATCGGCTCGATCTGGGGACTCACGAAGCTCCAGCGACCGGCTTCGCCGGGCTCCGCGATGTAGGTGATCGCCGGGAGCTTCTCGAGGAAGAGGCGGAACTTGGTCTCCTCGCGGGTCAGCGTCTCCTGGGCACGCAGGCGCTCTTCCATCTCGCGGGCGAGCGACCCCAGCGCCCGCTCGAGCTCGCCGGTGCGCTCCTGGACGCGCAATTCCAGGCCCGCCTGGCTGGCGCGTAGCTCGGCATTGGCCTGCAGCAGCTCCTGCGAGGAGAGGTCGAGCGATCGCTCGAGCATGAGCCGGTCGGCATCGAACTGCCGGTAGGCGTCGTCCACCGCCGCGATGAGCGCCGCGACCTCCGGGTTGCGCAGCGTCTCCTCCCCCAGGAGACGTCGCAGTTGACGCTGCAGCAGGGAGTGCATCCCGGCGAAGCTCAGGTCTCGCGGAAGGCCGTGATCGTCATCGTCTGGTTGTGCAGCTCGCACGGCATGGCGGCAGCGGAGGGTGAGATCTCGCCATAGGAGTAGAACCCGGTGAGGGCGGCCTGGCATCCGACGACCTGGCGGACGCTCTCCACCTCCTCCTCGACGCGCTGCTTGAGGATCATCTTGCGACCCACGCAGCTGACCAGCAGGACGAGCTCGGCCGCGCCTCCCAGCTCCCCGATCGCCCGCTCGGCGGCTCCCGTCGCGCCGTCGATCAGCCGGTCGAGATTGGCCTTCATCAGCCGCGCGAGCTGGCCTTCGGGGATCTCCCCCGCGAAGATCAGGCTGCCCTGCCCCTCGTCGACGCCGACGATCGTGCGCACCACTCCCTCGCCACCCGTTTCCGGTCGGACGCAGAGCGGGAAGAGGAGGCCGGAGGCCGGAAGGTCGTCGGCGTGGTCACCCAGGTAGCGCCGGTAGAGCTCGAGCGCGGGCCGGCCGTCGAGCTCGAAGAGGACCTTGCCGCGCGCGCGTGTGATGCGCCGCTCCGGCCCAAAGGGATCCCAGCCACCCAGCGAGCCGTGTCCGACCTGGAGCGCCTCACCGTAGAAGCCGAGCCCGACGATCGCCTCGCTCGACACCCGATCGCCCCAACGCACGAGCGTCGAAGCGAAGCGGTCGGCGTCGCCCGCCAGCCCGCCGGTGACCGAGATCCGGCCCGGCAGCCGAGTCGCGACGCCACGCGCGAGCTCGCTGCCGTTCACTCCGATCCCCTCGGCGAGGAGAAAGACGTGCCTGAGGTCGGGACCGGCCAGGCGATCGGCGAGGCGCCGGCCCGCCTCCGCGCTCCGCTCCGCGCCGTCGGACGGTTCGGCGGCGATCGCCACGCGCGTCCTCTCGAACTCGACCAGGGTCGCCACGAGACGTTCATCGCTCACTTCGGTGTCGAGGATCTCGCCGGCGGTGGAGCAGCCGACGACCGCCACTTCGCCCACCAGCTCACGCAACGCCCGGATCGGCTCCGGAGCCTGGAGAGCCTCCCGCCCCCCAAAGACCAGCGCCAGCTGCGGACGGAGATCGAGCTCGCGCGAGGCGAGCCACCGGCGGGCCGGATCCCAGCGGAGCTGGGCGCATTCGATCATGCGTCACGAAGCGCGGCAGGAGCGCGATCGTCCGGGACGAGCCTAGCACCCCCGACGCCGAGCCGTGGAAAAAACGAAGGCCCACGATCGCTCGTGGGCCCAAAATCACTTCCCGGCAACGACCTACTCTCCCACCCACCTGCGCAGGCAGTACCATCGGCGCTGAGGGGCTTAACTGCCGTGTTCGGAATGGGAACGGGTGTTTCCCCCTCGCTAGAGTCACCGGAAAAAGCGAAATTGAGAAAGAACCGAAAACAACTGAATCGAATTTGTTTGTAGCGACCAGATTCGCCGGCCAGCAAGACAATCAATGGTCAAGCCGAACGACCGATTAGTACGGGTCAGCTCAAGGCCTCACAGCCCTTACACCTCCCGCCTATCAACCTCGTCATCTTCGAGGGGTCTTCAGGGAGACCTCATCTCGAGGGGGGCTTCACGCTTAGATGCTTTCAGCGTTTATCCTTTCCGAACATAGCTACCCAGCGGTGCCGCTGGCGCGACAGCTGGTACACCAGAGGTTCGTCCGTCCCGGTCCTCTCGTACTAAGGACAGTTCCTCTCAAGTCTCCTACGCCCACACGAGATAGGGACCGAACTGTCTCGCGACGTTCTGAACCCAGCTCACGTACCGCTTTAATCGGCGAACAGCCGAACCCTTGGAACCGGCTTCAGCTCCAGGATGCGATGAGCCGACATCGAGGTGCCAAACCCTGTCGTCGATGTGAACTCTTGGACAGGATCAGCCTGTTATCCCCGGCGTACCTTTTATCCGTTGAGCGATGGCCCTTCCAT
>CAYZWR010000010.1:0-51168 GCA_964481735.1 uncultured Thermoanaerobaculia bacterium
TCCCGCGCCGGTCCATCGCCGGGTCGTAGCGCCCCGACTCCGAGCGCACGAACTCCCCGCCCAGGAACATCTTGTAGGTCTTGCGCACTTCGAGCTTCGGCATGCCGTGGGCCCTCGCTGAGTTTCGACGATTCTATGCCCGGTGGATCTCCGGTCCGAGAGCCAAGCCCCGGAAGTGCGATACTCCGCGTCAGCACCACTGAGCAACTCTTGCATCGAGGTCCGGGAGGGACGGCAACACCGTCTCAAGGGGTTTCGCATCCCTCAAAGGGGTCCGGCATGACCGAGACGCCCCAGAAGCCTCTCGAGCAACCCGCACCAGCTTCTCGTGAGCCGCCGAGCCGCTGGACCGACGCCGACCTGCGCTCCGCGATGGAGCTCGCACTTCGCGTCGCCAGGCGCTGGTGCAGAAACCCGCAAGATGCCGAAGACATCGCGCAGGAGGCGGTCCAGCGTCTCCTGCTCCAGGATCGGGTCGTTCGACTTCACGCCTGGCTCGCGGTCGTGGTGCGACGCCTAGCCTGGCAACTCGCCCGTCACCGGCAGGCGGAAGAAGCGGCGATCGCCGAGGCGACGCGGGAAGCCGCACGGGCCACGCGAGTCGATCGGGCCGAGGCACTCTGCGCTGCGAGGGAGCTCCTGGCGCGCGCCTCACCCCACGATCGACTGCTGCTCGAGCTCGATGCCATCGGCTACTCGGACGAGGAGATCGGCCGCCAGCTCGGCTACCGCACCGAGAGCGTCCACACTCTGCTCACTCGCTCTCGCGAACGGCTCCGCCGGCTGCACGCGCGCTAGCTCGCGTGCCGTGCGGCCGGCGGTCCGGCAGATCTCATCGCATGCAGGGCGCGCACGCCACCGTGTGCACCTCGAGTGGGCTGGTGCTCGGCGCGAAGCCGCTCCCGTCGCCGGGTTGATAGATCGCCGAGACTCGGTGGCGACCCGCCTCGAGCCGGGGCACCTCGAGCGCGGCCTGACCGCGCGCGTCGAGCGGCACCGGCGAGCCGTGCTTCTCGCCGTCGATCACGAACTGCACCCAACCGCTCGGCACGCCCCGGCGCGGCGCTCCCCTCGGCGTCACGATCGCGACGAAAGTGACCGGATCGCCCAGCGCCGAGGGATCCTGCGGATCCGTGACCATCGTCGCGGTGCCTCCCCGCTCCAGCCGCTCGGTCAGCAGATAGGTCTTCGCGAAACCCTCCTCGCCGGTCACCATGACGTCGAAGACGCAGTTGGCGCGCCGTCCCTCGTCCTCGACGCTGCGGCAGAGTCGCTCCGCGATCGCCGCGTCGAGTGGTCGCACCGGCCTCTGCGCAGGGAGCTCGCAGGGCGCGCTCTGTCGCGGCCAGGAATCGACGGTGAAGGTCGCGGTCGACGTCCCCGGCGCGTAGTCGAAGAGGCTGGTGCCATCCTCTACCCGCCAGGCGTCGGCGAAGGTCTCGTAGAGCGCGACATAGCGGGCGGGGAGGCCCGCCGGCCGCGGTCCGAGCGAGCTGCCGTCGGGGAGCGCCGGCAGCCAGCTCCCCGGGGCGAGCGCGCCCATGACCCCCTCCGAAGCGGTCGTCTGGTACGCGTTCACGTTCAGGTACCACTTCTGCTGCGACGACCACCAGCCCGGGGTGACGACCAGCGCCGTGCCGTTCGGGAACTCGATCTCGATCGCTCCGGCGCCCCCCCCCGAAGGGGCGACGCGGCCGCCGTCCCCGAGATCGATCCCCTGCGGCGGGAGGGCGGTCAAGACGCCATCGACGCGCAGCTGCAGCCCGAGGGGATCCGGTACTCCGGAGAGATTCGGCTGGTAGGTCACGCGGTGCGCGCCGACTCGAGCCGCGACCGCGGTGTTCAGACTGGCGCAGGTCGCGAGCCCCGTGTAGGCGTTCGCCCCCGGGAAGAAGGTGGTCGCGATCGCCGTCTGGCGGGTCTGGATCTCGAGGCCGTCGCCGCGCAGCGCGACGAACTCGCCGGCGCTCTGGAAGTCGTAGTGGACGCCGTCGACGGTCCGGATGTGCGGGTCCCCCTCGTTGGCGGCCAGGCCTCCGGAGACGATGTCGGTGAGAGCGTCGTATCGCGTCGTGCCGTCGGGGTTGTCGCCGGTCGAGTTCGAGACGTCGGCCCAGATCGGGTGCAGGCGGCCCTGAAAGTAGGTCATGCCGGAGTAGTCGCCGAACTGGATGTCGGCCTGGCCGGCGGCGGGAGGGTTCGATCCGGTGCCGGCGGTCAGGGCGTCGCCGACCTGGCCGTTGGCCATGAAGGCGGGCGTCCCCCCGGCCGGCGTCGCGAGCGTGCAGAACTCCTGCATCTGCGTGTTGGTCGCCGAGTTGCGGGCGTCGTGCCAGCAGACCCCGACGTTCCCGGAGAGCGGGTTGCTCGCGATTCGCGGCAGGAACTGGCTGCGGGTCGTCGCGTCGTCGTTGACGCGAATCGGCGGCGCGCTCCAGGTGGCGCCGTCGTTGTCCGAGAAGCGCACCAGGATGTCGAGGTCGTTGTTCTCGGGGGCGGTCTCTTCGGTGTAGACAAGGTAGAGGCGGCCGAAGTGCGGGCTGGTCGGGAAGGCATCGTAGGCGAGCCCAGCTTCCGAGTCGACCGAGCGGACGTTCTGCGCCGGAATGAAGTCGAAGCCGCCGACGTTGGTGGTCGTCGCCGCGACGGCGGCGCCGAAGTTGCCGGGTCCGAGCCCATCGGCGTCGGTGTTGACCAAGATCGTGGCCGGACCCTGACCGCCGGTCGGGTTCTGGCAGGCCTGCACCACGGCGCCCGAGGGCGCTATCGCGACGTCGCCGAAGCTGCAACCGGTCGTGCCGGGGATGTTCTGCAGCGGGTTGAAGGCGCCGACCGCGCCCAGACCGGTCACCGCCGCGCCGCGCGCCCGCATCGAATTGCTCTGGTTCCACACCACCCAGAGGGCGACCGGGGCCGCCGGGTCGGTGGTGTCGGCCGCGACTACCGTCGGCTGGTCGACGCTCCCCGCGAAGGTGGCCAGCGTGGTGAAGGTCAATCCGGCATCCGTCGAGAGCAGGACCACGACGTTCGCCGCACCACTGTCGAGATAGACGACGTAAAGGTTCCCGAACGTGTCCCACGCCAGCGTCGGGTCGCAGCAGGCGAGCGGACCCTGACCGACATCGCCGTCGGCGATCGTCCGGTCGGCCGGGTCGGGATAGGTCCAGGTCTGGCCCAGGTTCGTGCTGCGCGCCGCGAAGAGGCCGGGTCCCGCGTTGTTGCAGGCGGCGAAGAGCTGGAGCTTGTTGGTCGGGTTCTTGATGATGGAGCACTCGTTCTGGTAGTTGGCGAGCTGCGAGACGTTGACGTCGGCGGCCCCGGTCATCTGAGCGCGGCCAGCGTCCGAAGCCAGGAAGGCGCCCGCGGCGACGAAGAACGCGAGGATACGGCGGCGGCGGGTCAAGCGATCGAATTCGTGCATGGCGTCCCCTTTCCTCACCGCGGCTGCGTCGTGGCCCACAGACCACGGCGCTCCTTCTGCGCGTCTCGTTCGGCCTTGGCGAGCTCGCCGTACTTGAAGTCGAAGCCCTTCTGTCGGCGGGCGAGGCCCGTCCTCACCAGCTCCACGGCGACCTCGCGGATGCCGGTCTCGGGATCGTCGGTGAAGAGTCGCGCCAGCATCTCGTCGTTCGCGGAGCGACCTTCGAAGCGCATGCGCGCGTTCTTGCCGAGCACCAGCTTGGAAACCAACTGAACCGCTTGGCGTGCCAGCGGACCGTCGCGCTGCACGTCGATGCCGACCAGCCGCAGTTGGTACTTGCCCTCGCCATAGTCGAAAGTCACTCGGTCGGCGCTCGTGACCTCCGTCACCTTGCCGTAGAGGGAGTCTCCCGCCAAGCCAGGCGAAGAGCCCGTGGCGAGCATCCAGAGACCCGCGATCCAGGCCGCGGCCCATCGCCTTCCCGTCGCTGCGCCAGAACGCCGTTTCGTCGTACGTGGCATGGTTCTCCTCCTTGGTTCCGCGCGAGTCCTCACGGCTCACGACGGTCCGTCGTCCGAGCGATCTTCCCTAGGTACTCCATGAAGAGGAGGCCGCGAGGAGGAAACGCAACAGCCGCTCCGGCGGCGCCGAACGCGAGACCGTCCGTGCAGGCGCCGGACACGACCGGCTCCATCTCGCGCCGGGTCGCTCGCCGTCCAGGGGGCCAAGCTCGACCGACGACCGAGCCGCGGGAGAGACGAGCGAGGGGCTATTCGGCGGCGGGGATTCGCCCCAGCGACACCGGCAGCTCGGCGAGCGCGAGCGCCAACGTGGCGTGGGCGGCGACCGCCTGGTCGAGCCCGGCGCGGTCGACTTTGTCGAGGGTGTCGTCGGCGGTGTGGTGGAAGTCGAAATAGTCGCTGGCGTCGGGCGACAGGTCGAAGACCGCGACCCCCGCCTTGCGCAACGGCCCGATGTCGGCGCCGCCGCCGGCAGGGCTCTCGTCGAACGGGATCCCGAGTGGGGCGAGCAGGCGATGCAGCGCGGGCACCCAGCCGGCGTCCGCGGGCGCCACGCTCGCCCGGAAGCGGTGGATACGGCCACTGCCCAGATCCGATTCGAGGGCGGCGACGTGCCGGTCGAGCTCGCCGGCATGCGCCGCGACGTAGCCCTTCGCCCCCGACAGCCCGAACTCCTCGTTGGCGAACAACACGACCCGCAGCGTCCGGCTCGGGCGTTCGGCGAGGCCCGCGATCTGGCGCGCCGCCTCGATCACCACGCCGACGCCGGCGCCGTCGTCGAGCGCCCCGGTGCCGAGGTCCCACGAATCGAGATGCGCGCCGAGGACCACGACCTCCTGCGGGCGATCCCGCCCCACCACTTCGCCGACCACGTTGGCCGACTCGGCCTCGCCGGCGTCCCGGCAGCCGAGACGGAGCGCGAGACGCACCGGCCGGCCACTCGCGACCTGGGCGGCAAGGAGGTCCGCATCGGGGTTGGCCAGCGCCGCGGCCGGGATCCGCGGCACCTCCGTCGCGTAGTGCAGGGACCCGGTGTGCGGAAAGCGGTGGGAATCGGTACCCACCGAGCGGATGACCAGCGCGATCGCGCCCTTCTTCGCCGCAGCCACGGCGCCGCCGGCGCGATTGGGCACCGTCCTGCCGTAGCCGGCGCCGTCGATCGCGCGCGCCATGCGCTCGGAGAGGAAGACGATCCGGCCGCGCACTGCCGCGTCCGGCAGCGCCTCGAGCGCGGCGACGTTCGCCGCTTCGATCACCTCGCCCTCGACCCCACCCTGCGGCGTGCCGACGCTGCCGCCGAGCGCGGTCAGCGCCAGGGGCTGGGGCCAGGGCGCCAGGATCTCGGCCGCGGCATCGCCGCGGATCCAGCGCGGCACGGTGACCGGCTCGGCACGGACGTTCTCGAAGCCGAGCTCGCGGAGCTTCGCGAGCGCCCACTCGACCGCCCGCCGGTCGCCGTCGCTGCCCGCGAAGCGCGGTCCCACTTCGTTGGTCAGCGCGGCGACGTGCTCGAAAGCGCGATTCCCCGCGGCGATCCGACGCTGCAGCTCGGTCACCCGCTGCTGGAGCTTCGCCGGGAGCTCGGGCGGGGTCGCCGCGTCGCCCGCCAACCCGAGGCCCGATCCCAAGGCGAGCATCAGCCCGCTCCATCCCGCCAGACGCCAGAATCCCATCGCTCCTCCCTCCTCCTCGTCCGCCGCGCCCGTCAGTTGAGATATCCGAGCGCGGCGAGCTCGCGGCGCAGCGCCTCGTCGATCCTCGCCGCCTCTCCCGCGGCGAGCGGTGGTCCGGAGCGCGCCACCCAGCCGCGCAGGCGGGCGGCCAGGAAACCGCGCCGCAGCTCGTCCAGCGGCTCGATCGGCGCGCTCTCGTGCGGGTCGTCGGAGAGCGCGAAGAGCTGCTCGGTCGCCGCCGAGGCGAGCGAGCGCGGATTCAGGTCGCGGATCAGCTTGAATCCCGCGTCGACGACCGCTTCCTGGCGGAAGGTCAGCCGGCCCAGCCAGGCGGCGGACGCCCGCGCCGCGGGCGGCGTCCCGCCGCGCAGGGCGGCGGCGAAGCTGCGCCCACCGAGCGAGCGATCCTCCGCCAGTCCGGCGACCGCGAGCAGCGTCGGCAGGATGTCGACCTGATCGATCGGCGTCTCGATCCGGCCCGGCGCGGCCCCTGGAAGCTGCCAGATCATCGGCACGCGGAGCTGCTCTTCGTAGAGCGTCTGGCCGTGTTCGACGCGTCCGTGATCGAAGAGCTCCTCGCCATGGTCCGAGAGCAGGACGATCGAGGTCCCGGCGCGCCGCCCCCGGCGGTCGAGCTCGACCAGGAGGTCGGCGAACCCCGCGTCGGCGTCGGCGACCTCGGCGTCGTAGAGCGCGCTCACCTGACGGGCGATCTCCGAGTCGGGTCCGAGCTGCCGCCCCGGCAAGCCGACCAGAACCGGCCGATCCCCCAACCGCGGATCGGCGTCGGGCGCCCAGCGCGCGCGCTGCGCCGGCGAAGGCCGGTAGGGCGCGTGCGGCTCGACGGTGTGCAGGACGAGCAGGAAGCGCTCGCCGGGCGCCACCAGCTCCAGGAACTCGCGACCCGCGGCATGGACGTCGCGCCACTCGCCGGTCGCGATCTCAGTGCTTCCGCCCACCCGGCGGAAGAACTCGAACCCCTGGGCGAAACCGAAGGTCGCCGTCGTGTTGCCGTTGGCAGTGACGTAGCCGGTGCGGAAGCCCGCGGCGCGGAAGCGCTCGGCGAGGGTCTCGACCTCCTCCGGGAGCCGGCTTTCCACGTCGTTCGCGCCGTGGCGGGTCGGCGCGAGGCCGGTGAAGATGGTCGCCACCGTGGGCCGAGTCCAGGAGCTCTGGGCGCGAGCGTTGGCGAAGACCACCGCCTGGCGGGCAAAGGCGTCGATCGACGGCGTCAACCCCCGGCGCTCGCCGTAGGCAGCCAGCCGGTCGGCACGCAGGGTATCGATGAGGTAGACGACGATGCCCTGGGCCGGCGGCGGCGCGGGAGGGGCCGCGGAGGACAAGCCACGTGGTTCCACCTCAGGCGACCAGGCGCCGAGCAGACGCGCGGCGGCCAGCCGTACACCGGCATCGGTCACCCCCTGCTCCGGCGGCTCGGCGCGCAGCGTGAGACGGCAGAGCCGGGGATGCGAGTCACCCTGACGCAGTGCCGCCGCCCGCCGACGCGAGCGCGTCGAGTCCCTCAGCAGCGCGAACCGCGGCGCTTCGCCGGCGCACGCCAGATCCGCCTGGAGGCGCGCTCCGCCGCGCGTCTCGACGCCGTCCAGACGGAGCTCGGCCGGCGCCGCGAGCTCGAGAAACCAGTCGATCCCCGTGCCGGCCGGCAGCTCGAGCGCGCCGGCGACGGAACCTGCGCCCGCCGGGACCTCCCCGGGGCTGCGCCCGTCGAAGCGAACCAGGTCCCACGCGACGCCGAGCGGCCGCTGCTCCCGGCCGCTCGGGACGACGACCGGATAGCCGAGCGTCAACCGGTTGAGTCCGGGTCGGGCGGTGCCGGCGGGCACCCGCAGCTCGACCGTTTCCGGCGCCGGACCGAGCCGGAGGCGACCGAGCGGCGTCCCGTTCAGCGCGGCCTCGACCTCGGCGCCCTGCGGCAGCCGGGGATGCGACCAGCCGCGCAGGCGGATGCGAAACGCCCGGGCGTCGGCGCGGCGGAAGTCGAGGGCGGAGCGCTCACCGAGTCCCCAGAGGTAGGTGAATTCGCCGCGCGACGGTGCAGCCCAGCCGCCAGCCAGCGCGGGTTTCACCGTGGGGCTGCCCAGGTCGAGCAGGATCGTCTCGCTCCAGGATTCGGCCTCGGCCAGCAGCTCCGCGAGATCCAGTCCGGTCCGCGGATCGAATCGCTCGCCACAACCGGCCGGCAGGACGAGCGCCACCAGAGCGGTGGCGAGCGATCGGCGGCGCGTTCCCGGGCTCGGCCGCACCGGCGCGCTAGGTCTCCAGGTAGGCCTCGAGGCCGTGGATACCGCCCTCGCGGCCGAAACCCGATTCCTTGTAGCCGCCGAACGGCGAGGTGGGGTCGAACTTGTTGAACGTGTTCGCCCAGACGACCCCGGCGCGGAGCCGGCGGGTCATCGCGAAGATCTTGGCGCCCTTGTCGGTCCAGACGCCGGCGGAGAGACCGTAGGCGAGATTGTTCGCCTTCTCGATCGCCTCGTCGGGAGTGCGGAAGCTCATCACCGCGAGCACCGGTCCGAAGATCTCCTCGCGCGCGATGCGGTGCGACTGGGCGACGCCGGTGAACCAGGTGGGCGGGAAGAAGTAGCCCTTCGCGGGCAGCGGGCAGGAGGACTGATGGAGCGCCGCCCCCTCCTCCACCCCGGCGCGCGTCAGCTCGCGGATCTTGTCGAGCTGCGCCCGCGAGTTGATCGCCCCGACGTCGGTGTTCTTGTCGAGCGGGTCGCCGACGCGCAGCTGCTCGATGCGCCAGGCGAGCTTGGCCAGCAATTCGTCCTCGACCGACTCCTCCACCAGCAGGCGCGACCCGGCGCAGCAGACGTGTCCCTGGTTGAAGTAGATGCCGTTGACGATCCCTTCCACCGCCTGGTCGAGCGCGGCGTCCGCGAAGACGATGTTGGCCGCCTTGCCACCGAGCTCGAGCGTCAACCGTTTGCCACTCCCGGCGGTGGCGCGCTGGATGAGCTTGCCGACCTCGGTCGAGCCGGTGAAGGCGATCTTGCGCACCCGCGGATGATTGACCAGGTGCGCGCCGGTCTCGCCCGCGCCGGTGACGATGTTGACCACCCCCGGCGGCAGATCGGCTTCGGCGAGGATCTCGGCGAGCTTCATCGCGGTGAGCGGCGTCGTCTCGGCGGGCTTGAGCACCACCGTGTTGCCGCAGGCCAGGGCCGGGGCGAGCTTCCAGGCGGCCATGAGGAGCGGGAAGTTCCAGGGGATGATCTGGCCGCAGACGCCGAGCGCGCGCGGCGTCCGTCCCGCAACGGCGTGGGCGAGCTTGTCGGCCCAGCCGGCATGGTAGAAGAAGTGCGCGGCGGCGAGCGGGATATCGACGTCGCGCGCCTCCTTGATCGGCTTGCCGCCGTCCATCGTCTCGACGATCGCCAGCTCGCGCGCCTTCTCCTGGATCAGGCGCGCGATGCGATAGAGGTACTTGCCCCGCGCGGCCCCGGGCAGCTTCGACCAGCTCCGGAAGGCGCGCTCCGCGGCGGCAACCGCCGCGTCGACGTCGGCCGGTCCTCCCTCCGCGACCTCGGCGAGCGTCGCTTCGGTCGCCGGATTGACCGTCGGGAACCAGCGGTTCGACTTCGGCGCCACCAGCCGGCCGCCGATGAACAGCCCGTAGCGCTGGGCGAGCCGGACGTGGTCGGTCGCCTCGGGCGACGGCGCATAGTCCCAGGCGCCCCCGAACTCCAGGCGGGGCCGCTCGGCCCGCACTCTCTCGACCTCTTCCGGCCCTTTCGTCGTCGCACGGCTCATGAGGCGCAGATTCTACTCTTCGCGGCGCTCGCCACCGTCCGGCAGTGGCTGGACCAGGCTAGAAAGCCAGCTCGAAGGAGTCGCGGGCGGCCTCGTAGAGCTCGCCCAGGTCGGCGCCGTCGACGTAGAGGTGATTCACCAGGACCCCCACCGGCACGCGCGTGCGTCCCCCCTCCTCGCGGAACCTGCCGAAGGCGGTCTCCGGCTGGCCGGCGGTGGGATCGGGCAGCGCGACGTGGGCGAAGCTGGTGAAGGGCAGCTTGGGGAGCGCCGTGTAGTACGCGAAATCGGGCGCGGCGCCGCCCGAGAGGTCGACTTGGCGCGAGGCCGCGGGCAGCACCTCGCGGGCGGTCGAGAGGAAGCGCTCGGCGTCGGCATCCCAGGCGAGCGTCGCAAAGCTGAACGTGCGATCCGGCGCCGGCACCGTCATGCCGACCGCGAGGCTTTCGTAGAGCACGACCTCCTCGCCCACCAGGCGGGTGCGGAACGCATCGATACCGAGCAGCGCCCGGTGGTAGGCCCAGACCAGCGCGGCGTAGGTCGAGGCGTGGAGCTCGCGGGCGCGTTCCCGCACCCGGGTGGCATCGAGCTCGAACGTGGTCGAGTAGAAGGGGTTCGGATTGCGCCGGAAGAACTCGAGGTGAGCGCGCCGCGGATAGTCGGCGAGAACGCGGCAAGGTCCCATGGCGCACCATGATAGCGAGCCTGCGCGGCGCCCTTGCTAGGCTCGCGCCCGGTCAGCCGATGAGCGCCTTGATACCGATCTCCCGGCGGTTGGATCGCGACACGGCGCACCTGCGCTTCGCGGCTCCGGTCGTCTGCGTCTACCGGCCGTTGCTCTATGCTCGCGAGCCGCACGAACGCTATCTCGAGCGCTGGGGTGACGGCCCACGCGAGCTGCTCTTCCTCGGCATGAATCCGGGCCCCTTCGGCATGATGCAGACCGGGGTGCCCTTCGGTGAGGTGGCGGCGGTGCGCGACTGGTTGCGGATCACCGGGCGGGTCGAGCGCCCGGAGGTCGAGCACCTGCGACGCCCGGTCCTCGGCTTCGCGACGACCCGCCGCGAGGTCTCCGGAGCCCGTTTCTGGGGCTGGGCCCGCGACCGCTGGGGCTCGCCCGAGCGCTTCTTCACCCGCGCCTTCGTCTGGAACTGGTGCCCGCTCGGCTTTCTCGCCGCCTCGGGCGCCAACCTGACCCCGGACAAGCTGCCCCGGGCGGAGCGCCACGAGCTCGAGTCGGTCTGCGACCGGGCGCTCGGCGAGGTGGTCGACGCCCTGGCGACCCGCACCCTGATCGCGGTCGGCGGCTTCGCCGAGCTCGCCATCCGGCGGGCGCTCGGCGCCCGGCTGCCGGTCGTCCGGCTACCGCACCCGAGCCCCGCTTCGCCCACCGCGAATCGGGGGTGGGCGGCGCAGGCCGACGCAGCCCTCGCGGCAGCGGGCCTCGACTGGAGCTGAGCGCGGGCGCGCCGCGACGGTCAGGCGACCGAGGGCGGCATCAGGTGGGCGAAGTCGTCGACCAGTTGGCGCAGCCGGCTGCGATCGGCGGTCGACAGATTGGCGAAGCGCAGGCCGAAGCCGGGGGGCAGCGCGCGCACCCGGGAGGGTCCCTCGGGGTTGCGCCAGGTCACCACCGCCGCGCGCTCGAAGGCCTCGGCGAGGCCGGGCAGGCGGAACGACAGGATCACCGAATCGCCGCTCTCGGGGATCGGCTCGGCATGGACGTAGACGCCTTGCGCGCTCAAGTTGCAGACGTTGCCCTTGGCGACGCCATTGGCCGTCGCCACGACGCAAGGGGCGACGAAGGGGATGCGCAGCTTCTCGGTCTGCGGCTCGGGCCGGCTGAGCAGCGGCCGGGGTTCGGCGTGGAACGCGCCGACCAGCGAGGAGATGCGACGGATCTCGCCGGCCGCTAGGGCGGTGAAGCGCAGGCCGAAGCCCGAAGGCAGGCCGGCGCTGTCGTTCGGTTCGCGGCGGTTGATCCAGGTGACGACCGCCGCGGCGTCGATCGTCTCCTCCCCGTCCGGCAGCGAGAAGCGGAGCCGGACCGGCGTGCCCGGCGGAAGCTCCGGCTCGGCGTGCACGAACGCCCCGAGCAGCGAGAGGTTGCAGAGCAGCGCCTCGATCTCCCGCTCCTCCACCCGGAGCGTGCACTGCTGCACGTAGGGGATTCGCGTGAAGCCGCTGCGGGGTTGGCGGTACACGGCTCAGAGCCTGTGAAGCGGTGTCGGGTGGGTCGCTGGAGATTGCTTCACAGGCTCTCAGTCCTTGGAGAAGTAGTCCTCGCTCTGGTAGGCGCCGGTCGCCTCCTTGACCAGTTGCATCAGCAGATCGTTGGTCAGGGTCGAGGCGCCGAGCCGGAAGAGCTCGGGGGTGAGCCAGGCGTCGCCGAGGGTCTCCTTGACGAGCACCAGGAGATGGAGCGCCTGCTTCGTGGTGCGCACGCCGCCGGCCGGCTTCATGCCGATGCGCACGCCGGTCGCGAGGTAGTGGTCGCGGATCGCCTCGAGCATCACCAGCACGACGGGCGGCGTTGCGGCGGGCTGGATCTTGCCGGTCGAGGTCTTGATGAAATCGGCGCCGGCGGCGATGGCGAGCATCGACGCCCGCCGCACGTTGTCGTAGCTCGCGAGCTCGCCGGTCTCCAGGATGACCTTCAGATGCGCCGCGCCGCAGGCCTCCTTGACGCGCGCGATCTCGTCGCCCACCCGGGCGTAGTCGCCGGCGAGGAAGGCTCCCCGATCGATCACCATGTCGATCTCGTCGGCGCCGGCTTCGACCGCGCGCCGCGTCTCGTCGAGTTTGACCGCGAGCGGCACCTGACCGGCCGGGAATCCGGTGGCGACCGACGCGACCCGGACTCCCGACCCGGCGAGCCCACGCTTGGCGATCGCCACGAAGTTCGGGTAGACGCAGACCGCGGCGACCGCCGGGACGCTGGCATCGCCCGGCAGCGGGTGGCGCGCCTTCTGGCAGAGCTGCAGCACCTTGCCCGCGGAGTCCTTGCCCTCGAGCGTGGTCAGATCGATCATCGAGATCGCCAGCCGGATCCCGGCGCGCTTGGCTTCCTTCTTGATCGAGCGCTTGGCGAGCGCGGCGGCGCGCTCCTCGACGCCGGTCGCGTCGACGCGCGGCACGCGACTCGGATCGAAGGTCGGAAACGCTCCTGACATCGGCGGCCAGTCTATCCCGCCACCCTTTCGGGTGGCGACCTGCGCCACCCGAAACGCTCTTTTGTGGGCTCCGGTTTCCCGCGACGATGGACGCGGATGGAGATGCACTTGAACCCTGCCCTGCCCCGCAAGAACCTGGCGACCTGGGAACGTGTCGTGCGGATCGCGATCGGAGTGGTGATGATCGCCACCGCGCTGACCGATCTCGTGGACCCGCTCGGCCGGGTGACCCTCCTCCTGTTCGCCTGGGTGCCGATCCTCACCGGTGCGCTCGGCTGGGATCCGATATACGCTCTGCTGCGTATCGGACCCCCGCGCGAGTGACCCAGGACAGCCCTCTCCCTCCCCCGACCAGCGAGCCGGCCGCGAGCCATTTTCAGCGGCCGTTGACGGTCCGGCGTCTGAAATGGCTGGCCTTCCTCGCCTCGATCGTCTTCCTGGTGGTCCTCGAAGCGGCCCGTCACGCGCTCCTGCCCTACCTCACCAACTGGCGGTCCAACCTGCTGATGGACGCCTTCGTGGCGGTCGCCATCCTGTTCTTCTTCGGCGCCGTCTTCGACGTCATCGAGCGGATGCAGGAGCAGCTCGAGCGGACCAACCAGGAGTTGGCGGCCCTCCGGCTGGCCGGCCTCGACGTGGTGGCCGAGCTGTCGCACGAGGTGGTGCTGCAGAAAGTGGTCGACCAGGCGCGCGCCCTCCTCGGCGCGCGCTACGGCGCGCTCTCGGTGGTCAGCGAAGGGGGCGAGATCGAGGCCTTCCTGACCTCGGGCGTGAGCGACGAAGAGCGGGCGCGGATCGGCCGGCCGCCGATCGGGCGGGGGCTGCTCGGCGTGACGCTCCGCCAGGGCGAGCGCCTGCGGGTGGCCGATCTCTCGCTCGACTCCCGGCGCGCCGGGTTCCCGGCTCATCACCCGCCGATGCGTTCGCTACTCGCCGTGCCGATTCCCTGCAAGGAGCCCTTCCGCGGCAATCTCTACCTCTGCGACAGGGAAGACGGGCCCGCCTTCACCGACGACGACCAGTCGATCCTGGTGCACTTCGCCGCCAGCGCCGCCATCGCCATCGACAATGCGCAGTTGCACAGCAAGGTCCGCGAGCTCGCCGCCGCCGACGAGCGGCTGCGGCTGGCGCACGAGATGCACGACGGTCTCGCCCAGGTGCTGGCCTACGTCAACACCAAGGCTCAGGCGGTGCAGGGCTTTCTCAAGCACGGCAAGCTCGCCGAGGCGGATGCGCAGCTGGCCCAGATCGCCGCCGCGGCCCGCGAGGTCTACGCCGACGTCCGGGAGGGGATCCAGGGCCTCCGCCTGGCCTCGGACCCCAAGAGCGACTTCCGCGACCTGGTCACGGCCTACGTCGAGCGCTGGCAGGGGGAGACTGGCGTCGAGGTCGCCCTCGAAGCGCCGGTCAGCCCGGAGGTCGCCCCGGGGGCCGAGTTGCAGCTCCTGCGCCTGGTGCAGGAGGCCCTGGCCAACGTCCGCAAGCACGCCAAGGCGACCCGCGTCGAGGTGGAGCTGCACCAGACCGAGCGCGGACTGGTGCTCACGGTGCTGGACGATGGCGTCGGCTTCGACCCCCTGGCCCCCTCGCGGAGCGGCTTCCCCCGCTTCGGACTTGCAACCATGCGCGAAAGAGCGGAGAGTATCGGGGCCAAACTGACGCTGGACGCCTCGCCGGGAAGGGGGACCCGCCTGACGGTCGAGCTGCCGCGTCGCGACGAAAGGGGACGAGGATGAAGATCCTGATCGCCGACGACCACGCGCTGTTCCGTGACAGCCTGCGCAGCCTCATCGAAAGCCACGGCAACGACGTGGTCGGCGAGGCGCGCAATGGCCGCGAGGCGATCGAGCTCGCCAAGCGCCTCAAGCCCGACGTCGTGCTGATGGACCTCGCGATGCCCGAGCTCGACGGGCTGGCCGCCACCAAGGTTCTCACCGCCGAGCTGCCCGAGGTGAAGGTGCTGATCCTCACCGCCTCCGAGGACGACGCCAATCTCTTCGAAGCGATCAAGTCCGGCGCCCAGGGCTACCTGCAGAAGAACCTCGAGTCGGAGCAGTTCTTCGAGCTGCTCGACGGGGTGTCGCGCGGCGAGCCGGCGCTCACGCCGCTGCTCGCCCGTCGACTCCTCGCCGAGTTCGCGCATCCGCGCCGCGCCGCCGAGGCGCAGCGTCACCCCGACGACCTGACCGAGCGGGAGCGCGAAGTCCTCGAGCTCCTGGTCCGCGGCATCACCTCGAACCGCAAGCTCGCCAAGGAGCTCGGGGTGAGCGAGAACACCGTCAAATTCCACCTGCGCAACATCCTGGACAAGCTCCACCTGAACAACCGCGCCCAGGCCGTGAGCTACGCCTTGCGACATCGCATGGTGGATCTGCCGCGAGACGTCGACTGATCGTCCGGTAGCTGCCGATCCAACCCGCCCGCGACCGAGGCCACCTGGGGCCGGGCGGGCGGAGTCCGTGGCCGGATTCCGGACCTCGGTGTAGAATCGATCTACTCAGCAGCTGAGTCCGGAGGAGGAGAGCGCATGCGTCGACCTCGCGTGGTCTTCCGTCCCACCGTCTGGAGTCTCGCTCTGGCCCTCGCCGGGGCCGCGGGCTTCGGCCTCGCCCGCGACGCCGGCGCCCAGCTCGCCGCCGAGGTGGCGCGCTGCGTCGAGTGCCACCAGGAGATCGTCGAGCCGTTCGCCGCTTCGGTTCACGGACGCGCCTACACCCACGATGGCCGCTTCGCCAACGCCGCCTGCTCGTCCTGCCACGGTCCGGTCGAGAGCCACCTGGAGTCGGGCGAAGCCGCCGACATCCTCAGCCCGAAGCGCATGACCGCCGACGCGATCAACGAGACCTGCCGCACCTGCCACTCCGGCGGCAACCAGGCCTTCTGGCCCTCCAGCCGGCACGAGGCGCGCGGCCTCTCCTGCCTGGAGTGCCACAGCATCCACTCGCCGCAGTCCGACCGCGCCCAGCTGCGAACGAAGAACGCGATGGAGTCGTGCTTCTCCTGCCACAAGGACGTGCGCGCCGAGATGTGGAAGACCTCGCATCATCCGGTGCGCGAGGGGCGGATCGACTGCGCCGATTGTCACAACCCGCACGGCACGACGACCGACGGCATGCTCAAGGCCGTCTCGGCCAACGACCTCTGCTACAACTGCCACTCCGAGAAGCGCGGCCCCTTCCTCTGGGAGCACGCGCCGGTCCGCGAGAGCTGTCTCAACTGCCACACGCCCCATGGCTCGAACCACCTCAAGCTGCAGAAGACGTCGGTGCCCTATCTCTGCCAGCAGTGCCACTCGAACACCCGGCACCCCGGCACGCTCTACGACGCCACCAAGCTCCCGACGCTCGAGAACGAGGCGACGGGGACCAACCGACTGTTCAACCGGGCCTGCCTGGACTGCCACGCGGCGATCCACGGCAGCAACCATCCCTCCAGCCCCTATCTGGGCTACTAAGGAGCCCGCGATGAACGCCAACCGAGCCATCCCCGCGCTCTTCGCGCTGACCTGCCTCGCGCTCGCCGGCATCGCCCCGGCGCAAGAGGCGACCGCCGGCTACCGATTGCACCTCGATCAACTGGTGATCGACATCCGCAACGTCGACGTCGACACCGATTCGGCGCGCTTCGAGGAGTACCGCGACATGAGCCCCGGCTTCGCGGTGCGCAAGCTCCACGTCACCATGGACGGCGGCGACGGAGCCCGCGACCTCGATTTCAAGGCGGTCAACGTCGGCAAGGACGACGCTCGTTACCGGCTGACCTACGGGCGCATCGGGAGCTACTCGCTCGACGTCGACTACAACAAGATCCCGCATCGCTTCGGCAACGACGGCCGCCTGCTCTACACCGAAACCTCCCCGGGGCGCTTCGAGATCGCCGATCCGACCCAGGGGGCGTTGCAGGCCGCGATCGCCCAGCGCCACGCGACCAACCCCTCGGGGGTGAACTTCCCCTTCCTCAACGGTCTCATCACCCCCTACCTCGACGCCGAGCACCGGCTGGACGTCGCCCTGCAGCGCGACCGCACCCGGGCCCGGATCGGGCTGGGCAGCCTGGGCGGCATGCGCTGGGCCGCCGAGTACCGCCACGAAGCGCGATCCGGCAACCGGGCGTACGGCTCCTCCTTCGGCTTCAACAACGTCACCGAGCTGCCGGAGCCGATCGACTACGACACGATCGACGCCGAGCTCACCGGCGAATGGACGGGCAAGGCGTCGGCGATCCGCTTCGGCTACCGCCAATCGCGCTTCGACAACGCCAACCAGTCGATGCTCTGGGACAATCCCTGGCGGCTGACCGACTCGACCGACGCTTCGGCCTACCAGTCGCCGAGCTCCTCGTCGATCGCCGGCTCGAGCAAGGCCCAGGCCGCGCTCGCCCCCGACAACGGCCTCGACGCCCTCTTCGCGAGCGGCAACTTCCGGATCGGGCGCGGGTGGCTGGCGGCGAGCCTCGGCTACACCGAGATGAAGCAGGACGAGGACCTGCTCGAGCACACCGTCAACACCGCGATTCCCCACCTCGCGCTGCCCGCCGAGAGCGCCGACCGCGAAGTCGCGGTGCTCAACGCCTCGGCGGACTTCAAGCTGCCGCTCACCAACCGCTGGGATCTCAAGCTCAAGTACCGCTACTACGACTACGCGGACGATTCCTCGCGCCTGCGCTTCGAGGAAGGCTACGTGCGCTTCCACGCCGTGCTCGAGGAGATTCCGCGCGTCACCGTGCCGGTCAACTACACCAAGCAGACGATCGGGCTCGAGACCTCGTTCGACTTCGGCGAGGCCGGCAATCTCGAGCTCGGCTACCGCCGCGACAGCATGGACCGCGAGCTGCGCGAGATCGAATCGGCCGACGAGGACATCCTGAGCCTGACCTACGACGCCAAGCTGGCGAGCTGGCTGGGATTGCGGCTGGCGGCCGAGTTCGGCGACCGCGACACCAGCAGCTACCACGTCGAGGCGCAGGAAGAGAGCTTCCTCCACCCCGAAGGGGTCAACAACCTGCCGGGGTTGCGCAAGTACGACGAAGCGGTGCGGAGCTACGACCGCTACACCGCGCAGCTCGACTTCACGCCCGCGGAGAGCTGGAGCTTCACGATCAGCGCCGACACGCGCTCGGACGACTACGACGAGAGCGAGTTCGGACTGGTGTCGGACGAGTACCTGCAGTACGGGGCCGAATTGGCCTGGGCCCCTTCCGAGGCCTCCGAGCTCTACCTGTTCGCCCACCGCTCCGACCGCGAGGTCTTCCAGCGCGCCCGCCAGTCGGGCGCGTCGCCCTCGACCAACCCGCTCGACAACTGGCAGATCGACTTCGACGAGGTCAACGACACCTGGGGCCTCGGCTGGCGTGGCCGAGCGGGTTCCTGGGGCTACGACCTCTCGGGCCGCTGGGCGAAATCGGACGGCTTGGCCGACTTCTTCAGCCCGCCCGGCGGTGCACCCAACCTCGCGGTCGGCTTCGACAACTACGAGGACATCGAGTTGCTCACCCTGATCGGCCGGCTGGACTACGCGATCAACGGGCAGATGACCGTCGGTGTCGGCTACCAGTACGAGGACTTCACGATCGACAGCTTCATCCTGCAGGCGCTCGACTTCTACCTGCCGGGAGCGCTGCTGATCAACGCCAACAACGGCGACTATCAGGCCGACGTCGCCAGCCTCTACTTCAAGCTCCGCTTCTAGGCTCTATCGCGGGTCACAGCTGGCCCCGTCGCCTCCGGGCGGCGGGGCCTCCCGCGAATGGCCGCCAGCCGCCGGCCCATCCCCTCGGGTGGCGGCGCGAGCCGCCCGCCCATGCTGCGCCCGACCGCCCCCTGGGCGGCACGAAGGCGGTTCGGCCGAGGTCTGATTCCCTCGCGGCGACTCTCCGGAGCTCGCCCCGAGGAGCCCGCCGTGAACGCCAAACGCATCCTTCTGACGATTCTCGCGATCGCCACCTTCCTCCTGCTCCTCGCCGCCGTGACGGCGGGAGCCCATCCGGCCGATCCCGCCGCGGCTCCGTCCGCCGCTGCCTCGGCCAGCCGCTGACCGGAGGGCGGTCGGGAATCCCCGGCGGCAGCGGCCGGTCAGTCCGCGCGCGTCGGCGTCGCCGGGCCGCCTGGAGGGATCGGATCGTGCGCGGCGCAGCTCAGCACCGGAAGCAACGGATAGCGCGCGAACGACGGATCGCGATCGGCCACGCGGCAACGCAGGAAGCTCGAGCGCGCCGAGTGCAGCACCTCCGCCGCGCGACAGGAGGCGCAGAGGCCGGCCGGAGGCAGGGGGCGGCGCTCCGTCACCCCGCCCCAGGAGGCTCGGCCCCCGCGTCCTCGAGCCGGCCGGCGGCAAGCGCCTCGACGCCCTTGGTGGGACCCAGCACCACCAGCTCGTCGCCGAACGCCAGCTCGCTCGCCGCCTCCGGGAGGATCCACTCGGGCTCGCGCTCGGCAGCGCGGCGTCGGATCTGGAGCACGCGCACGCCGAGCCGCTGGGTGAGCCGTGCTTCGGCCAGAGTCTGGCCCGCCAGCTGCGCGGGAAGCTCCACGCTACGCAGCGCGAAATCGGGCGGCAGCTCGACCCGTGGCATCGCGCCCTGGCCCTCGTCGACCCGCGCGAACGTCGAGAGCATCGTCGGCCTGCCCAACACCTCCTGAGCGTAGACCGCCAGGAGATCGCGTTTGGCGAGCACGCCGCGGAAGCGCCCCGTGGCGTCGAGCACCGGCAGGCGCTCGAAGTCGCTGCGCGCGAAGAGCTCCGCGGCGCGGTCGAGCCGGTCGTCGGCGCGCAGCACCACCGGCACCGGCACCATCAGGTCGCTCGCCGTGGCCTGCGAGTGCCCGGCGGGATCGCGCAGCGAGTGCTTGATGTCGTGCAACGACACCGAGCCGAGCAGGCCGCCCTGGCCGTCCACCACGAAGAGACGCTGCCGGCGCGTGGCGAGAAAGCGGTTGACCACCTCGGCGTAGGGCTCCTGCGGCGGGAGCGTCTCGGCGTCGGGACGCACCAGATCCTCCGCCGAGAGGCCGGCGAGCACCGCCTCCTCCATCCGCGTCGCCAGCCGCACCCCCCGCCGTGCGAGCGGTTCGGTGTAGATCGAGAAGGGGTAGATCCGCTTGCTCACCCAGCTCGAGACGATCGAACCCGCCATGAGCGGCAGGATGAGCTGGTAGTTGCCGGTGAACTCGAAGAGCATCAGGATCGCGGAGAGCGGCGCCTGCGAGCTGCCGGCGGCGACCGCGGCCATGCCCACGGCGGCGTAGGCGCCCGAGGTGCCGGTCGCGTTCGGCAGGAAGTGGTGCAGAACCTCGCCATAGGCCCCGCCCACCAGCGCACCGAAGCAGAGCGACGGCGTGAAGTGCCCTCCCGGACAGCCGCTGCCGGCGGTCACCGCCGTCGCGGCCAGCTTGAGCACCGCGATCAGAGCGAGCGAACGGAGCGCGAAACTCTCCTGCAGCGCGCCGGTGATCGTCTCGAAACCGTTGCCCAACACCTGCGGCGCCGCGAGCCCCACGCCACCCAGGAGGAGCAGGCCGACCAGCGGTCGGAAGCTCTCCGGAAGCCCCGGGAGGCGACGGAACAGCCGCGTGCAGGAGCGCACGGCGAGCACGAACGCGACTGCGGCGAAGGCACCGACCAGGCCGAGCCCGAAGTAGAAGACGATCTCCCAGGGGCTCACCAGGCCGTAGCCGGGCGCGGCATAGATCGGTGCCGCGCTCTGGGCGGCGCGCGACAGCAGGGTCGCCAAGACGGCCGCGACCACGATCGGACCGAAGATCTCGAGCGCGAAGCTGCCGAGCACGACTTCCATGGCGAAGAGCGAACCGCCGATCGGCACGTTGTAGGCGGCGGCGAAGCCCGCCGCGGTGCCGCAGCCGAGGAGCACCTTCAGCCGGTAGGGGGAGAGGCCGAACCGCTGGCCGAGCCAGGAGGAGACCGCCGCCCCGAGGCGGAGCATCGGGCCCTCCCGGCCGAGCGAGCCGCCGGAGCCGACGGTCGCGATCGCCGCCGCCGCCGAGTAGAGCACCGGCTGGACCGCGAGCTTTCCGCCGTGCAGGGCGACCGACTCGATCAGCGCCGAGACTCCCTGGGTCGAGAGGGGCGCGCGGGCCAGCCGCTGGATGGCGACGATCGCCAGGCCGCCCAGGCCGAGGGCGAGCGCCACCCGCCAGTGGGGGATGTGGGCGACCGCGAACTCGAAGCTCGGCGAGTAGCCCCAGAGCAGGACTCTCAGCCCCTCGCTCAATCGCTCGACGACGATCGCCAGGGCGCCGGCGAGCAGTCCGACGGCCGGGATGAGCAGGAAGAAGACGCGGTCCTCGCGGGTCGCGAGCGCGAAGCGACGCGACACGACGAACTCGAGGCGTCGGAGGGCGCGCCGCAGGCGCCAGGCGAGGTCGGTGCGCCGCTGGCTCATGCGGTCACGGAATGTATCAAGCCGGGCGGATAAACCCGTTGGCGATTTCCACCGTAGAACTAGGTGCAGGACGGAAGCGGCTGCGGCCGCTTCCCCCCGCCGGGGGCTCGACGGGTCGCGTCCGCGCCCGCTCCGGAGACCCCAACCCCTCTGCCCGTGCTCCTTTCCCCACGAGCCGGGGGGGCCTTCGAGGCCCCCCCGAGCCCCCGTCCGTCTACTCGTAGCGCAACGCCGCCGCGGGGTCGAGCCGGAGGGCACGCCGCGAGGGCAGCCAGCAGGAGAGGAAGGTCACCACCACGGCGAACAGGCCGATCGCCCCGGCGTCCGCCAGGCTGAAGCGGAAGGGGACGGCGCGCAGGAAGTAGATCGACGCCACGTCCGGGCCGAAGCGGATGACCTCGAAGCGATCGAGAAACCAGGCGATGAGCGCCGCCGCAGCCAGGCCGATCGCGGTCCCGACGGTGCCCAGCGCGCCGCCGTAGAGCAGGAAGATGCGCTGCAGCCGGCGCGGCGGCAGGCCCAATGCGGCGAGGGCGCCGAGATCCCGCTGCCGCTCGCGGATCAGCACCACCAGCGAGGAGGCGACGTTGAAGGTCGACACCAGGACGATCAGGCCGAGGAGCAGGAAGAGCGCCACCTGCTGGGCGCGCAGCGCCGAGAAGAGCTCCCGGTTGTTCTCCCGCCAGTCGGTCACCAGCACTTCCGGCGGGGCGAGCTGCCGGATCGTCTCGGCGATCGACGGCGCGCGCTCGGGGTCGTCGAGGTTCACCTCGTAGCTCAACAGGGCGCGGGGCGAGAGCGCGCCGAGCGCCTGGCGCGAGACGACCCCCCAGGCCCGATCGAACTCCGAGAAACCGCTCGCGAAGGTCCCGGTCACGCGCACCGTCCGATAGACGAACCTCGGGCCGCGGTCGCCGATGGCGAGCACCACCAGGCGGAGTCGATCGCCCGGTGCCGCCCCGAGGCCGGCCGCGAGCTCGCTCCCCAGCACGACCCCGGGGATCCCCGCCGCGTCGGCGGCGAGCTGGTCCGGGGTGGCCCGCAGGAGGCCCCCACCCTGATCGACGCCGCGCAGCGTCACCTCGGCCTCGCCGCTCGCGGAGCTCAGAATGCCCTGGATGTAGGTCACCGGATCCACACTGCGGACCCCCGGCACGGCGGCGATCCGTGGCTGCAGATCGACTTCGTCGCGCGCTTCGTCGACGAGGATCGGCGGGAAGACCTGGATCGCCGCGCTCCCGCCCACCAGCTTGCGCTCGAGCTCGCCGCGATAGCCGGTCATCAACGCCATCGCCACGCCCATGGCGGCCACCCCCAAGGTGGAGGCCGCGAGCGCGACCCGTGCCGTCGAGCCGACCAGGCCCGCGCCATGCCCGGCCAGGAAGCGGCGGGCGATCGCCCAGTCGAGCGGTCCCCCGAGCCGTCGGGCCGGATCGCGGCGGGGGGTCACGCCGGCGGCCGAGGGCCCGGCAGGGAGTCGAGGAAGCGCGCGAAGAGCGGGCTCGCGTCGTGCGGACCGGGCGCCGCCTCGGGGTGGTACTGCACCGAGAGGATGGGACGTCCTTCGACGGCGAAGGACTCGAGCGTGCCGTCGTTGAGGTTGACCTCGGTCGCCCGGCAGCCCGGAGGTAGCGAGTCGGGATCCACCGCGAAGCCATGGTTCTGGCTGGTGATCGCGACCTCCCGGGTGGCGAGGTCGACCACCGGCTGATTGCCGCCGTGGTGGCCGAACTTGAGCTTGAACGTACGTCCGCCGAGCGCCAGGCCGAGCAACTGATGGCCGAGGCAGATGCCGAAGATCGGCCGGCGGGCGGCGATCAGCGCGGCGACCGACTCGATGATGTCGGTCAGCGGCTCGGGGTCGCCCGGCCCGTTGGAGAGCACGACGCCGTCGACGTCGAGCGCCAGGATGCGCTCCGCCGGGGTCCGCGCCGGCAGCACCGTGAGACGCGCGCCGCGCGCCGCGAGCGCGCGCAGGATGTTGCTCTTGATGCCGAAGTCGAGCACCGCCAGACGATGACGCTCACCCACCGCGGGGTCGGCGGGGATCATGGCGGGAGTGGCGCGGGTCACCTCGTCGACCAACGCGCGCCCTGCCATGGTCGGGAAGTCGAGCACCTCGCGACGCAGCGCGGCGGCGTCGCTGCGCTCCGTCGTGAGCACGCCGCGCAGCGCCCCCCGATCGCGCAGCCGGCGCACCAGCGCGCGCGTGTCGATGCCGTCGAGCGCCGGCACCTCGTGCCGGCGCAGGAACGACAACAGGTCGCCCTCGCTCTCGTGGCTCGAGGGCTGGCGGGTGAACTGGCGGGCCACGAAGCCCTCGACCCAGGGGCGGTCCGACTCCTCGTGGGCGCGGCTCATGCCGTAGTTCCCGATGTGCGGCTGGGTCATCACCACGATCTGCCCGCGATAGGAGGGATCGGTCAGGATCTCCTGGTAACCGGTCATCGCGGTGTTGAACACGACCTCGCCGAATCGCGTTCCCGGTGAAGCCGAGCGGCCGGTGAACACGGAGCCGTCTTCGAGGACGAGCAGGGCGGTGTGAGCGGGTGTCATGCGAGCGGCTTATACTAACCCGTCGAAGGACCTGGGAAGGGGACCCTGATGCCGCGACCTCTCGTTCGCTCGCTCGCCGTCGCGCTCGCGCTCGCCGCCGCGCCCGGTCTCGCCTACACGATCTACCTGAAGGACGGCTCCCAGCTCGTCGCGCAGGAGAAGTACGTCGTGCAGGGAAACCAGGCGCTGATCACCCTGCCGAGCGGCACCAAGACCGCGCTCAAGCTCTCGGAGATCGACGTGCCGCGCACCGAAACGGCCAACCAGGCGAATCTCGGCACGGCGATCGTCATCGAGGGCGGAAAAGCGACCGACCTCGGACACGCCGCTCCTCCACCGCCCAAGAAGCAGACGCTCGCGGACCTCATCCAGCAGCGCGCCGCCAGTGCCCCGGAAGCCGTTGCCGGCGGGGCGCCGACCGCGCCGCCGCGACCGGCCGTGCAGCGCCCCCGGACGACCGGCTTCGACACCACCATCGGCCGCGCCCCGCTGCGCAACGTGGAGCTCGCCGAGGCGATCCGCTCCTTCGTCTTCGGACGGGGGATCACCTCGGTGGAGGTGCTCCAGGGAGCGACGGCGCGGCGGCCGCTGCTCGTCTTCTCCACCGCCTCGGAAGGTCAGGTGTTCAAGGCCATCCTGGCGAGCGCCAACGCGCTGCTGGCGGTGCGCGACCAGCGCCCGGGGGAAGTGGAGGGATTCGACCTGATCTGCAACTCGCCCGCGGGCGGGCGCGGCGGCGAATTCCGCCTCACCCCCGAGCTCGCCGCCGACCTGGTGGCCGGCCGGATCGAGGTGCCCGCTTTCTTCGTCCAATACGTGCAGTTCTAGAAAGGACGGTCGGCGGCGCCCCCGTCGACCGGCAGGTCGAGGTAGCGCTCGACCGGCGAGCCGACCCGACGCTCGAAGCGCTGACGGTAGCTCTCCACCGCTCCGACCTGCTCGTCGAGGAAGATCCGTTCGACCCGGAAGAGCGGCACGAACAGACTGGCGAGCCCGAGCTGGGACGGCTCGCGCCGCGCGATCTCGTTCACCCACTCCTCGAAGCTGTCCAGGCCGATGCCACGGAAAGTGACCCCCACGCCCTCGAGCGCCTCGAGCACGCCCCAGAACTTCTCGGTGGGATTCGCCAGGTGAACCACGACCAGCGTTCCGGGGGCGATCGTCACGAGGACTCCCTGGACGAGAGCTCGACGAGGACGCCCCCGGCGCTCTTCGGATGGACGAACTGCACCCAGCAACCGCCGGCGCCCCGCGTCGGCTCGGCGCGCAGCAGCTGGACCCCGGCCTCGCGCAGCCGCGCATCGTCTCCCGCGAGGTCGTCGCTGGCGAAGCAGAGATGGTGGATCCCCGGACCTCGCTGCTCGAGGAACCTGGCGACCGGCGAATCCGGCGCGGTCGGCTCGAGGAGCTCGATCCGCGTGTCGCCGCAACGCAGCAGCGCCACCCGGACCCGCTCCTGCGCCACCTCCTCGATCGCCTCGACGGCGAGCCCCAGCGCCTCGTAGAACGTCCGCGACTCGGCGATCGAACGCACCGCCACGCCGACATGATCGAGCTTCCGGATCATCTCCCCTCCCTGGCATCGCGCCGGGCTCGCTCCGCCGCCACGACGTCCGCGAAGAGCCCGGCCGAGAGCGCGTACGGATCGACCCGCTCGGCGTAGCCGCGCGCGATCTCGCGGTCGAACTCGGTGTGCCGTTCGGCCGCGAGCAGCACCCGGTCCTTGAGGATCGCCGCGACCCGAAGGCGCAGCTGCCCGCGCCTCCGTTCGTCGAGCCCGCCGCTCGCCTCGAGGAAGGCGCGATGGCGCTCGACCGCGGCGAGCAGCTCCGCCACCCCTTCTCCGCGGCTCGCCACCGTGCGCAGGATCGGCGGCGTCCAGGCGCGGGGACCGCCCAGCGAGAGCATCAGCTCGAGGTCGCGCTGGGCGCGATCGGCGCCGTCGCGATCGGCCTTGTTGATCACGAAGACGTCGGCGATCTCGAGGATCCCCGCCTTGATCGCCTGGATGTCGTCGCCCAGCCCGGGAACCGTCACCACCACCACGCTGTCGACCGTCTCCACCACGTCGACCTCGCCCTGGCCGACTCCGACGGTCTCCACCAGCACCCAGTCGAAGCCGGCCGCGTCGAGCAGGTCGGCGGCGTCGCGGGTGGCGCGCGCCAGGCCGCCCAGGGCGCCTCGCGTCGCCATCGAGCGGATGAAGACGCCGGGATCGGTCGCGATTCCCTGCATGCGGATCCGGTCGCCGAGCAACGCGCCACCGGTGAACGGCGAGGTGGGATCGACGCACAGAATGCCGACCGTCTCGCCGTGTCGCCGGCACTCCTGCGCCAGGCGGTCGACCAGGGTGCTCTTGCCGGCGCCCGGTGGGCCGGTGACGCCGAGGATGCGCGCCCGTCCGGTGCGCGGGTAGATGCGCCGCATCAGCTCGGCGCGACCCGCGCCGTCGTCCTCGACCAGCGAGATGGCCTGGGCCAGCCCGCGCGGGCTGCGGGCGAGCAACGCCGCGACGACCGCCTCGAGATCCGCGGGACGCTTCATGCCGAGAGCAGCTGGCGGGCGATCACCAGGCGCTGCACCTCGCTCGTCCCCTCGCCGATCGTGCAGATCTTGGCATCGCGGTAGAACTTCTCGGCGCGATAGTCCTTGACGAAACCGTAGCCGCCGTGGATCTGCACCGCGCGCTCGGCGCAGAAGACCGCGACCTCGCCGGTCATCAGCTTGGCTTCCGAGGCCTTGAGCGTCACCTTGCCGGTGCGGTCCATCTCCACCGCCGCGGCGAAGGTGAGCGCTTCGGCGGCGGCGATGCGGGTGGCCATCTCGGCGAGCGCGAAGCGGATCGCCTGGAACCCGGCGATCGGCTGGTCGAACTGCTCGCGCTGCTTGGCATAGGCCAGGGCGCACTCGTAGGCGCCGATCGCCGTGCCGAGGCCGAGCGCGGCGATCGAGATGCGGCCGCCGTCGAGCACCGCGAGCGCCTGCTTGAAACCCTCACCCGGCTCGCCGAGCAGATGGTCATCGGGGACGAAGCAGTTCTCCAGCACCACCTCGGAGGTGTCCGACGCGCGGATGCCGAGCTTGTTCTCCTTCTTGCCCGGCCGAAAGCCCGGCATTCCCTTCTCGAGCACGAACGCCGACATGTTGCGGCCCTTGCGCGCCTCCGGGTCGGTGACCGCCATCACCACGCAGAGGTCGCCGACCGCCCCGTGGGTGCAGAAGACCTTGTTGCCGTCGAGCACCCAGCCGCCGGCGACGCGCTGCGCCCGGGTGCGCGCCGCCGCGGCATCGGAGCCCGAGCCGGGCTCGGTCAGCGCCCAGGCGGCGATCTTCTCGCCGTGCGCCAGCGGAGTCACCCAGCGCCGCCGCTGCGCCTCGTTGCCGAACTTGTAGATGTGATTGGTGCCGAGCGAGTTGTGCGCGGCGACCGAGATGCCGACCGAAGGATCCACCTTGGAGAGCTCGGTGACCACCAGGACGTAGTCGACGTAGGACAGCCCCGCTCCCCCGTAGGTCTCCGGGAAGATCACCCCCAGGAAGCCCAGGGCGGCCGCCTTCTTCATCACGGCGAGCGGGTAGAGCTGCTGCTCGTCGTGCGCCTCGACGATCGGATCGATCTCGCGCCGCGCGAAGTCGCGCGCCGTGCGCTGGATCGCCTTCTGTTCCTCGTTCAGTGCGAAGTCCAAGAACATCCTCCTCGGCCGCGCCCGATGCTATCCCGCGGCGCCGGAGCCGCCCAAGCAGGCCCGGCCGGAGGGAGGATCTGGCCTAGAATCGCGCCATGAGCGCGCGCGGACGGATCGTCGAGGAGGAAGAGCGGTTGATCGAGATGGTCCGCGCGATGACCACGGTCGCGGTGGTGGGGATGAAGGGGGAGAACCGGGCCGGCCAGCCGGCCGTCGAGATCCCGCGCCGCCTGCAGCAGCTCGGCATCCGGGTGATCCCGGTCAATCCGAACCTCGCGAGCGCCCTCGGCGAGGTCGCCTATCCCGATCTCGCGAGCCTCCCGGAGCCGGCCCGATTCGTCGACGTCTTCCGGCGCAGCGACGCCATCCCGGAGCTGGCGAACGAGATCCTCGCCCTGCCGCCCGCGCGCCGGCCGAGCATCGTCTGGCTGCAGAGCGGCATCCGCCACGACGCGGCCGCCCGCGAGCTCGCCGACGCGGGGATCGAGGTCGTCCAGGACCGCTGCCTCGGCGTCTACGCCAGCCTGCACCGCAGGCGCTGAAGCGTGCGTCCCGGCCGACCGCCGCAGCGCCCGCTCTAGGGCGCCGGCAGGCGCTCCAGGGTCGCGCCGCCGTAGTAGTGCGCCAGGATCTCGCGGTAGTCGTGGCCGCGGCGGGCCATGCCGTAGGCGCCCATCTGGCAGAGGCCGACGCCGTGCCCCCAGCCCCGGCCGGAAAACTGCCAGCCGGGTTTGCCGTCCGGTGGCTGCACGCGGCGAGCGGTGAACAGCGTGTCGGGCAGGTCGAGCGTCCATCGCACCGCGAGGCCCTCGATCACCACCGCCTCGTCGCCCTCGCCGAGCAGGCGGATCTTGCCCACCCTCCCGGAGACGCCGCGTTCCAGGATCTCGAAGCCGCGGTAATGGAAGCCGGGCAGGCGGGTGGCGGCCGCCTCGGCGAGCGTCGCGTCGCTGCGGAAGCGCGTCCAGCTCGAGAGCTGATGGGTGCGGTCGACCGCCGCGCCGCGCGGGTCCACTGCGTGCACCAGGGCACGCCAGCGGCCGGCGACCCGATAGAGGCGAACCCGGTCGCCAGGAGCGAGCACCGCCTCCGCGGCGCGCGGCGCGCCGCCGCCGTCGTCGCGGAAGACCGCGAGCTCGGGCGGCACGGTCAGGCGGAGCGGCTCACCGTCGACCCGCAGCTCGAGCAGGTCGCCGGCGAGGCTCGCGAATCCGGCGCGCAACTCGTCGACCAGATCCAACCGTAGCGCGAGCTGCAACAAGAGCTCCTCGATCTCGACGGCGGAGAGCCGCGTCCCGGGAGCGCCGCCGGGCCACCCCGCGGCGAGCAGGTAGGCGGCGAACCTGCGCTCCTCGCTCGACCATCCGGGAGGGGGCGCGGCGACCAGCCGGGCCAGCTCCTCGCGAGGCCCGAAGAGTCGCGCGTCGAGCGCGAGATCGAAGTACGAGCCGAGGAACCGCTGCACCTCGCCGCGGTCGAGGCTGCGCAGGTGGTCCTCCGGCACCGCCAGACCGGCGCGCTCGGCCAACCGGCGCAGCATTCGCTCGAGATCGAGCGGCCCGCGCACCTCGTCCGGAGCGGCACCGAGGATTTCGCCGAGCAACGCCCCGGGGAAGCGGGTGCCCTGAGCCGTCCCGGCTCGCAGCCGGGCGAGCCCCCCTTCGATGCAGGGGACGCCGGCGAGATAGCGCCCGCGCTTCAAGGGGAAGACGACCTCCACGTTCTCGGTGTGGCCGCCGCAGGTCGCGCTGTAGAGCGCGTCGATCGCCTGGCCGTCGTCGACCAGGATCTCGCCCGCGGTCTCCCGGATCGCCCGATCGGAGAGCGGATGCTCGTCCGTCATCCCGCCATAGACCTGACAGCGCGGGGTGCCGCAGAGATCGTAACCCTCGTCGGCGAACTCCCCGAGGTTGCGCAGCGTGTAGCTGCGCGCCGCGACCGCCTGAGCCTTGAGCGCCTCGAGCTCGGGATAGGCGCCCGGGCCGAGCTCGCGCGGCACCACGCCGCGCAGATAGTCCTCGAGCGGCAGCTCGTTGACCAGGTTGAGCCGCCCGCGGTCGCTGAGGAAGACCACCAGCCGCCCGCGGTAGCGGCGGTCGCCGTAGCGCAGCCCGCCGCCGACCGGCGCCGAGAGCACGAAGCGCCGCCCGGCGACGCGGTGCCGTCGTCCCCCCTCGACCACCTCGAGCGCCGGCTCGGCGAGGGTCGAGCCCTCCGAGACGACCCAGAAGCTGTCGACGCCGCGGCGCGCCAGCTTCCGGCCGGCGGTGTCCGCGAGCTCGCGGCTGGCATAGCGCCCCAGGCGAACCCGGTAGAGCCCCGCCTGGGCGTCGAAGCGGGCGTCCGCAGCCTCCCCGGTCGCGCGCGCCAGGCGGCGGGCGAGCTCGGCGGCCTGCCCCTCGTCGCGCAGCGCCGCGATCTGCAGGCGGTAGACCGCGGCGCCGATCCCCGAGACCGCGGGGCGCACCTGGACCGGCGCCACGAGAGCGAGCCGCTCGCCGCCGGGCAGAGGTGCCAGCTCGCCTTCGCAGCAGGGGAGGATCACGCTCTCGAGGTCGCTCGCCAGGCCGATCCGGACCCAGCCGGAGAAGGCCGGACGCGGCGCCGGCGACGCCTTGGGAGGTGGTGCCACCGGCACCGGCACGGCCGCCGGGGGTGGCCCGGGCGCCGGTTCCGGCTCGGGCAGCGGCGGCTGCGGCACGGCGGGCGCCCGCTCGACGACCGGAGGAGGCAGCGTCGCCGGTCGCCGCGCGCGCGCGCAGGCCGAGATGCCCGCGACGACGAGCAGCAGCACGACGCCGGACGACTGCCACCCGCCGCGGCGAAGCGTCACTCCGGTGCCGCCTCCAGGCGCCGCTCGGCGCGCACCAGCGCCACCACGGCGGCGAGGTAGAGCAGCGAGAGCGCGGCGCCGGCGACCATCTGGAGAATCGAGAGCGCGACCGCGGGCAGCGCCTTCCAGGCCGAGCCGGCGAGGGCGAGCTCGGCGGTGACGCCCAGTCCGCCGAAGAGCAGCGCGAGCGCGAGCGAGGCGGCCAGCATCAGGAGATAGAGCACGACGAGAGCTCCCAGCCGCCGCCCGGCGATCGCGAAGCCGCTGCGCGCCGCGGCGAAGACGCCGCACGGCTCCTCCACCACCCGAACTTGGGCGACCGTCATGGCGATCGCCACCGCCGAGAGCACGAAGAGGAACGGCAGCGCCGCGCCGCACCCCACCAGGCAGGCGGCCCCTCCGCCGCGCGCTTCCGCCAGGCTGGGAAGGAAGAGCAGCGGAAGGAGGAGCCCGAGGAGCGCGAGCAGCATGAAGAGCAGGAAGAGATTGAGCAGCCAGAAGAGGCGCAGGAAGTAGCGCGTCGACCAACCGAAGAAGTCGCTCCAGGAGAAGGTGCGGAAGACCGCGCCGCTCGCGCCGCGGGCGAGCGGGGCCTGGGCCTCGCCGGCGACGAGCACGGCGAGCGTCCCCGCCTGGTACCAGCAGAAGGCGAGAAACGCCACGGTCGAGGTCACCAGGAGGACGAGCAGCGCCGAGCCGAAGCGCCGCGGCAGGCCGGCGAGATCGTCCGGCAGGGCCTCGAGCGCCTCGCGCAGCGCCTCCGGCCGATCGCCCGCGAGCAGCGACGCGGGCACGCCGAACGCTGCGAACATCGCCAGGACGCCGACCAGGATCACCGCCACCAGCGCCAGCGAGCCGGCGAGTTGGATCCAGACGAGCTCGTGGTTGCCACGCAGGTTTCCCGCGCCGCGACCGAGCGCGTCGAGCGCCGAGAGGCGGCGGTTCACGAGCCCCAGGCCCGGACCGGAACCGAGTGCTGTCCGATGTCCTTGCGGTAGTCGGAGACGTCGAGCGAGACGACCGCGGCCATCTCGAAGAGGCGCGAGGCGAGTGCGGGCGTCAACCGCGACTCGAGCACCTCGTGGCTGCCGAGACCCGATTCACCGGCGCGCGCCAGGCGGTAGTTGGTGGTGAACAGCGTCGGCCGGCGCGCGGTGTAGCGCGTGTTCAGGATCAGGTAGAGCGTGTCGGTGACGAAGGGCGTCGGCTTCTGCGCGCCGAGCTCGTCGAGCACCAGCAGCTCGGCCTCGATCACCGGATCGAGCACGTCGTGTTTCGACTCCGGACTCGCCGGATCGAAGGTGGATTGGATCTGGTGGATGAGCGACGTGAAATCGGCGAAGCGGCCGCGGACGCGGAAACGCCGGACGAGCGCCGAGAGCACCGCGCTGGCGAGATGCGTCTTGCCGGTGCCGGGTGGCCCCACGAACAGCAGACCGACTTCCTGGAGCTTGCCGTCCGCGTCGACGTAGCCGTCGACGTAGCGCCGGCAGCGCTCGCGCGCCTCGAGGAGCACGGCCCCGGCCTCGCCGGCGCGGCCGGTCACCTTGAAGTTCTCCAGCGTGCAGTTGCGGTAGCGCAACGGGATCTCGGCGGCCTCGAGCAGCCGCGGAACCAGCGTCTCGCCGCGGCAGGAGCAGGGATGGGCCGTGCCGGCTCCCGCGTCCTCCACCACGATCCAGCCCTTGCCGCCGCAACGCGGACAATCGGGCTTCGCCACCCCGTCGAACACGGCGGGATCGTAGCACGCGATCGCGGGCCGATCGTCGCCGCGCCTCAGTTCGGCGTCGCGGGTTCGACCAGGGAGTAGCGGCCGCTGCGATAGAGGTCGTCGGCGGTCTGGTAGAAGGCGACCGCGTCGGCGAGCAGCGCGCGGTCGGCTTCGCTCTCGGCGCGGATCGGCTCGAGCTCGTCCTGGCCGCGACGATAGCGGAAGAGCCGCTCGCTGCCGCGCAGCCCGAGCACCGCGAGGAGATCGCGCTCGAGCAGCGCGACCTCCGCGTTGTGGCTGAGGAAGGCGCGCCCCGAGCCCGGGTCGGAGTGAAACAGGTCGCGCCCGAAGAAGCGCGAGTCGTAATCGATGCCGAGCGCGCCCAGCACCGTCGGCGGCACGTCGAGCGAGGAGGCCAGCGAGTCGTCGCGCACGCCGGCTGGTACGACGCCTTGGCCGACGACGAGGATCGGCACCTCGTAGCTGGCGAGCGGGATCTCGGCGGCGCCGTAGATGCGCGCGCCATGGTCGCCCATCACCACGAACAGCGTGTCGCCGAACCAGGGCCGGCCACGCACGGCATCGAAGAAGCTCCCGAGCGCGTGATCCGCGTAGCGCACCGCGTTCGGCCGCGCCTTCAGGCGCGGGTCCCACTTCACATCGTCCTCGGGGAAGAGGTACGGGCGATGATTGGAGACGGTGAGCACCAGCAGATAGAAGGGCGACCCGGAGTCCGCGAGCTCGTCCATTTCCGCGACCGCACGCGCGAAGATCGCTTCGTCACAGACCCCCCAGGCGGTGCGGAAGTCGCTCGCGGGGAAGTCTCCCTGGTCGATCACCCGCTGGACGCCGTTGCGCTCGAGGTAGGGGCCCATCTCGTCGAACAGGGCGCGACCGCCGTAGACGAACTCGGTCCGGTAGCCGTGCTCGGCGAGCACTCCGGGCAGCGTGAACAGCCCGGTCGAGGCCGAGCGGCGCACGATCGAGACCCCGGGCAGCGGCGGCAGCGACGAGGTGGTCGCCTCGATCGCGCGGATGGTGCGGTTGCCGGTCGACATCGCGTGAGTGAAGAAAGTGCCCTCGGCGGCGATCCGGTCGAGCTCGGGCGCGAGGTCGACCGGGTAGGGATAGTCGGCATTGAGCGAGTGGACGAACTCGGAACCGAAGCTCTCCTCGAGCACGACCACCACGTTGCGCGCGTGGCGCCCGGTGCTCGCGGCGACCGGGCGCGCCGTCGAGGCGGCCCTGAATCGCCCAGCGACCGCGGCGCGCGGATCGAGGCGCTCCTGGACGCGGGCGATCGCCGTCGCTGGATCGGTCTCCGCGTAGAGGCCGTGGTACGTCTCGCCGTCGCCGAGCAGCGAGCGCCAGAACGTGGCGTAGCCGTTGGCGGCGAGCTCTTCGACCTCGCGATCGGCCCGGACGATCGCGAGCGTCGTCGGAGACCAGGTCACCGAAGCCAGCGAGAACGCGAGCACCAGGGTGGGGGGGCGGAGGCGGGCCCAGCCGGCCGGCGCCGGCGCGAAGGGCGGATCGACCCGCCGCCTCTCGAGGAGAGCCAGGGCGGCAAGCACCACCGCCGCCAGCGAGCCGACGATCCACCCCGTCGGGTAGCTCTGCCAGATGTTCGCCGCGACTTCCGTTGGGTAGAGCAGATAGTCGACCGCCACGAAGTTGAAGCGGCTGCGGAACTCCTCGAAGAAGAAGATCTCCGCGGCGGCGACGAAGAGCGTGCCGAAGAGAGCCAGCGCGAGCGCCGCGCGGGCGAGCCAGACCATCGCCGTGCGGCCGTGCCAGGAGCGCGGCAGCCCGGCCGCCAGCAGCCACCAGGGGAGCACCAGCCAGGCCGCGGCGCGCAGGTCGGCGAGCGGTCCGACAGCGAGCGCCACCAGGAGGGCACCGACACCGGGAGGCGACGAGCGGGTCAGGACGAGAGCGGCCAGCGCCACCCGGGTCAGCTCGGCGACGCCGAGGATCCAGAGAAAGAGCAGGGTCGGCCGACTCCACCGGCCGAGCCGGGGGGAGACGCTCGGCGCCAGCGCTGTGGGGTCCATGGTCCGAAGCTACGCGCCCCGGCATGAACAACCGATGAACCGGCCCGCGGCCGGGCGGAGCGGCCGCGGTTCGAGTGGCTCGGGGCCGCGCGACCGAGCCGGGCTCGCGGAAGGCCCCTGCTCAGCGCCGCACGAGGGCGCGCGGAGCGGAGGGGACCAGGGCCTTGTCGCGATCGATGCCGTTCTTGCGGTCGAGGACCTCGCGACGCAGCTGGTCGAGCAGGCGGTCGAGCTCCCCCTGCAGGGCCGCCATCTGCTCGCGCAGCTGGAGGATGACCTCGACCCCCGCCAGGTTCACGCCGAGGTCCCGGGTGAGGGTGAGGATCGCCTCCAGCCGCTGGATCGCCGTCTCGTCGTAGAGCCGCGTGTTGCCGGCGCTGCGCGCCGGCTTGATCAGCCCCTCGCGCTCGTAGAGTCGCAGGGTCTGCGGGTGGACGCCGTACTGCTCGGCGACCGCCGAGATCATCACGTAGCGCGGACCCTCCGGGCGTTTGCGGCGCGGCATGATCGCGCGCTCAGTTCGACCGGCTGTCGGTGTCGACCACCTCGGCGTCGATCACCTCGTCCTGTCCGCCCGCCGCGCCAGGGCCGGCACCGGGGGCGCCTCCGCCCGGGCCGCCAGCGCCCTTGTACATCGCCTCGGCGAGCTTGTGGGAGGCCTGGGAGAGCTGGCGCTCGGCCGCTTCGAGCTGCGCGGCGTCCTCCCCCTCGAGCGCCTTCTTGGCCTCGGCGAGCGCCGTTTCGATCGCCCCGAGGTCCCCGGCGGCCAGCTTCTCCTTGTGCTCGCCGAGGGTCTTCTCGGTCGAGTAGACCAGCCCGTCGAGCCGGTTGCGTGCCTCGACCACCTGGCGCCGCTTCTTGTCCTCCGCCTGGTGCGCCTCGGCGTCCGTCACCATCCGCCGGATCTCCTCCTCCTGCAGTCCGGAGGTCGAGGTGATGGTGATCCGCTGCTCCTTGCCGGTCCCGCGGTCCTTCGCCGAGACGTTGACGATGCCGTTGGCGTCGATGTCGAAGGCGACCTCGATCTGCGGAATGCCGCGCGGCGCCGGGGGCAGCCCGATCAGGTGGAAGCGGCCCAGCGTGCGGTTGTCGCGCGCCATCTCGCGCTCCCCCTGCAACACGTGAACCTCCACCTGGGACTGATTGTCGGAGGCGGTCGAGAAGACCTCGCTCTTCTTGGTCGGGATGGTGGTGTTGCGCTCGATCAGCCGGGTGAAGACGCCGCCCAGCGTCTCGATGCCGAGCGAGAGCGGTGTCACGTCGAGGAGCAACATGTCCTTGACGTCCCCCTTGAGCACACCGCCCTGGACCGCGGCGCCGATCGCCACCACCTCGTCCGGATTGACTCCCTTGTTCGGCTCCTTGCCGAAGATGTCGCGCACCAGCTTCTGGATCGCCGGCATGCGGGTCTGTCCGCCGACCAGCACGACCTCGTCGATCTGCTGCGTGTCGAGACCGGAGTCCTTGAGCGCCTGCCGGCAGGGACCGGCCGAGCGCTGGATGATGTCGTCGACCAGCTGCTCGAGCTTGGCCCGGGTGAGCTTCAGGTTCAGGTGCTTCGGACCGTTCTGGTCGGCGGTGATGAAGGGGAGGTTGATCTCGCTCTCCATCGCCGTGGAGAGCTCGATCTTGGCCTTCTCCGCAGCCTCCTTGAGGCGCTGCATGGCCATCGCGTCCTTGCCGAGATCGATCCCCTCCTGCTTCTTGAACTCCTCGAGCAGCCAGTCCATCACCCGCTGGTCGATGTTGTCGCCGCCGAGGTGGGTGTCACCGTTGGTGGCCTTGACCTCGACCACACCCTCCCCGACCTCCAGGATCGAGATGTCGAACGTGCCGCCGCCGAAGTCGTAGACCGCGATCGTCTGGTCCTTCTTCTTGTCCAGCCCGTAGGCGAGCGCAGCCGCCGTCGGTTCGTTGACCAGGCGCTTGACCTCGAGTCCGGCGATCTTGCCGGCGTCCTTGGTGGCCTGGCGCTGCGCGTCGTTGAAGTAGGCGGGGACGGTGATCACCGCCTCGCTGACCTTCTCGCCCAGGTAATCCTCGGCCGCCTGCTTGAGCTTGCCGAGGACCATCGCCGAGATCTCCGGCGGCGAGAACAGCTTGCCGTCGATCGAAATGCGGCAATCGCCCTGGTCGGTGCGCTCGACGCGGTAAGGCACCATCTTCATCTCGTCGCTCACCTCGTCGAAGCGGCGGCCCATGAATCGCTTGATCGAGAAGATGGTGTTCTTGGGGTTGGTCACCGCCTGCCGCTTGGCGACCTGGCCGACCAGACGCTCGCCGCTCTTGGCGAACGCCACGACCGAGGGGGTGGTCCGGCTCCCCTCGGAATTGGCGATGACCTTGGCTTCGCCACCCTCCATGATGGCGACCACGCTGTTGGTGGTGCCGAGGTCGATTCCGATGATCTTGCTCACTGAAGCCTCCTTGTCCAGGCCGAGATAATGAAATCTTAGCTGCCGAGAGTCAATCCTCGGCTCACCATATTTGACAATTTCTAGCTAAGATTTATTCCCGATCGGGTCAGTCGAGCAGGACCAGGGGGGTCGCCTCGCCGATTTCGAGATTGCGGAAGAACTCGGGGTCGGCCAGGAAGTCGCCGCTGATGGTCTCGGACATCCCGACCCCCGGCTCGCCGGTGCCCTCGTCGCGCGCCCGCAGCGTGTAGGCGAGCTCGTCCACCCGATAGTCGAGGCTCCGCCCGGTCGGATCGAGCAGCGCCCGCTCCGGCAGCAGCTCCCTGGCGGCAAGCTCGGCCAACCGGTCCGGGTAGTGCCCTTCGAGCAGGAAATAGGTGCGCGCGGCCCGATCCACCAGCTGCGCGTGCGCCACCCGGCGCTGCTTGTCGAAGTTCTCCCGATCGACCTTCTGCCAGGGGAAGGGCAGCATCGCGAGCGACGGAGCGCGCACCGCGAGCAGCACCAGCGCGGCGCTCGCGATCAACGCGCCGAGGCCGAACAGGCTCCCCAGCCAGACCGCGCGCGTCGCGCCGGCTTCGGCGGGCAGTTCGATCCGGCGGCTGCGCGACCGGCGTTTCGGCTCCTCCGCCTCCGGCTCGGCCGGGGCCGGCTCCTCGCCGCCGGGCAGACTGCCGGCTGGGCGCACCAGGCCGAGCTGCAGCAGGCGGTAGAGCCCGTAGAGGGTCTTGTACTCGCCCAGCTTGCTCGCCTCGGCGAGTTGCGCCGCGGGGGTGACGCCGTCGAGCCGATCGAGCAGCGAACGCTCGTCGGGCGTGATCCAGAGTTCTCCCTCGCTCTCCACCGGGCGTTCGCCATCCACCCCGATCACCCGCAGGGGCAGCTCGTTCGGCAACCGCTCGTAGGCCAGGAAGCCGTGCGGCAGCGTGCCCGAGAGCGTCCCCTCGCCCATCAGGTCGCCGATCGAGCGCAGCAGCAGCTCCTCGATCGAGATGGGCGTCATCCCCTCCTCGAACGAGACCTCGTCGCCGGAGTAGAACTTGAACTCGCCCTCGCGCCAGCGCAGCACCTGGAGCAACAGGCCGTAGGTCTGCTGGCGCAACGCCGCGAGCAGCTGGGCGCGGCTCAAGGTGCCGGACTCGACCAGGAAATCGGCCAGCCGCTTGCCCGATTGGCGATGGTCCTCGGAGAGCCGCGCGAACGCGTCGGGCTGGATCAGGCCCTGGCTGGCCAGCACCTCGCCCAGGCTGTCCTCGAAGTTCTGGTTGAGCGCGTCGGCGGCGACGATCTCACCGCGCAGGAACGAGACGGCGAGAATGTCCTGCTCGCCCTGCACGGTGAGGATCCCGGTCTTCTGCTGCTGCGACACCATCTGCAGGATGTCGGGCAGGCGGAAGATCCTGAGATCGCCTTCGAGCGCCATGTCCCCTCTCACTCCACCGGCTTGAGCTCGCGTCGCACGCGGACCGCGACGTAGAGCGCCGTCGCCAGCCCGGAGACGACGAGCGCCAGGCCGGTCGGCAAGCCGCCGCCGATCGGCAGCTCCACGCCGAACGAGAAGACGAAGGGCAGCAGCGCGAGCGCCGCGAGCACGAGGAGATTGCCGATCTCGCGCCGTCCTTCGCCGAGCTCGGCCAGCGAGAGCGCGGGCAGCAGCGCGCGCACCCAGCGCGAGACCGGGCCGCTGCGCCAGCCGAGCCAGTCGACCGCGGGCCCGTAACCGCGGCGGCGGCGCACGAGATGCAACGCCACCGCGAAGCCGGCCGCCCCGAGACCGGCCGCAGCCGAGCCGGCGAGGGGCCAGCGCCCGGGAGCCGGCGGCGTTTCGCGCGAGCCCGCCCAGACCTCACGCAGCCGGCGGCGGATCTCGTCACGCCGCGCCAGGCCGCCGTTGAAGGTGAGCACCCGATCGGGATTCGGCACCTGCACCCAGCGGTCGACCCGCTCGCCGTCGATCGCCTTCGCCTGGGCGAGCGCGTCGCGCGACTCTTCGAACTGATACGACTCCGAGTAGCTCAGGCTGAGGTCGTAGAACGCCGCCGCGGAGGGCGGCTCACCGCGCGCCGCGCGCTCGAAGTACTGGTTCGCCAGAGCGAAATCCCCCTTGCGGAAGTGATAGGCACCGATGTTGATCAGCGCGCTGGCGTTCTGCGGCTCCGACTCGATCACCTGGCGATAGAGCGCCTTCGCCTCCTCCCACTGGCCGAGCGTGCGGTGGACGTCGGCCAGCAGCTCGTTGGTCACCGCCTCGCCGGCGAGTGCCGTCTCCAGCACCTGGAGGTCGGCGAAGAGGCCGCCGTAGAGCCGGCCGTCGGCGAAGTGCGACAGCGCGCGCGCCGGCGGCGATTGCGCCAGCGCGACCCGCTTGACCTCGCCGGCGGCGAGCCACGGCACCAGGCCCACGACCAGCCAGACCGCGGCGCTCACCCAGCGCTCGCTCGGGCTCTCGTAGCCCCAGAGCAGCGCCGACCAGAAGAGCAGCAGCCAGAGTGGCCCCGAAGGGAGGGCCAGCGGCCAGAGCAGCAGCAGCGCGGTGACCAGGCGTGCCGAGCCGAGCGACATCCGCTTGCCGAGCCATCGCTCGAGGTCGGCGACCAGAGCGCTGCCCTTCGCCGCGACCTGGGTGAGCACGAACAGTGCAGCCGCCAGCATCAGCACGGCGCCGATCCAGAAGAGCAGATTGGCGCGCAGGATGCTGCGTTCCGGGATGGTCCAGAGACGGCCGAATCCGACCAACGAGTGGCGCGCCGCCGCGAGGTACGACCCGGCGCGGCCTGCCACGCGGGCCCGCGCGAAGGCGACCTCGGGGCGACCGGGATCGAGCCGCTCGGCGGCATCGAGCGCCCATTGGGCGCGGACGATGTTGCCCTCGCGCGCCGACCGCAAGGCCTGCGCCGTGACGCCCAGCGAGAGATCGACCAACCGGGTCATGCCGAGTTGACGAGCGGTCGTCAACATCCCCTCGAGCGCCTCGGCGGCCTTGTCGGGATGGTCGCTGTAGAAGGCGCCCACCCACTGCAGCCAAGCCTCCTGCAGGCTGTAGAGGGACCGTTCGACGCCCCGGCTGAGCTCGAAGCCGGCCGGCTGCGCGCCCGCACCCTGCGCGCCGAGCGAGCCCGCCGTCGCGACGACGAGCAGCACGAGGGCGAGGGCGACGCGCCGTCCGGGCGCCCGTTCAGCCGCGCTTCTGGACATAGCGCATCCGCAGCCGGTAGAGCAGGTCCTCGAGCACCGTCAGCTCCTGCGCCGAGAGGTTGCCGGAGGTGCGCTGGCGCAAGAGGTCGAGCAGGTCGATGTAGCGGCGCGCTTCCTCGAGGTTCTCCGCGGTCGAACCGTCTTCGAGCGCGAGATCTCCCAGGAAGAGGAAGGCTGGCTCGGCCAGCAGGCCGACGAGATCGAGGAAGTCGGGCCCGCCCAGTCCGGGCGGCGTGCCGGGGATCTCCAGCCGCGGGCCCGCGGGGGTCTCGGGCGCGCGCGCCGAAGACGGCGCGGGGCGCGGCGGCTCGGGTGCCGGAGGCGCGGGCGGCTCGGGCACGCGCTCGCTCGGCCCCTCTTCCGGCTCGGCCTCGCGCGCGAACTCCTCGCGCAGCCGCCCATCGGGGGTGAACATCCGCTTGTCGGTGACCTTGATCTCGCTCACGGCAGGCTTTGGAACGCTAGACTATGCTAACAAGCGCACTTTCCGGCCGGCAAGCGAACCGTCGCGCGCGCCGGCCTCTCGCGTGCCCGATCCTCGACCCCTCGCACCCACCGACCTCGCGCGCCTCGCCGACCTCGTCGCGCGGCTGCGCGCCCCCGACGGCTGTCCGTGGGACCGCGAGCAGAGGCTCGGCGATCTGCGCGCCTATCTGCTCGAGGAGGCGCACGAGGTCGCCGCGGCGATCGACGAGGGGGCGCTCGAGGCGCTGGCGGGCGAGCTGGGCGATCTGCTCTTCCAGGTGGTCTTCGTGGCGGCGCTCGCCGAGGAGGCGGGCGGCGCCCCCCTCGCCGACGCGGTCGACCGCGTCGAGGCGAAGATGATCGCCCGCCATCCGCACGTCTTCGGCGGCGAGACGCTCGCCTCCGCCGAGGCGGTGCGCGCCGCCTGGGAGCGCCGCAAGGTGCGCGAGGGCAACGGTGAGCGGCGCTCGCTGCTCGACGGCGCGACCGCCGCTTCGCTGCCGGCGCTGGTGGCGGCGTACCGGCTCACCCAGAAGGCGGCCGGCGTCGGCTTCGACTGGCCCGACGCGCGCTCCGTGCTCGCCAAGCTCGACGAGGAGCTCCTCGAGCTCAAGCAGGAGCTCCCGGGCGCTGCGGACGCGATCGACCAGGCCGGCAAGGAGCGGCTGGCGAGCGAGCTCGGGGACCTGCTGTTCACCGCCGCCAACCTGGCGCGCCATCTCGAGATCGATCCCGAGGCGGCGCTGGCGCGCTCGAACCTCAAGTTCCGGCGGCGTTTCCGCGCCGTCGAGGAGCGCCTCGCCGCGACCGGCCGCACCGTCGCCGACGCCTCGCTCGCGGAGATGGACGCGGCCTGGAACGCGGCCAAGGCCGAGGAAGGCGAGCGCCCCTGAGAATCGCCTGCTTCTGGAACGAGGCGCGCTCGCTCGACCGGATCTCGTTCCGCCACGAACACCTGCTGCGCGGCTTCGCCGCTCTCGGCCATTCGCCGACGCTGGTCACCGCGCGCCCCTGGATCGGCAGCTTCGCCGGGCCACAGTTGCTGGTCGACGACCTCGCCGAGCTCGCGCAGCCGGAATTCTGGCGGCAGGCCGGCTTCGCCGTCGCGGTGGGGCTCACCTGGCTGCGCAAGACCGCGCTGCTCGAGGCGCTCGCGGCGGCCGGCGTGCCCTCGATCGCGCTCGCCGACTCCGACGGCCAGATCGGCTTCGCGGCGCATCCGGCGATCTCCTGGGCACGCATCGGGCCCTACCAGCGGACCACTCGCGAACGGGTGCGCGCCGGGCTCTACTTCGCGCGGCGCTACGCGGCCAGCCGCCGCCGCCGAGATCCCGAGGACCGCGACTTCGTGGCCAGCGCCCGCGCCTCGACCGCGATCGCTTTCGGCAGCGCCGAGGCGATCGCCTGTTTCCGCCGCTTCCTCGCCCAACAGGGCGCCCCCGAGCTCGCGGCGCGCGCTTTCGTCGCCCCCTTTCCGGTCCCCGAGGAGTTTTCCAGCGCGGAGTTGCCGGCCAAGGAGGATCGCCTGGTCGCGATCGGCCGCTGGAGCGATCCGCAGAAGGACGCTCCCCTGCTCGCCGCCGCGCTCGACCGGCTGCTCGTCCACCGCGCCTCGACTCGCGTCACCCTCTTCGGCGCCGACGGCGCCGCGGCCTTCGCGACGCTCGCGACCCGCCGACCGCAGGTCGAGATCGCCGGCGAACGCCCGCCCGGCGAGATCCGCGCGGCGCTCGCGGCGAGTCGCGTCGCGCTCGTCGCCTCGCGCTGGGAGACCGGTCCGCACGCCGCCTTCGAGGCGCTGGCGCTCGGCGCCACGCTGGTCGGGCCACCGCTGCCCAATCTGCGCGGCCTGACGGCGGGCGGCGAGTTCGGGACGCTGGCCGCCGACCGGCGGCCGGCGAACCTCGCCCGGGCGCTCGCCGAGGAGCTCGCGCGCTGGGACCGCGGCGAGCGCGACGGGCCGGCGATCGCCGGCCACTGGCGCCCCGAGCTCGCGGCCACCGCGGTCTGCCGGAAGCTGCTCGCGGCGCTACCCGGGTCGGGGACCTAGCGCGAAGCGGGGCGGAGGCGGGCGAGCTCGCGCGCCACCGGGTCCACGACCAGGGCGGCCATTCTCCGCTGTCCCTCGGCGGTGGGATGAATGCCGTCGGCCTGGTTGAGCTCCGGCACCGCCGCGACGCCGTCGAGCAGGAAGGGAACGAGCGGCACTGCGAGCTCGCGCGCCAGGCGGGGATAGAGCTCGCGGAAACCCCGGGTGTACTCGGGGCCGTAGTTGGGTGGCATCTGCATCCCGGCGAGGATCACCGCAACTCCGGCCGCCCGACTCCGCTCGACGATCGCGCGCAGGTTCGCCTCGATCGTGGCGAGCGGTTGGCCCCGCAGCCCGTCGTTCGCCCCCAGCGCCACCAGCAGCAGCGCCGGGCGCTGAGCGAGCAGCCAGTCGAGGCGCGCCAGTCCCCCGGCGGTGGTGTCCCCGGAGACTCCGGCGTTGACCACCCGGGCGGCGACGCCGCGCTCGGCGAGGAGCTCGCCGACCAGCGCCGGATAGGCCTCCCCCTCGCCCAGCCCGAGGCCGGCGGTCAGGCTGTCGCCGAGGAAGACGACGAGCGGCGGCGCCGCCGCCTCGCCGCCCGGCGCCGGAAGCGGAACCCGGGCGGCGACCGCCGGGGCCGGGGGCGCGCTCACCGGCGCCCGCGGCGGTTCACCGCTGCAGGCGGCGAGCAGACCGGTGAGCGCGAGGGCCGGCAGCCCCCGAAAGGTCGTCCGCCGCCTCATCGCTCGTTCCGTAGCTGAGCCGATTCCCGCGCCACGACGTATCCCTCGGCGGGCGGCACGAATTCGGATCGACGCATCGCATGATCTTATTCGCCCCGAGAGGACTCATGACGCCACGCATCGAAACCGTGCAGCTCACCAAGCGCCTCCCCTCGGGGGATCGCCTGCTCACCATCCTCGACGCGGTCGATCTGGCGATCGCGCCCGGCGAGTACGTCGCGATCCTCGGACCCTCGGGCAGCGGCAAGTCGACGCTCCTCGGTCTCCTGGCCGGTCTCGACCGGCCGACCTCGGGCGAGGTGCGGATCGACGGCGAGCCGATCCAGGCCCTCTCCGAGGACGCCCTCGCCCGGTTGCGCCGGCGCCGCATCGGCTTCGTCTTCCAGTCCTTCCAGCTGCTCGGCAACTTCACCGCGCTCGAGAACGTCCTCCTGCCGCTCGAGCTCGCCGCGGCGCCGCGCGCGCTCGACCGGGCGCGCGCCATGCTCGCCAACGTCGGGCTGGCCGAGCGGACGCACCACTACCCGGCGCAGCTCTCCGGCGGCGAACAGCAGCGGGTGGCGCTCGCCCGCGCGTTCGCGCCGCAGCCGGCGATCCTCTTCGCCGACGAGCCCACCGGCAACCTCGACGGCACGACCGGCGAGCGGATCCTCGACGCCCTCGACGCGTTGCGCCGCGAGACCGGCGCGACGCTCGTCCTGGTGACCCACGATCCCTCCATCGCCGAGCGGGCCGATCGCCGGGTCTTCCTGCGCGACGGACGGATCGAGCGCATCGAGGGGAGCGCCGGTTGACCGGCGCCGCCTACCTCCGGCTGCTCGCCCGCGAGTCGCGCGGCGCGCGCGGCCGACTGCTCTTCTTCGTCCTCTGCCTGGCGATCGGCGTGGCGGCGGTGGTCGCCGTCTCCGGCTTCTCGGCGAGTCTCCGGCAGGGTTTGCGCAAGGAGGCGCGCTCGCTGCTCGCCGCCGACCTCCGCCTCTCGGGCCATCGCGAGCCGCCCCCGGCGCTCGTCGCCGAGCTCGCCGCCGAGCCCGGCGTGCGCACCACCCGGCTCACCGAGATGGTCACCGTCAGCGTGGCGCCGCTCGGCACGCCGGGAGCCGGACGGAGCCAGCTCGTCGAGCTGCGCGCGGTCGACGGCGAGTACCCCTTCTACGGCGAGCTCGCGCTCGACCCGCCGCGGCCGCTCGCCGAGCTCCTCGCCGACGGCGGCGCGGTCGCCGCGCCCGAGCTCTTCGCCCGGCTCTCGCTCGCCCCCGGCGATCCGATCTCGGTGGGCGGCCGGCGCTTCGTGCTGCGCGGCCGGGTGACTTCCGAGCCCGACCGGATCGGACGCGCCTTCGCGCTCGGGCCCCGCCTCTATCTCTCCGGCGAGAGCCTCGCCTCCACCGGCCTGACCGCGCTCGGCAGCCGGGTCGACCATCGCCTGCTGGTGCGCCTGCCCGACGGCGCTCCGGCCGAGAGCGCCGAAGCGCTCGCCAACCGCTTGCGCGCGCTGCTCCCCGAGCCGAGCTTCTTTCGCCTCGAGACGTTCGCCCAAGGGCAGCCGGAGCTGCGCCGCGGCATCGACCGCACCGAGCGCTTCCTCGGTCTGGTGGCGCTCCTCTCGCTGCTGGTCGGCGGGGTCGGGATCGCGCAGACCGTGCGCGCCTGGCTCGCCGGGCGGCTCGACGCGATCGCGGTCTGGAAAGCGCTCGGCGGGCGGCCGCGCGAGGTGCTGGCGCTCTATCTCGGCCAGACCGCGCTGCTCGCGCTCACCGGCAGCGCGGTGGGCGTCGCCCTCGGCTGGGGCATCGAGCGCGCCCTCCCCCGCCTGCTCGGCGCGCTCGTCCCCCGACTGCCGCTCGCCCCGCTGGGGTGGGGCGAGATCGCGCGCGGCCTCGGCCTCGGCCTGGGGGTCGCGCTGCTCTTCGCGCTTCCCCCGCTGGTCGCGGCGGTCGGCGTCCCGACGGCGCGGGTCTTCCGGCGCTCGATCGAGCCCCTGCCGCCCTCGCGCCTGCTGCTCCTCTCGACCGCGCTCGCCCTGATCGCCGGCGTCGCGACGCTCGCCACCCTGCAGGCGCGCTCGTGGACGCTCGGGCTCGGCTTCGCCGGCGGATTGGTCGTCACCGCGGCGCTGCTCGCGCTGGCGGCGCGTGGGGTGATCCTGCTCGCCCGCCGGCTCCCCCGCCTCGCGCTGCCGCTCGCGGTGCGCTACGGCCTCGCCGCCCTCGGCCGGCCCGGGGCGCCGACCACCGCGAGCATCGTGGCGCTGGGGCTCGGCGCGATGGTCGTGGTCGGCATGCGCACGGTGGAGAACGGGCTGGTCGGGCGGCTGCGCGCCGACCTGCCGAGCGCGGCGCCCACCGCCTTCCTGATCGACATCCAGCCCGAGCAGTGGCCCGGCGTCAGCGAGGAGATCGCGCGCGCCGGAGCGACCAGCGTCGACTCGGTGCCGGTGGTGATGGCGCGCCTCGCCGCGGTCGACGGCCGCCCGGTGGGCGAGCTCGCCGCGGAGGCCGAGCGCGCTCGGGAGACGCGCGGCGAGGAGGAGCGGGAGCGGCGCTGGCGCCTCACCCGCGAGCAGCGTCTCACCTATCTCGAGCGGCTCCCCGACGACAACACGCTGATCGCCGGCGCGCTCTGGTCGGATCCCGGACGCGCCGAGGTGAGCGTCGAGGAGGAGTTCGCGCGCGGCCTGGGGATCGGCGTCGGCTCGACGCTCGCCTTCGACGTCCAGGGCGTGCCGATCGAGCTCGCGGTGACCAGCCTGCGCAAGGTGCGCTGGGAGAGCTTCGGCATCAACTTCTTCCTGGTGGTCGAGCCGGGAGTGCTCGAACGGGCGCCGCAGCTTCGCCTGGCGGCGGTGCGCCTGCCGGCCGGCGGCGAGCAGGCGCTGCAGGACGCCCTCGCCGTGCGCTATCCCAACGTCACCCTGTTCGCCATCCGTGAAGTGCTGGAGAAGGTGAGCGCGGTGCTCGAGCGGATCGGTCTCGGGGTGCGCTTCCTCGGCGGTTTCACGGTGCTCGCCGGGCTGGCCATCCTGGCCGGAGCGGTGGCGGCGGGAGCGGCGATGCGCGCCCGGGAGGTGGCGCTCGGCAAGGCGCTCGGCATGACGCGCGCCCAGGTGGCGCTGCTCTTCGCCACCGAGTCGGCGGTGGTGGGGGTGGTCTCGGGAGCGATCGGCGCCCTCGCCGGCAGCGTTCTCGGCGCCCTGGTGCTCGAGCGCGGCATGGAGATCCCCTGGCGCCCGGAGGTCGCGACGCCGCTCCTCGCCCTGGTGCTCTCGGCGGCGCTCGCCGCCGGCGCCGGCCTCGCGGCGAGCCTGAAACCGCTCGGCGAGCGGCCGATCGAGGCTCTGCGCGGCGCCGAGTGAGGGCGCGCCGCCGCTATTCGGGCAGGTTCTCGCTGCGCTCGAGCAGGTAGGAGACCGGCACCAGCTCGAAGCCGGCGGCGCGCGCCTTCGGCAGCTCCGCGGCGAGCACCCGCAGGGTCACGGCATGCGGATGGGCGATGCCGATCGCCGCGCCGCGCTCGCGCGCCAGCGCGAGCAACCGCGCGAACTCGGCGCGGATCGCCGCCTCGCCCAGCTCGGGATCCAGGAAGACGTCGCGCGCCGCCGCCGGCAGGCCGGCCTCGCGCGCCAGCGCGAAGCCGAGGCTGTCGGGCGAGGTGCGCGAGTCGACGTAGAAGAGGCCGCGCTCGGCGAGCACGCCGAGCATCGCCGCCATCGCGTCGCGATCGGCCGAGAGGAGCGAGCCCATGTGGTTGTTCACCCCGACCGCGCCGGGCACCGCCGCGAGCGCCCGCTCGGTCGCGCGCCGGATCTCACGTCGCGACATGCCGACGGTGAGCGCGCCCGGTCCCGCATCCTCGTCGCTCCTCGCCTCCATCGGCAGGTGGAGCAGGAGCTCGGCGCCGCGCTCGCCGAGCGCCGCCGCCACCTCGCCGCTCCGAGTGGCGAAGGGGAGCACGGCATAGGAGAGGCCTTCGCCGAGCGCCGCGAGATCGTCGAGCGTCGTGACGCTCTCCCCCAGGTCGTCGATCAGGATCGCGATCCGCGCCGCGGTGGGCGGCGCGGCGGGGGTGGCCGCCGGCGGGGCAGCTTCGCGGCGCTTCGCCGGCGCCGCCTGGACCGGTTGGCGCAGCGCACGCTCCCGACGGGCGGGGGCACGGTCGAGCAACCGGCCGCCGAGCAGCGCGCCGAGCGCGAAGAGCGCGGCGCCGCCGAGCAGGAAGAGGACGATGCGGTAGGAGGAGCGTCGCTTGCGGCGAGCCATGTCGGTGCGCGCGAGCGCGGTCCGGTCGCGCTAGGCGTGCCGCTCGTCGGCGGCGAGCTCGCCGCGCAGGTAGCGGATGCCGCGGTCGAGGATCAGCTCGGAGAGCGGGCGTTCGCGCTCCTCGAAGCGGCGCGAGAGCTCGTCGACCAGCAGGTCGGGCGCCTGGCCGTCGGAGAGCGGTTTGCCGTCCGGTCCCGCGAAGTAGGCGGTGGTGAGCAGCAGCCGGGCGCCGCTCGACAGCTCGAGCTTGCTGCGCTCTCCGGCCCAGCCGAACGTGGGCACGCCGACCAGCTTCGCTCCCGCTTTCTGCTGCAGCGCGGCGGCGAGGATCTCGGCGGCACCGCAGGTCGAGCCGTCGACCAGCACGGCGATCGTCCCCCGGAAGACCGCCGGCAGATCGCCGCGGAAGCTGCGCGCCACTTTCTCCTTCTCCTTGAGCGCGCCGAGCTCGCCTTCGGCGAAGAGCGCGGCGATCTGGTAGGCGGCTTCCGGATCGCCCCCGGCGACGCCGCGCAGATCGACCAGCAGCCGGGTCGCCCCTTCGCCGCGCAACCCGGCGAGCAGCGCGCGGACCGGCTCGACCGCGGCCGGTTCGAAGCGCGGCACGCGCAGCATCGGGATTCCCTCGGGGCGCTCGAGGCGCGGCGCGGGCGCCGGGCTCTCCCCCAGAGTGAGCTCGAGCTGCTGGGTCTCGCCTTGACGCACCACCTCGACGGCGAGCTTGGCGCCCGCAGGTCCGGCGAGTTTCTGGTTGATCTCCCAGAGCGGCATCTGCCGCGTCTGCCGGTCGCCCAGCCGGGCGACGATGTCCCCCTCCTCGAAGCCGGCCGCGGCCGCGACGCTGCCGTCCTCGACCGAGGCGGCGAAGGCGACGCCCTTGTCCTTGAGCACCAGCAGGCCGGCGTGCCGGGCGCCCGGGACGACGGAAGGCTCGGCGTCGACCGGGACCGCGGCGGGCAGGAAGATCGAGAAGGCGTCGAGCGCGTCGGTCGAGCCCTCCATCGCGCCCGCGAGCAGCGTGCCGACGTCGGTCGGCTCGACGTAGCTCTGGCGGACGAGGTTGAGCGTCTCGGAGAAGACCGCGAGGTAGCGGTAGAGCGCGTCGGGGCTCGGCTCCTCCTTGCCGTCGTCGGAGGCGCTCCACAGCACGGCCGCGACCAGCGGCACCAGGACGAGGAGCGAGAGGAGCAGGAAGCGGCGGCGCTGGCGGTTGGGATCGGTCAAGGGGTTCGGGTTCGGGCTAGCGCAGCCAGGAGCGCGGGTTTTCCGGTTTGTTGTGGACCCGGATCTCGAAGTAGAGCGAGGTGCCCGAGCGCCCCAAGAGCGCGTGCAAAGATAGCACATCGTCCCGTTCGACCGAGAGCTCGGACAGGCCGGCGTAGAGCGTCAGCGCGCCACCGGTGTGCTGCACCACCACCATCGGCCCGAAACCCTCGAACGGGGCCGCGAAGAGCACTTTGCCGGGGTAGACGACGCGCACGGGGACGCCCGGCGGGGTGTCGAGATCGATGCCGTTGTGCGGCACCTTGGTGCCGTAGCGCGGATCGGTTCGCGGGCCGAACTCGTAGCGCACCGGGGCCTCGAGCGGCCACTCGAGGACGCCACGGAAGTCCTGGATCGGCAGGCCGGCGAGGCCGGCGGCGCTGCGTCCGGCGAGGGCATCGAGGAAGGCCGAGAGCTTGCGCGCCCGCTCGCCGAGCTCGAGCGCCCGCGAGGCGAGGCGCTCCCCCTCACGGCGGGTGCCGACGAGGAGCGCGCTCTTGCGCCGTTCGAGCTCGCCCAACTGGTCGCGGCGCTGGCTCTCGCGGGCGTACCAGGCCTGCGCGGTCTGACGTTCCTCGGCGAGCTGGCGATGCTCGACCTCGAGTCGCGCCCGGAGGTCCTCGATCGAGGCCACCATCGCGGCGTCGCGCCGCGCGAGGTAGCGCAGGGCGCGCACCGCCGGCAGCAGGTCCTCGCCCGGGGCGAGCGAGAGCAGCATCCGGAGGTAGCCGTGGCGTCCCATGCGGTAGAGGCCGGCGAGCCGGGTCCGCAGCCGCTCGCGCTCTTCCGCGAGCCGCCGCTCGAGCTCGGCGATCGCCTGCTCGGAGGCCGCCGCCTTCTCCTCGGCGATCGACTTCGCCGCCGCCGCCTCCATCACCCGCTGCCCCTGGAGCTCGAGCTCGACTTCGAGCCGCTCGAGCTCCCCCGCGATCCCCGCCGCCGAGGCCTTCACCCGCTCGAGCCGCGCGGTCAGCCGGGCGATCTCGCCGCGGATCCCCTCGAGCTCGCTCTCCCGTGCCGCGACCGAGGGCGGCCCCTCCTGGGCGAGGAGGGCCGCGGCTACGAGGAGCAGCAGCGCCGGAATCCAGCGAGCCATCCCTGGAGGATAACTCGCCCGCTCAGACCGCTTTCACGCGTGCGATGCAGGCGGCGTAGAAGGGCTCGAGGAGACCGCGGGCGATGAGCCAGTCCTCGAGCGCCATGGCGTCGTCGAGCACGCGCGCCACTTCGGGCTCCTCGAGGGCGCTGCCGCGGATCGAGCAGACGAGGGGGTTGAGGACGTTGCCGTAGTAGGGCATCCAGTCGACGATCTCGAGCCGCTCGCGGACGACGCGCTCGATCTCGTCGGAGCGGATCATCTCGGTGGGGTCCTCCATGGCAATCGGCGGTAGGACCTGAGGCGTGCGCCGAAAGCGGGCGGGCACCCGCGCGAAGAGGCCGCTCGCCCAGGCGAGGTGCTCGGGGGTCCAGCGATTCCGCGACGGCCCCATGTACTCGTCGATGTAGACGAGGCCGGGAGGCGATTCGCGGAGCAGGCGTCCGGTGCGCTCGAGGACGACTTCGAGATCCGCCAAGTGGTGGAGGACGCCGTGAAAGAAGATGACGTCGAAGCGCTCCCGCGCCGCGAGGAGCTGCTCGAGGTGGCCTGCGGCGTCAGCGACGGTGTAGTGAATCCGCTCGGCGAGCCCCTCACGCGCCGCCGCCTCGCGCGCGACGCGGATCGAACCCTCGCCCACGTCGCTCCCCTCGATCGAGGCGACCGCGCCCAGCCCCACTGCACCGCGCTCGAGATCCCCCGCGCCGCAGCCGATCGAGAGCGCCCGCGGCAGCGGCCAGCGCTCACGGAGGCCCTCGAGGAACTTCTGGATGTAGAGCTTGTCGGGATCCCCGGTCATCCGCCGGTTGACCCAGCGCCGCACCGGCAGCACCCCGAGCCAGTAGCGAACGTCGTCGGCGAACTCGCCGGCCGCGACGCGATCCCAGTACTCCCCGGACCGGCGTGCTCCTGCGATCTCTTCGGATCCGCCTCCCTCGACCACTCGCGCACCCCCGCGATCAAGCCTGTGCCACGACCGCAGGCGAGCGCAAGTCGACCAGGAAGGTGCCAGCCAATTCGTCGCGCTCGAGAGCTCGCTCGTCTTGGTGAGCCGGTCCGAAGCACTCGTCGGCCTCCCAGAGGAGTGGCCCCAAAGCTGATTGAGGCCGACCGCGACTCGCTAAGCGCACGAGTTTCCTCGGAGCTGTTTCGGCACGACGACCAAGAGCCGAATCGTGCAGACCTGCGCCGAACCGACGATCGCCGCGGACCGTCACGCCTACGTCCGGGCCGAGCGAGAGCCCCTATCCGGTGGCGAAACGGTAGGGCAGGAAAGGTGGGCAGGCACCCCGGGGGAAGTGCACGTCGAGAGATCCCGCTCTCAGGCGGTCCGCGGCATGCCGATAGGCGGCGAGAAAGGCGCGGTAAGCCTCGCGCAGCGCTATTCGAGCCCCGCGTGACACTGCATGGGCAAGCGGAGCCGGTCTCTTCCTGATGCGGTTGGGCTCGTACCGCGGATCCTGCCGGACTACGCCGGCCCAGCCGAGCGGGGGCCGGCCCGTGCGGCGCTCCTCGACCCGTCCTTCGCGCTCGACCTCCTCGACGAGCTCCCGTACGAAGGCCCGGCGTCGGAGCTCGGGAAAGTCCTTCCAACAGGGCAGCGGGGAGAGCCTCGCGGTCTCGAGCGTGGAAAAGTCTCCGGAATCGAGCCGACGGTGTTTTCGTGCCGCGCCGTACTCGAGAGTGCGGTTGATCCATCGGCCGGCGAACGGCTGACCTTCGAGCAGCGCGCTGGCGCAGTGAGCGCCGGGCCAATCGAGTGGCGATCGTACGAGGCCTTCCTTGACGCCATGGGCGAGAAGGTAGCGGAGGCGGTCGACCTGAGCCTCCGACTCGTCGGTGACGAGGATGGCCTGGTACCTTCGTCCCCAGAACTTCTCACGCCAGCGGATGAGC
>CAYZWR010000011.1:0-50297 GCA_964481735.1 uncultured Thermoanaerobaculia bacterium
TCTTCTCGTAGAGCAGGATCTTGGCGTTCTCGAGGGTCGCCTCCATGCGCTCGGCGTCGGTCACGAAGTAGGGCGAGAGGTAGCCGCGGTCGAACTGCATGCCTTCGACGACCTCGAGGTTGGTCTCCAGGCCCTTGGCCTCCTCGACGGTGATCACGCCGTCCTTGCCGACCTTCTCCATCGCCTCGGCGATGATCTTGCCGATCTCGACGTCGTTGTTGGCCGAGATGGTGCCGACGTGGGCGATCTCCTTGCCCTCGACCGGCTTGGCCAACTGGTCGATGTGCTCGACCACCGCCTTGACCGCCATCTCGATGCCGCGCTTGAGCTCCATCGGGTTGGCGCCGGCGGTGACGTTCTTGGCGCCTTCGCGGTAGATCGCCTGGGCGAGGATGGTGGCCGTGGTGGTGCCGTCGCCCGCGACGTCGGAGGTCTTCGAGGCGACCTCACGGACCATCTGGGCGCCCATGTTCTCCAGCGGGTCCGCGAGCTCGATCTCCTTGGCCACGGTGACGCCGTCCTTGGTGATCGTGGGCGAGCCGAACTTCTTCTCGATGACGACGTTGCGGCCCTTGGGGCCGAGGGTCACCTTGACCGCGTCGGCCAGCTTGTTGACGCCGCGCAGGATCGCGCCGCGCGCCTCCTCGGAGTAAGTAATCTGCTTGGCAGGCATCTGGGATATCTCCTGATCTCTTTTTCGGATGGGTTCTGGATTACTTCTCGAGGACGGCGAGGATCTCGTCCTCGCGGACGATCACGAGCTCCTCGTTGTCGATCTTGATCTCGGAGCCGGAGTACTTGCCGATCAGGATGCGGTCGCCCTTCTTGACGTCCATCGGCGAGCGCTTCCCCTCGTCGTTGATCTTGCCGGGGCCGACGGCGATCACCTCGGCCTCCTGCGGCTTCTCTTTGGCGGTGTCCGGGATGATGATCCCGCCCCGGATCTGCTCCTGCGTCTCGAGACGCTTGACCACCACGCGGTCGTGCAAAGGTCGGATGTTCACTGCGCTGTCCTCCTTCTCTACGGTTCAGGTTGGAAGCTGCGGACTGTCTCCGGCGTAGTTAGCACTCAACGCCGACGAGTGCTAATAAGATAATCGGCGAGCAGGAGGCTGTCAAGGCCTCAGACAAGAAACATTAGTGCCTATCGCTAAGATTGCGACCCCGGGGTCGCATCCGCCAGTGACTTATGACGCGGCACCATCAGCGGGACCCACCAGAACGCCCTCCGGTAGGCGTGCAGGCTCGATTCTTGACAGCGCCGACCGAGATCGGCCCCGCCACCGCTCTCCGCGGTCGCCGCGAGAGCCCGCTGCCGGGCGGCGGCGAGTCCCTGCCTCAGCCCGGCCCAACCCCAGTGCATCCAGTCGACGATCGCCTCCGATTCGCCCTGGGCTGCGAAGCGGGCGACCAACCACGCCTCTGTGAGCCGTGAGGTCTCGACCCGATGCCAGACACCGGCCGCCGGGACATAGCGCACGCGAGCGCCGGCGCGCTCGAGCCGCAAACCGAACTCGGTCTCTTCGCACGAGCGCAGCGAACGGCCCCGGCGCCCGAGGTGGCGGCTGAACTCGCCGCACCTCGCGAACGCCTCCCGGCGAAAGGCCATGTTGGTGCCGCGTGGCAACTCGTTGTAATGCAGGTCGTGGGCCTCGGCGCCGCGGTCCCAGGCCGACAGATAGGGCAGATAGCGATCCTCCAGCCAGGTGGGCCGGGGGCCGACGAAGACCGGCTCGATCGGACCGCCCGCGGCGGAGACGCCTGGCTCGTCGAGCGCCCGGGCGAGTGCCTCGAGCCAACCCGGGTAAGGCTGTGCGTCGTCGTCGAGGAACAGGATCCGTTCTCCCGTCGCGGCGCGGACCCCGGCGTTGCGCGCCACCGAGAGCCCTGCGACCCGCTCTTCCACCACCCGCGCGCGCGGACCCAACTCGCGCGTCAGCTCGCGCGCGAGCTCGAGCGAGCCGTCGCGGGAGCCGTTGTCGACCACGACCAGCTCCCAGGCGAACGCCGCCGACTGCCGGGCGACCGCGCGCAGGGTTTCTCCGAGTATCGCTCCGTGGTCGCGGGTGCAGACCACGACGCTGGCGCGCACGGCAGCGTCCGGGCCCGTCGACGCCAGCTCGACTGACTTTGACGCCGTCCGGTCGACCGGTGCGTCCGGCGACGAGAGGACGAAGAGATGCGCCGCGGCGATCGCCCGCGGCCAGGCACGGTCGGCCTCCACCCGCTCCCCGAAGGGCAGCGCGCTCCAGACCGCCCGGCGCAGCGCCAGATTCGAGAAGCGAAACGCGAAACCGTTCCGCGCCGCGAGTGCCTCCCGCTCGACCGGTGCCGCCCCCGGAGCCAGAAGCTCGCCGAGCACCGCTGCCGGAGGTGACGGCTGCTGCAGGGCCCAGAGCAGGTGCCCCAGCCAGCGATCCGACCGCGGCAGGTCCCGCGGCTCGAGGACCGCGAAGAGCTCGGCAGGCGAGCTCTCGATCGCCGCGTCGAGCAGCGCTCCCAGGGTCGGGGCGGCAGCCGTCACGCGGCGCCAGGCGAACCCCCTTCGTGAGCACTCGCCGAGAAGCTCCGGCGGCGGCTCGATCGTCGAAACGAAGCAGAGGCGGAAGGGCAGGTGATAGTCCTGCTGAGCCAACGCGTCGAGGAAACCGGGGGCGAGCGTCGAGCCACGCAGCCAGGGCACCAGGATCTCGATGCCGACGGGCGGCGAGGTCGGGCTCACCGTCGGCGCTTGCGGGAGCTCCCGCGCGGGGGGTACCAGCGCGTCCATCGCCGCAAGGGCACGCTGCGCGACGATCTGCCAATCGAACCGCTCGGCCACGAAGCGGCGGGCCAGTTCCACCTGGAGCTCCCCCGCGGCCGGCGCGAGCAGATGGCGGGCCAGCCGGGCGGCGAACGTGGCCGGGCGTCTGGCAAGCTCGAGCTCCGCGCCCGGGCGCGCGCCGAGGCCCGCCGCGCCAACCGGCGTCGAGACCACGGGAAGTCCGGCGCCCATCGCTTCGAGGATCTTGATCCGCGTCCCGGAACCGGCGCGGAGCGGCACCGCGAGCACGGCGTGCCGCCACAACAGGGGGCGGACATCCTCCACTTCGCCGGCCACCCGGATGCCCTCCTGCCCGTCGAGCGCCAGCACCCAGTCGGGCGGCGAGGCACCGGCGAAGGTGACCTTCGCCTCGGGAACAGCGCGCCGCACCCGCGGCCAGATCGCAGCGAGGAAATACTCGACCGCGTCGGCGTTGGGCGGATGCGGGAAGCTGCCGAGCAGGAGCACGTCACGGCGTGGCGCCCCGGCGCCGGCCGGAGGCGCCACGGCCGCGCAGTCGACGCCGTTGGGCACGACGCGCAGGCGCGAGCGCAGGCGCGGCGACAGGGCGGCGAGCAGGCGGGCGTTCGCCTCCGACATGCAGTGGACCTGGTCGGCGTGCGCCAGCCCCGCGAGCTCGTAGCGCGCCAGCCGAAGGCACTCGCGGAAACCGAGCGCCGCGTGACCTTCCGTTCCGTATCGGCCGAGTCGGGCCCACCAGCGCCGCAGGTGGGTCTCGAAGCCGAGATCGTGCGCGGTCACGATCACCGGCACGCCCGGCAGCGAGGGGAGCAACCCGACGAGCTCGGTCCCCTCGAGCTGCAGCAGGTCGATCCGGTGCGCCGAGAGCAGGGTGCGGATCCGCTCTCCGACGTCTCCCCAGACCAGCCCGCGCGCCGGCCGCGGCAGATCCGGAGGGGCGTCCGACAGCGGGCCGAACTGCTGGAAGTAGACCTCCTTGCAGTACGGCTGCAAGGCGCGGCGCTGCGCCTCGTCGTCGGTGCCGCCGGTGAAGATCAGTGGATAGACATCGACCTGCTGCGCGAGGCGGCGCACCAGATTCCAGAGGCGCACCGCCCAGCCGTGGGTCGGGGGCCAGATCGGATGCGGCGTCACCAGGAGCAGGCGGCGACGACCGCTCACCGCAACGCCCTCGAGGCCCTCCGGTTGCCCCAGTAGAGGGCCAGGGGACGGACGACCGGAAAGAGGCGTCCGGCCCATCCGCCGAGCTCGCCACGGCGCGCACCCCGCCACCACTCCCGCCAGACGCTCGGCCGGCAGGCATCGCCGAGGGCATCGCGCAGGCGGTAGCGCTCGCCGAGCCAGCGCCAGCCCTCGCCCTCCGCCCGGCTCCGTGCGAGCAGTCCGGGGAGATCGTAGTCGTGGGTGTGGTGGACCAGCGCCTCGTTCACCGCGACGATGCGATGCTCGCGCTCCACCGCCGTCCGCTGCCAGAGCTTGTCCTCCAGAATGGGCATCCAGCCGAAGGGGATCGCGCGCCAGATCTCGCGGCGCATCGCGCAATTGACGGTGGAGAAGCCGATTCCGCCGTGGCGTGCGATCCAGCCTTGCGACTCCCGCGTGAAATTGAACCGGGGCCCGCCCGAGTCCCAGAAGAACCGCCGCGGGGCGTCGCCTTGTTGCGGCGGAAACTCCTGGATCCCGCCCTGCACCGCAGCCGGTGGGACCGCCGCGAAGAGCGGCTCCGTCAAGCGCTCGAGCCAATGGGCATCCGCCGGGACGGCGTCCTGATTGAGGAAAACGAGCACGCGACCGCGCGAATGCGCGGCTCCGAGGTCCCGCGTCCGACCATGATTGAAGCTCGCCGGCGGAATCTCGATCACTCGCGCGCCGGCGGCGCGCATCGCCGCCAACTCCTCGGGAGGCGAACCGGAGTCGATGCAGATCACCTCGAAGCTGCGGCCGGTCGCCTGCCCGGCGATCGCCACGAGCGTGCGCTCGAGCAGCCGGCCTCCCGAACGCGTCGGCAGGATCACCGACACCTCGAGCGTCGGCGGTGCGAGCGGTGGAAGCGCCACCGGCTCCGGCATTCGCTCGCCCCGGCACGCCAGCTGCAGCACCGCGGTGTAGTTGAGCTGAGCGGCGGAGCTCACGTCATAGCGCTCCCGCACCAGCCGCCGGGCGGATTCCGCCAGCCTGCGGCCGAGCTCCTCGTCGGTGAGCAACCGCGCGACGGCTTCCGCGAAACCCTCCTCGTCATCCGCCAGCAGCAGGTGGCGCCCGTCCTCCACCTCGAGCCCTTCGGCACCCAGGCGGGTCGACACCACAGGCAGCCCCGCCGCGAACGCCTCGAGGATCTTCAGCCGGGTCCCCGACCCGGCGCGCAGCGGCACCACGAGCACGCGGTGACGATGGTAGGCAGTCGCCGGATCGTCCACCTCGCCGATCACCGTCACGCCCTCGCTCCGCTGGCGGCTCGCGATCTCTGCCGGCATGCGCGCACCTGCCACGGTCAATGCAGTCTCCGGCTGGCGTTCGCGGACGCGCGGCCAGATCTCCTCCAGCAGCCATTCGAGGGCATCGCGGTTGGGCAGGTTCTCGAAGTTCCCGATGAACAGCGCCCCCTCGCGGTGCGGAGCGGGTTCCGGCGGTGCGAGCCGTGCGCTGTCGACGGCGTTCGGCACGACGCGCAGGCGCGTCGACGCCGGGAGATGGGCCGCGAGGTGGCGCGCATCCTCGACCGACATCGTGTGGATCTCGTCGGCCGCCCGACAGGCGCGGATCTCGTAACGATAGAGACGCACCAGGTCGCGCCAGGACGCGCCGTGGTAACGCCGATCGGCGAAGCGCTCCGAGAGCTCGACTTCCCGCCGTCGCGCGAGCGACCGGAAGGCGACGTCGTGCTCGACGAGAATGACCGCGGCACCTCCCGCGGCCGTCGCGTACTGCCCCATCTCGGCATACTCGAGCTGCACGACGTCGATGCTCTCGCTCTCCACGAGCTGGCGGATCCGCCAGGCCGCGCGCTCGTCCTGGAAGAGCCAGGCGTTGCGTGGCACGAAGCTGGACCGCGGTGGCGCAGCGGGCGGCACCACCCAGTGGTGGTATTCCACTCGGCGACAGAAGCGCTCGAGCTCGTTGCGCTCGAGGCGGCACTCGCCCCGCTGATCGAACCGCAGGAGGAAGAGATCGCATCGCTCGGCGAGCTGCCGCAAGAGCCCGTACAAGCGCACCGCCCCGCCGTGCCGCGGCGGGTAGATGCGATACGGCATGACCAGGAGAAGGCGGGCGCGCCGCCCGAGCCGGAGCTCCAGCGCGCCGAGGTCGATCGGCTCGCCTCCGCCGAGGCCCCGCTGCGAGGACGGTCCGACCCGCCTCACCAGCTTCGGGTAGGCGGTGGCGAGCCGTGGAAGCCGGGCCGCCGCCGCCAAGCCGTCGAGCACGACGGCGGCGCCGCGCGCCAGCTTTCTCGACGCCGCTCGCGCCAGCCTGCCGAGGCGGAACGCGAGGCGGCGCTCGAGCTCGGCGACGCGTGCCGCACCGTCGCGGGCGCGCACGAAATCCACGATCTCCGGCTGACCCATGACGCGCGCCGCGGGTGGGCGGGAGCGCGGATCCCGGAGCCAGGCGTCGAGAGATTCGATGCCGGTGCCGTCCTCGCCGATGATCTGCGGAGCGAGGGCTCCGTGGCTCGCGCCCGGGAAGACGCCGCGCAGGGCGAGCAGTCCCCGCAGCGTCCGCTGCACCTGGGCGTCGGGGCAGGAGGTCGCATCGACCCGGTCGATCGCCCAGACCAGGCGGTGCGCGAAGTCGAGCTCACGCTCCTCGCCCCACGGCAACGCCGGTCGCGCCGCGCGATCGAACGGATCGGCGTCGAAGTCCAACCAGCAGGGCACTCCCGGGGAGAGCTGTGCCACCGCGGGCAGGGTCCCGAGGCCCAGGGCGAGGATCGCGTCGGGCGCGAAGTCCCGGACGATGCCGTCGAGGGGGGTGCGCGCCGCGAACTGATCGGGTTCGAGCGCCAGCTCCGTGACCGTCGCCGAGGCACCGAGGCCGCGCCCGGCTCCGCTGGCGACGGCTCGCACCACCAGCGTCGTCCCGCCGCCGCGGAGCGCGCGCCGAAGCAACTGATCGGCTCGACTCCCGGCCCGCGATCCGGGCGCGTCGCCTGACGCGAAACCGTTGAGGATCAGCAGTTTCACCGTGGGCTAGCATCTTACGCTGAAGCCTCGCGGCATCGCCTTTCGGAAAGGGTTGGGAGAAGATCCGCTCGGTGTCCGAATTCCCTTCCGCCCCCTGGGCCGCGCTCGGGCCCTGGATCGACGTTGTCCTCGTGCTGGCGGGATCCGCCGTCCTGGTCTCCGTCTTCCGCTACTGGTTCGGATCCGAGGTCTCGTGGCGCGTGGCCAGCGGCTACCTGCTGATCGTCGCCCTGGCGCACGGACGCCCGCTGGCGACGCGCGAGCTCGAGTACCCCGCCGACATCGCCTATCGCGTGGCGCCCTGGGCCGACGCTTCGGCTCCGCGACCTCGTCTCACGAATCCCCTGCTGACCGACGTCACCGAGATCCTGCTCCCCTTCCGTGCCCTCTCCCAACACCGGCTCCTCGCCGGCGAGCTCCCCCTCTGGTCGCACGAGCTCGGCGTCGGCCAACCGCTCCTCGCCAACGGTCAGTCGGCCGTCCTGTCTCCGTTCCATCTCTTCACCCTGCCGCTACCCGTGACGCGGGCGATTTCGGTGACTGCGGCGCTTGCCCTGCTGCTCAGCCTGCTCGGGGCGCACCTCCTGGCTCGCGAGCTCGGCTGCAGCCGATCCGGCGCCTTCCTGGCGGCGCTGGCCATCGGTCTCTCGACGTTCGGCATCGCCTGGCGCTACTACCCGCTCGGCCTGGCTGCGGCCCATCTGCCGGCGCTCGCCGTCGGGCTCGTGCGGCTCGCCGCCGCCGAATCTCGCGCGATCGCGGCGACGGCGCTGCTGCTCGCCTCGCTGCTCGCCAGCGGGAATCCCGAGCCTGCGTTGCTCGCCGCGCCGCTGGCGGCCAGCGCCGTCCTCGCGCTGGCGCGCCGGAACCCTCCGCGAGACCGGCTCCGCTTCCTCGCCCGTTGCCTCGCGACCGTGCTCCTCGGCACGGCGCTCTCGGCGCCAGCGTGGCTCCCTCTCGTGACCGCGCTGCCGGAGAGCGCCCGTACGGCCGAGCTCGCCGAGAATCCCGCGCTGATGTCTCCCCCGCCCGTCGCCGCGCTCCACCTGGCGACGCTCTGGCAGCCGCTCGCGGCGGGATGGCCGATGGACGGCTCGTGGACCGGGACGGGACAGGACAACTGGAACGAGATCGCCAGCGGTTATGCCGGGCTGGTGACCCTCGCCCTGGCGCTCGCCGCCTGGAGCGCACCCGGATTGCGCGTCCGCTGGCTGGGGATCGCGGCGATCGCCTCGCTCGCGCTGGCGCTGCCGATTCAACCGCTCGATCGCCTGCTGACGGCCGTACCGCTGCTCGACGGATTCCCGTGGTCGCGCGCCCGCTGTTTCTGGATCTGGGCGATCGCGCTCACCGCCGGACTCGCGTTGACTCGCCTGGACGTCGACCAGCCATCGCCTCGGCGTCGCCTGCGGTCCTTCCTCGTCGGCGCGGGCCTGGCGGGCGTCGCGACGACCTGGGCCGCGGCATCGGCGCCCTTCCCCGCCTGGTCCTTCGTCGCCCTCGCCAGCCCCTTCGCGCTCGCCCTGGTCCTCGGGTCGCCCCGGCTTCGCTCCCGCTTCGCCGCGCTCGCGACGACCGCCGTGGCGGTCGATCTGCTGATGCTCGGCGTGGCGAGCCAGCCGAGGGTCCCCGCCGAGCTCGATCTCCGGCCCCCGGAAACGATCCGCGACCTGTCGTCTCGGGTCGCGAACCTCGACGCGCCGTGCCGGGTGAGCGCCAGCGACGATCGCCTCCTTCCCTACCTGCCGGCGCTCTACGGACTCTGGGATCCGCGCGGTTCCGACGCCCTGCGCCCTGCGGCCCCCCTGGCGCTGCTGCGGGCGCGATTCCCCGGCAGTCCCGCCGGGCAACCGCTGCACTTCCCGCCGAACCTGGATTTCGCGATGCTGCGTCGCCTCGCGGTCCGCTTCCTCCTGGTGGGGCCCAACCGACCCCTGCCGGCGCCCTGGACGTTGGTCTCACGTTCGGCGGATGCGGCGCTCTGGGAGGACGCGACCGCCTTCCAGCTCTTCCACGTCCCTCGCCGGGTGGTGGCCGCGGGATCCCGGGCGAGCGCCCTGGCGCTGGCGAGTTGGAACGTGGTCCCCACGGAGATCTCCGTCGTCGAGGCGTGGGATCTCGTGAATCCGCCGCCCGGCGCGCGAGTCGACGCGATTCGTGCCGTCAACAACGGCTTCGACCTGGACGTGTTCGCTCCCCGCGGGGGCTTGCTCGCCTCCAGCGTCGCCTGGTCCCCCGGCTGGCGCGTCTTCGCTGGGCCGCGCAGCGGTCGCATCGTGCGCGTCGATGGGGCCTTTCTCGGGCTCTGGCTGGAAGCGGGCGCGAGCCGTGTCGCGCTGCGATACGCTCCGCCCGGGTGGCAAGCCTCGAAAGCTCTCCTCCTCTGCGGCTTCGTCGGTCTCGTCGGTGCGATCGCCCTCGCCCGCCGGCGGCATCGCGGCGGAGCGCCCTCGCGCTCGTCGCTTCCCTGACCGGGCTCCTGCTCGCCGGCTGTCAGGCCGCGCCGAGCGACGGGACGACGCGCTGGATCGAGGCGCCGTCGAGCGAAGTCTTCGACGAGACCACGGTGGCTCGGACGCAAGAGGTCGCTCGTTGGACGGCAGGCCTGCCACTTCCCGCGGCAATCGCGCAGGATCCGGCGCGCAATCATCCGCTCTGGAGCACCAGCGCGCCCCTCGACGCCTCCACGTTCGACCTGCTCGAGGTCACCGCGTCGGGCCTCGAGCACTCCGAGCTCGTGCTGCTCTGGATCCCGCGGAATCCCGCTCCGGGGCAACCCCCGGGAAGGCTTGCGCTGCAGGGAGAGTTCGCTCCCGGAAGCGAAACGAAGACCTTCGCGTTCGACCTCCGGAGCTCCCCGGCCTGGCAGGGCGCCGTGATCGGCGCCAGCCTGCATACCGACGCCGCCTCGCGCAGGAGCGCCGAGGTTCGCGAGGTCCGGGCGCTTCGCCGCACCCTCGACCCCGATCGGCTGGTGGCGGCAGCCCGCCACGCGTGGAAGGTCAGCCTCGGGGGCGAGCTCCGGAACGCGCTGCTGGCGACCGCCGTCCCGAGCCGCCGCCGCTCGGCCGTCTCGCCGCGCGACAGCGTTCTTTCATTCGGTTTCGGCATGCCGGAAGGTCAGGCGCAGCCGGTCCGGTTCCTCGTCGCCGCGCGGCGCACCGCCGCCGCGGTCGAGCCGATCTTCGAGCGCACGCTGGAGCCCGCCGAGCGCGAGCGGTGGTTCGACGTGACCGTCGACCTGGCGCCCTTCGCCGGCGAAGCGATCGATCTCGAGCTCTCCGCATCGACCAGCGACGGCAGCCCGCCGCTGGCGTTCTACTCGGACCCCGTCGCCGCGGGCCCCTATGCCGGAACCGCGCCGGACATCCTGCTGGTCTCGATCGACACGCTGCGGGCCGACCGACTCTCGATGTCGGGTTACGCGCGCCGGACCACTCCGAAGCTCGACCGTTTCGCCGCCGAGCGCGCGGCCCGTTTCGCCGACGTCATCGCGCAGGCCCCGTCGACTCTGCCCTCGCACGCCTCGCTGTTCACGGGCCTCGACGCCTTCCGCCACGGGGCGAACCACGATCCCGCAGCGGACGACCTCTGGACGATCGCCGAGGCGCTCCGCGCCGCGGGCTACCGGACACTGGCGACGACGGGAGGCGCCAAGCTCCATCCCCGCTACGCGTTGACCCAGGGTTTCGACGTCTATCGCCACTGGCGGCAGCCGGAGCGCCGGGACGACGAGCTCGAGGCCGGCTTGTCCGACATCCGACGATGGCTCCGGGAGCCGCGCACTCTGCCCAGGTTCCTCCTCCTCCATACCTACGAGGTGCACAGTCCCTATCGCGCACGCCAGCCGTTCTTTCGCGAGCTCTACCCCGAGCGCGCGGATCCGGGCTGCGAGGTCCTCCTGCGGACGCCGGCTCCGGACCCGGAGGAGGGTCACCTCGCGCGGCTCACCGCGGACTACGTCTGCCTCGACGGGCGGACCGGCGCCGTGCGAAGCAGCGAGCCGGCGCTCGCCAGCGCGCTCTACGACAGTGCGATCGCCTATGCCGACGACCGGATCGGCGGGCTGCTCGAGGAGCTGGCGCGGCAGGGAGCGCTCGATCGCATGGTCGTGGCCGTGGTCTCCGACCACGGCGAGTCCTTCGGCGAGCACGGCATGGGCATGCACGGCCACCTCTACGACGACAACCTCCGCGTCCCGCTGCTGCTGGCGGCTCCCGGACGGGGCCTCGAGGGTCGCACGATCGACGCGCAGATTCGCCTCATGGACCTGATGCCGACGCTCCTCGAGCTCGCCGGTCAGCCGGTCCCCGGCCACCTCGACGCCGTGTCCCTGCTCCCGCTCCTGGCGGGGCGGGGAAGCGTGCCGGACGAAGCCTGGTCGTACGCCGTGGACGCCAACCGCGGGATCTCCCTGCGCTCGCGAGGCCGGTTGAAGTACCTCTTCAACAACACCGCGTGGGCTCCCCTCCTCGGTCGCGAGGAGGTCTACGACCTGCGCAGCGACCCCGGCGAGCTGGTGAACCGTTCCGCAGGTTTCGGGGACCTCGAGAAGCTCCGCGCGACGGCCGCGTCGACGTTGCACGATGCCGCCAGCGGCTGGCGTCTCTCGGTGCGCAACGCCGACTCCACGGCCGGTAGCGGCAAGATCCTCGGCCCGATCGCCGCCGCGACGCGCCTGCGCGCCGAAGGACCGTCCGCCGTGGCCCTGCGAGCGACCGGCCAGGGAGCGAGCTTCGAGCTGGCGCCCGGCGAGACCTCCATTTGGTTGCTGGATGGGGCGCCCGAGGGTCCGTTGCGCGTGCAATGGGGCGCCGCACCGATCCTCGAGATCGAGCTCCCGCAACCGCCGGGCGTCCAGAGCTGGCTGTTCTCCAGCAAGGGATGGCGGCCGGTGGCAGGCCGCCTGCCGAACCCGGGAGAGACCGGAGTCGGCCTCGAGTACCGCGGCTCGGTGAGCGCGCGCCGCCGCGCGCAGGGCCCCGTCGAGGAGGAGCACATGCGCCAACTCGCGGCGCTCGGCTACCTGCGCTAGACCCGGTCCGCGAAGTGCCGCGCGAGCCGTCGGCAGCCCTCCGCGATGCGCCCGTCGGGTGCCTGCGTCCCGTCCTCGTCGGCGGCCCCTTCGGCCGGCCGCGATTCAGGCTCCCGGCGAGCCCTCCCCAGGCCGCGACGCAGCGCACCACCGACGTTGTGTCGGCCGAGGCTCCATCACCGCACCTGACCGGACCCGGGATCGAGCTCTACGGGTCGCGTCGGGGAGGAACTTCGTCGCTACGGCCGTAGAGAAGCGCCAGGCGACGCACCTGCGCCGCTTCCGCCATGAAGTCGGGGTTGGTGAGCCGCGCCGGAGCACGGTCGAACCTGGACCCTGGGCGGACGACCAGCGAGAAGCAGTCGGTCAGCCAGGGGCAGCCCCAGTTGACCAGCTCTTGCGCGACCACCGAGAGCCCCACCGCCTCACCCGCCTTCCGCACGGCGTCGGCAGACACCGACTCCGCCCGCCAGTGACGGTTCTCCAGCCCCGCGGGCGCTTCCGCGAGGAGCGCGGCGAAGTTCGAGTGGTGCAGGAACGCGGCTCCGTCGCGTTGGAGGATCCGCTCGAGCTCGCGCAGGTAGCTCGCGATCACGTCCAACTCCGCATGCACCAGCGAATCGAAGCTGAACACGAAGTCGATCTCTCCGGCACCGATCATCGGCAGCGTCCGCCCGTCGTTCTGGTGGACCACGATGTGGTCCTGCGATCGGAAACGCCAGCGGCAGAGCTCGACACTCTCCGCTGTGAGATCGACCAGCTCGAGGTGCCGGCAGTGACGCGCGAGGAACGCCGACCAACGCCCGGCGCCCGAGGCGATCTCTAGAGCCCGACCGCACGGGAGGAAGTGGTGAACGCGCGGCAGGATCGATCCGAACCACTGCGCGAAGCTTCCGCCCCAGGTCTCGGACCACTCCTCGCCGCCGGTCGACCAGTCGTGCGAACCCCAGTGCGCGACGTTTTCTTCGACGGTTGCCATGGGCTTGACTCCGTCGGCATCCTATTTCAGGTACCCGAGCGCGCGCAGGTCGGCAGCGAGTGCGGGGTCGAGCGCCTCCTGCACGCCGCTGGGCAGGAGCCCGATCCAAGAGGTGCGCGCGTCAACGAGCTCGCCGCCATCGCACGGCGAGCGTAAGCTGTGCCGCTGACCCGCGGGCAGACTCACCAGGCTCTCGTGAAACTCCCACGCGGCGGATTCGCCGCACGACTCCCAACGCGCGTCGGCCGAGAGGGAGACGCTGTCGCCGGCAATCTGCTGAAAGACCAGGCGGACGCGCGCCCCCGGAGCGAGCGGCAGCTCGAGCTCACCCATGTCGCGCCAGGAGAGGTACGGCGGCTCGAGGTTCGGCGACTTGACGCTGAGCGGCTGGATGAGCGCCGACTTCAGCCGGATCACGGCCCGACGGCTACCAGAATTGGCGAGTTCGAGGTGTAACCCTGCGGCCCGCACGGCGAAGTATCGCCTGGCAAGGCTCGTGAGATTCTGCTCGAGGCGTTGCGACGCCGCATCGACCGCCAGGCGCCCCTCTCCGAGGCCAACGACGTCGGTCAGCCGGACGGCGCCCGCCGCCGGTTTCCAGACGGTGTCGCGCCACTCCAGCTTGTGCCCGCGACCGTCGCTGAGCGCCAAGCCGTCGCTGGTCAGCGCGGCGTATGACCAGGCGGCTCGCGCCGTTGGCCGCTCGCTGCCGGCGATCCAGCCGGTGAGGGACTTCGCTTCGATGCCGTCCGGCACTTCGAGTCCGGCAAAGTCGAGCAGCGTCGGGAAGAGGTCGATGAGCCTGGCCTGCGCCGTGATCTCCCTGGGACGCACCACTCCTCCAGGCGGCGAGACGATGAGCGGGACGCGCAAGTTGCTCTCGTAGAGGTGTCCATGGCTCGCGAGACCGCCTTCGCCCAAGGCCTCGCCGTGATCCGAGGTTACGACGACAGCCGTACGATCACCCAGATCTTCACGCTCGAGAGCCTGTAGGAGATCCCTCAGCTGGAAGTCGGCGTAGGCGACCGCGCTGTCGTAGAGATCCGACGGTAGCGCGGCCAAATCGGCGGAGAGTGGACGCGACGGACCATCGTCGGTCGCTGCGAGGCGCCAGGTGCTGCGGCCCACGAATCCCTCGGCCGCGCTCGGCGCAACCCCTTCGGAGACTGCCTCGAGCTCGGGGGGAAGTGCCGAGAACCTCGAGAAGAACGGCTGCCGGGCTCGATTCGGCGTGTGCACTTCGAATGTGTGGAAGAAGAGGAAGAACGGTTCCGGGCGAGATCGCTCCAGCCAGTCGATCGCCCTCGCCACGTGCTCCGAGAGCTCCTCGTCTCGATCGCGCGCCGCGGGCCAGGAGACGTAGGAGTCGAAGCCCTGTGCGAATCCGTAGAGCGGGTGCACGAATCCGCCGCCGGTGATCGCCTGGCAGAAGTAGCCGGCGGACCGCAAGCGTTCAGCCAGCAGCTCGAACTGTTCCGTGCGCGCCGCGAACGTGTCGAAGTTCGCCGGATGCCGGATGGCGTCGAGCCCGGTGAACAGCGAGAAGTGAGACGGCAGAGTCCAGCCCGACGGGGCAATGACGTTGCGGAAGACGACGCCCCTCCGCGCTGCCCAAGCGTCCAAGTTGGGCGAGGTCCGGCGCTCGTAACCATCGAGCGACAGGCGATCGGCACGAAGGGTGTCCACCACGATGAGCACGAGGTTCGGTCCCCCGGCACGGGTGGGACTCGCGGATCTCAACTCCGGTGACGACCAGAGGCTCAGGGCGGCCGGCGGTCCCGCCGGATCCGGGACGGCACGCAGCAGGACTTCGACCTCCCGGCCCTCCCAGCGGCGAAGATCCAGCGCGACGTCGCGCCAGCGGGCCTCGCTCCCGCCCTCCACCTGCGCCTTCCAGAGCTCGTGATCTCCCTCGCCTGCGACGCGCATGTGCACCGAGAACGTCGTCCGAGAGCCGGAGCCTCCGAGCACTCCGACGCCGAGTCGGAGCTCGCCCTCGTCGGGCACTCGCCAGCGACGTGCGATGTCGCCCTTCGCCGGGGCGACCAGCACGCTGCGCAGGTCGTCCGCCAGGGTCACCTTCCAGGGATGCGCCGCGAGCTCCTCCAAGCGGTCTGGCGGCAGGTCCGGCCGGCCGACCGTCACCTTCCGCAGCGCCACGAGCTCCCCCGGAGCACTGGTCAGCTCGAGGGTCAGCTCGACCGCGCGATCCGCGGGCAGAGCGTCGGCGAGGTCGAATCGGAACCGGTCGCCGGCGGCTCCCCGCGCCCAGAGTCGGTCGAGCTCTCGGCGGCCGAGGACCTCGTCGCCGTCGCTCCAGGTCAGGCCGAGCTTCCCGCGCTCCAGCCCGGCGAGGGAAACCTCGACCACGCGGGCCTCGCCGGGGGCGAAGCGACGCCGGAGCCTGAGCGTCGGATGGCCGTGGCGTGGCCGCAGGACGATCCCCTCCGGCCCCCCCTGGTCGAGGATCTCAGCCTGGTCGAGGACGACCTCGGCCGGGGATCCGGCACCGGTGAAATCCAGGTCGAGCACCGGAGAGATCCGGGCGATCTCCTCCGGTCGCAGCCGCTGCTCGCTCGCGGTTTCGATCCAGCGCAGCGGCAGCGGCGTCGCGCCCGGCCGCTGGCAACCGATCGCAACGACCCACGCGACCATGGCTCCGATCCGCAGCTGCCGAGTCACGGATCGAGCGGCTCCAGACGAGCCTCCAACGCCCGCGCGATGATCTCGGCCTTGAGCGGGACTCCGAGCTTCGAATCGAGGTGAATCGGGTCGACGAACATCGCTTCGTGCCCGGTGATCGGCGCATCGAGGTCGAGGAAGAAGACGCCCTCCTCTTCCGCCACGCGCCGGATCAGGACGCCCACCTCTTCCATGTGCTCGAGCCACTTGCTGCCGCCCCATTCGAGGCGCGCCCGCGAATAGGGCTCCGCGGCGAGGACCACGTCGGTCCCCTCGGCCCGCGCGGCGTGAATCAGGTCCCGCAGATTGCGCTCCATCGGCGCGAGCTCCTCCCGGCGGAGCGGCTGCGATAGCCCCCCCGGCCGTTGGATGACGTCGGTGAGCTCAATCGTCGGCGGGCGGCCGGCGCGCGACCAGGCGAGCCACTTGATCAAGGCGTAGCCGTTGAAGCCAGCCACCAGAGGGGCATCGAATCGCGGCGGCGGTCGGGTCAGAACGCCGAAGGCATGGCTGTAATCCGAGCGGAACTCCGGATAGCCGCGAACCTTGATCTCGTTGGCACCCGTCAGGACGACCAGGAGATCGGGCGAGGTGGGGCGAACGTTGAGCAGATAGTTGATCAGGATCTGAGTCGTGGTCCAGGCTGGATTGCCGAAATTCAGGACTTCGATGGACCGCTCGGGGAAACGCCGGGCCAGGATCTCCCGCAACAGTTTCACGTAGCCGTCCTGGGTCGTCGAACCTCCCAGGCAAGCGATGCGAAAGGTGCCCGGGGGCTTGGAGATCGCATAGCCGGGACCGAGGAATCCCTGCTCGTTCGTTCCCTCGCGGGCGGGGTTGTTGGTCAGGATCAGGAAGGGGTGAGCAACGAGCAGTGGCGGGCTCTCGAAGAGGTACCGGGCGCGAAACGTCCGCAACGGCTCTCCCCATTCTGGCAGCGCCACGACCAGCGCCGCCCCCCCTTCGATCGCCAGGTAGCAGGTGAGGAGCGAGGCCCCCAGCAGGAGGCGGCGCGCCCGGCGCTCCATCGGCCGCGGGCGAGGTCCGGGTCGCGCGAGCCCGGCAATCTCGGAGATCCAGGAGAGGACCAGCAGGGCGCCACAGAGGAGACCGAAGAGCGTGCAACCCCAGCGCACGCCGGGGGACGCGTGCATGGCCGCGACCGGCCCGGCGGCCAGGCCGAGGAGCAGGAGCGTGCGAGTCGAGTGCCGGCTCATCCGAAGCTGTCGCCCAAGCACGAGAAGGGGCAGCTCCGATGCGGAGCTGCCCCTCCTTGCAGAATCGAAGCCGACGACGAGCGCTTAGCGGAAGGACTCGTAGCCGTCGAACTTGTAGGTGCCGGTGCCGGTAAAGGTGTCGAAGGCGAAGAAGCCGGCGCGAACCTGATCGATCTCGGTGTTGAAGTTGTCCAGATTCGTCGTGTCGAACTCGCTGCCGCCCGTGCCGAGCTTGCGGCAGTGGAGGCGCCCGTCGTTGGCCGACGCCGAGGTCGCGCGGAACCACTCGCACTCGACTTGGTTGAAGGAGGGATTCCCCTGATAGGACTGGAAGAAGAACCCACCCACGAACCGGTAGTTGTTGGCGCCGCTCGACTCCTTGCTCCAGGCGACGAAATGCAGGTTGCCGGTGTCCGGGACGCGCTGCACGAAGAACACGACGTGGGCACCCTCTCCGTCCTTGTTCAGGTGCATCATGCGGAAGTAGTTGTTGTTGATCGGCGCGCCCTGGGCAATCGTCATGCCGCCCAGGTTCATGCGAAAGCGGACCAGAAAGTGCGTCTCGTCAGTGGGATGATCGCTGCTGACGAAGGTGTTGCTGGTGTTGTCGGTGATCGTGACCTGAGCTCCGAAGGAGCCCTCGAGCGCCGAGCCGGCGTTGACCGTGATGCTGTTCAACGCCTGCGCGGAGGTGGCGGCGAACGCGAGGATCGCAAACACCGCGAGGATGCTGAGAGCACTTCTCTTCATGAATTCCTCCTCGGGGATCGTCCCCGCTTGAGTGGCCTCTGGCCCTTGTCCTGTTCTCTCTGATGCGAAAACCGGAGCCATGATACTACCCTCGGACAAGAAATCTAAGTCTCTCGAAACAAAGCACTTCTTCAACTCGACCCCGGAGCTCGACGGTGACAGTTCAGGGCGCCGCAGTTCAGCGTGCATTGGTCCATGATGCGGCGGTCCTCTGCCGCTTTGGCACCGGCCCAGAGGTCGCGCAACGAGGCGTGGCGCACATTGCCGACGAACGGATCGGCGAGGATGGCCGCCGTGTTGAAACAGAGCGCCACGTTGCCCTCGGTGTCCACGATCAGATTGCGCTCGTGGGACCCGCACACCGGTCGGGTGGTCCGGAAGTCCGGATCCCGGATGTAGCTCGCGATCCAGTCGAGGTCGGCGGGCTGCTTGACCAGAAAACCGCTCGCATCGTGGTGTTCGAGCACGAAGCTGCGGATCTCGGCGATCGCGCGCTCCTTGGCTTCGCGGGTATGCCAGAAGTGTCGCTCGAAGAAGACGTCGCGCTCCGGATGGCGGTTCGCGAAGGTCCGCGCGAGGATCTGGAAGTCCACGTGATCCGCGCCGAGCTCGCGGCAGAACTCGAGGTAAGCGGCGAGCTCGCCCGCGTTGCGGTCGAAGACGACGCAGGCGACGATCACCCGCGGAGACCCGGTTCGGGCCCGCGTCTCGGCCAGCAGCTTGACCGCACCCACCGCCTGCTCGAACGCTCCCTTCACGCCCCGCGTCGCGTCGTGCAGCTCGGGCCGGTGACTGTCGAGCGACACCGAGACGACGCTGATCCCGGATGTGGCGAGCGCTTCCGCCGTCGCCCGGTCCTGGATCCGAGAGCCGTTGGTCACGATCAGACAGGGAAGGCCCGCCGCGCGGCAGGCGCTACCCAACTCCATGAGCTGGGGCAGATCGAGCGTCACCTCTCCCCCCTGCAGGACGACCGTGCCCCCCGGCGACATCGCCGCGAACTGTTCGATCAGCGCAGCGCGTTGGACCCCCGTGAGGCGATCCCGTCGATCCTCGTTCTGCCAGATGTGACAGTGCTTGCAGCGGTAGTTGCAGATGTTGCTGGTGCTCATGCCGAGATAGAGCACGGAGGGGAGCTGCCGCTCGGGAGCGAAGCGCGCGGGAGACTGCGCCGCCTGGATCCCTGGTTCAGTTCCTCCCGTCATGGCTCGCCGATGGTAGCAGCGTGGTCGACCGCACCGTTGCAGTCGTCGGCTCGGCGCACGAAGGGGTGGGCCGCAGCCGAGAGCAGGGCCCGCCGCTCGGCATCCAGACGCACGTATCCGTTCTCGCGTAGACGAACCCAGTGATAGCGATCGATCGGCAGCCCCCAACAGTGGATGCGCTCCCGGACCGCTCGGCCGAGGAGCCCCAGAGCCTGGGCGCGCGCCGGGTCGAAGGACATCGTCTGACCTTGCCGGCCGGCGTCGCTGCGCGCCAACCACTCCGCAACCGCCTGCCTCGTGGGTCCGTTGAGGTCCTCCCAGGGCACCGCGGTCGCGTGAGCCCGGCTGTACAGGAGCCACGAGCTCGCGGTGATCGCCGCCGCCGCCACGACCGCCAGCACCGCCCGGCGCGGCCGGCCACCGCCCGCCTGGGCGGCCAGCGGCACGAACGTGGCGACCACCACCACCCACTGTGGCCCGATCAGGTAGCGCACCAACGGCCAGGCGTAGACCACGAAGAGCGCTGTCGTGAGCAGGATCCAGAGCCAGGTGGCCCGCGCCAGCGCGGCTTCGAGGCCGCTCTCCCGCGCCCGGCGAAGGCCCCAGACCGCGAGCCCCAGCCAACCGAGCACCGGCCAGCCGAATCCCAGGTAGTGCCAGGGCACCAGGCCAGGAATCCCGAGGTAGGTCTTGGCGGCGACCGCAGCATGCGGCACGAGTGGCTGACCTGGACCGCGCGGCCGGTCCGGATTGCCGTTCCAGGCGTACTCGATCCGGAAGTCGGAGATTCCAGGGTGCTTTTCGGCCGGGTTCCAGAACGAATACGCGGTCCAGCGCAAGACGGGATAGCCCGAGCGGCCGAGCAGGGCCACCACCGGAAGCGCTGCGACCGCCGCGCCGAGGACCATCCAGAGCACCTTGCTTCGCGCCGCCGCGAGCCCCCTCCGGCGAACCAGCCAACTCGCCAGCGGCAGCCCGCCCATCGCCAGGAGCGCGGCCGAAACCGGGCGCAACGCCGCCACGCCGACCCACGCCGCCCCTCCGAGGGTGCAAAAGACGTCGCTGCGTCGCCCTTCACTGCGCAATCCGACGGCCATCGCCGCCACGGTGACCAAGGAGGCGAGAAGCGTCGCTTCGTCGCTGAGCAGGGTCGAGCCGAAGTTGGACGAGAACGGCGCGATCACCCAGGTCGCTCCGGCCGCCAGCGCGACCGCCCCAACCTGGAGCAGGCCCGCGATCGACATCCGTGGCCGGCGCCGCCAGGCGAACCAGGCGACGACCGCCGACGCGCAGGCCGCAGCGGGCCAGCCGAGAAGCGCGCTCACTCTCCACAGTCGATCCCCGGGCACGCCGAGCCGGACCGCCGGCGCCAGGAGCATCGAGAAACCCGGCGAGTACATCGGGCGGGCGTCGAAGGGGCCGAGGTGGAGCACGAACCGGCCCTCCTCGGCGATGGAGTACGCCCCGGCCGCGTACTCGACCGGATCGGGATAGAGCGCCATCTGCTCCCCCCAGTTTCCGCCGCGCGCGAGGCGGAGCCAGATCACCAGGAAGAGCAGCAACGCCGCGATCAGGAGCGCGACGGCGAAGGCCACGAGCTTCGCCGGCTCGAGCCGCGAAACGGAAGACTCAGCGTGCTCGCTCGCTCGGCTCATCTTCCCGCCAGCGCCTGGCTCAGCGCCCCGAGGTACCACCGCAGTCGATAGGCGAGCCGGCGCAGCGCCGGTTCGCCGCGAAGCCGAGAGCGGAGGAAGATCCGATGGTGCGCGAGGAACGGCAGGGCCACTCCGGCCCAGTGCAGCAGGGCCATCGGCCGCAGCTCGCCGTCCCACGGCTGGAAGTAGCGGCCACCGCGCCGGACGACTCGACAGCGGTACCAGGAGACCGGCGCGAACTCCGGGAGGAGCTCGAGCAGGGCATGCACGCGCAACCCTTGCTCCACGGCGAGCCAGTTGAAGAACGCCTGCTCGACGTTGCGCGAGAACTCGGGGAGCAGGCGCTGCGCGGGCGCGAACGACGACTCCACGCGCTCGCGGGGCAGGGCTCCCCGCCGCGACATGAACATGCCGGCGTTGAAGGCCTTCGAGCCCGCCGCGATCATCGCCTCGCGCAACGGGCCGGGCCGGAAGACCTGGTCGATGTCGGAGTTGTAGTAGACGAAGTCGCTCGCGGCGCGGGAGAACGTCTCGAGCCAACGCTCGAGATGCGGCCCCAGCACCACGATATCGGCGTCGAGGTAGAGGAAGTTCTCGAACGGGCCCCAGAACGTCGCGAGTTTCCTGAAGTAGCGGATCTCCACCTCGCGATCGGTCAGCGTGGCGCCGAGCCGATCGAGCTCGACCAGGCTGGCGTCCCGCCACACGACGGCTCCGTTCCGGGCCGCGATCCCCTCCACGCGCTGCAGGCGATCGTCGAAGGGAATGACGCACACCGGCAGCGCGGGGTGGTGGAGGCGAAGGCTCCGCAGACAGGCTTCGAGCCACTCCGCGGTGACGTCGTTCGCCAGAACATAGACCCCGAACTCTCCCACTCGTGACTCCCGTCGTCCGTCCGATTCGCCGTTGATGCTAGTCTCGATCCGCGCACATGTGGCCCTGGATCCGCCGCGAGTTGGGGACCCTGCGCCGTCTCGTCGCCACCCGCCCAGCCGAAGATGCTTCCGCCGCCGAGCCGGTGCGCTGGCGGTGGAGTGGAGCGGGCCACGCTGCCGACGACGCGGTGCTCCTGGTCGAGCTCGCTCCCCGGGCGAGTTGGGACCTGGCGACCGCGCGGCGCTGGCAGGCAGGGCAATCCTACCGGCCTCTCTGGCTCCGCCGCTTGAATCGGCAGGGGGCGTCCGACGAGCTGCTCGACCCCTCCGGCGCGCTCGCCCCGCTCGCTTCGCTTCCCGCGACGCGCTGGCGAGCCCTCATCCGCACGCTCTTCGCAGGCGCCGAGACCGCGGTCGAGTCCGCCGTCCTGGTGGTCGCGAGCGAGCAGGTGGACCGCGTCGATCTCGACCTCGGAGCGGCTGCGTCGGCCGGCGAGGCTCGAGGATCGGTCGCGGTCTATCGCAGCGATCGTTTCGCGTTCGACTTCGACCGTGAGGATCTCCGTCCGCTCGCCCCCGGAGCCCTGGTCAAGCTGCTCCCGCTGGGCTCGATGCCTGAACCGGTGAGCGCCGTGCCCGGCCGACGCGCCGGGCAGCGCGGTCCCTACACCAGCGACCAGCAGCTTCCCGCGCCGCTCGAGGTGGCCGTCCTCGACGCCGCCACGCTGCGCCGCCCCGGCCCGCCGGCGTCCGCCCCCCGGATCCTCGTCCTCGCACCCTTCCTCGCCCGGGGCGGAGCCGAGCACACGCTGTTCGAGACCACCCGCCGGCTCGCCGAGCGGCGCGAGCTCGAGTTCGCCTTCGCCACCCTGGCGCCCCACCGCCGGGAGCTCGGCGATCGGCGAGACGACTTCCGGACGGTGAGCCCCCTGATCTACTCCCTGGGCGACTTGCTGCATCCCGGAGCGATGTACGGCGCGCTGCTCTCCCTCGTCGACACGCTCGACATCCGGCTGCTCTACAACGCCAACGGGTCGACCCTGTTCTACGAGTTCGCGCGCCGCCTGCGGCGCGACCGGCCCGGGCTGCCGATCGTCGACCACCTCTACGACCACCGGGTGGGCTACATCGAGTGGTATACCCCCGACCTCGTCTCGACCGTCGACTGGTGCGTCGCCGAGAACCACCCGATCGCCGAGACGCTGGTCGCCGCGCACGGCTGGCGGCGCGAGCGCGCCCCGGTGCTCTGGCCCTGTGGCCGCCCGGCCAGGGCCTTCCCGGACGAAGCGGAGCGGGCCGCGATCCGCCGCCGACTCCGCGCCGAGCTGGGCATCGACGACTCTCGGCTGCTGGTGCTCACCGCGGCGCGCGCCCATCCGCAGAAGCGGCCCTTCGACTGGCTCCGGCTGGCGGACCGGCTGCGCGACCGGCCCTTCGACTTCCTCTGGGTCGGGGGCGGCGACCTCGAACAGGAGCTGGATCGCGCGCTCGCTGGCGCCACCACCCGGCGCGCGCGCCGGCTGCCCTTCCGCGACGACATTCCCGAGCTGCTGCTCGCCGCCGACGTCGGCTGCCTGGTCTCCGAGTTCGAGGGCCTGCCGGTCTTTCTCCTGGAGTGCCTGCAGGCCGGCCGGCCGTTCGTCGCGACCGACGTCGGCGACATCGCGCGCGTGCTGCGGCCGAGCGGCGCCGGGCGGGTGGCGGGCCAGCCCGGCGATCTCGACGGGCTCGAGCGGGCGCTCCTCGAGCTGCTCGACCCGGCGCTGCGCCGTGCCGCCGGCGCCGCGGCGAGCCAGGCCGGCGAGCAGTTCGGCGTCGAGGCCTGCGCGGATCGCTACGCGGCGCTCTTCCGCACGGCCATGGCGGGTGGATGACCTGGCGCCGCCTGCGCAGCGCGGGGGAGGGACTCTTCTGGCAGCTCAGCGCGCCGGCCCGCGCCCGGCTGCGCGCCTTGCGCTCTCGCTTCGCTCTCGCCCGCTGGCGCCGGCGGCGCCGGGCCGACGAGCTCCCGTTCCGCGTCGCCGTCGAAGGACCGTCCAGCGTGTCGCCGCCGCCGGGCTCGCCGGCGATCACGGTGCAGTTCGCGCCAGGCGCGGATTCCGCAGCCTGGGAGCGCCTGCTCGCGCGCCAGAGCGAGAGCGCCTGGAGCCGTGAAGCGGGCGCTCCCGAGCCCGCCTGGACGCTGACTCTCGCGGACTCGCCCCGCTTCGACGCGTCGCGCGCCACGCTCGAGACGCTGCTGCTCGCCGGCGAGAGCGCCGACCTCGACTGGGTCGGCAGCGCCGACCGCGAGCTCCTGCTGCTCCGCCGGCCACGGTCGGGGCGGACGGCCGCCGCGCGACTCGGCCGTCTCCTCCGCTTCCCGCCCTCGCCGCCCGTGCCCACCACGGAGGAACCGTGGACGATCGCGGGCGATCACTGGTTGCTCGGCGCGCCCCCCGTGGATGGCGTGCTCGAGCTCCCCGCGCGAGCGCTCTCTGGCCGGCTGCCGCTCCACCCGGCGCCGGATCGGGCGACGGCGCTGCTCCTGCTGCCCTTCCTCGCGGTGGGTGGCGCGGAGCGTCTGCTGCTCGACTACGCCGCCGCCGTCGCTGGCCGGCGGCGCCTCCTCGTGGTCACCACCGAGCCGCACCGGCCCGAGCTCGGGAATCGCCTCGCGGAGGCCGACGAGCTCCTCCCGGTCTTTCTCCTCGGCGACCTGTTGCCCCGCGAGCTGCACCTCGACGCGCTCGCCGCGCTGCTCGAGCGGCACCGGGTCGACGCCCTCGCCTGCTGGAACGGTTGCACCCTCTTCTACGACGCCGTCGACACGCTCCGGCGGCGCTTTCCGCGCCTGCGGATCACGCATCAGCTCTTCGACCACCGGGTGGGGTGGATCCGCCGCCTGACGCCGCGGCACCGCCGGACGATCGACTGCCACCTCGCGGTGAATCGGCTGATCGCCGACCAGCTCGCGCTCGGCCAGGGCGTGCCACGGGAGCGCATCGCCCTGGTGCGCCACGGCATCGCTCCGCCCCCGGCGGAGCAGCCGGCGCGCCGCCGGGAGCTCCGCGCCGAGCTGGGGATCGCCGGAGACGTCCCCCTGATCGCGAGTTTCATTCGCCTGCACCCCCAGAAACGGCCGTTCGACGTGCTGGAGCTCGCCCGCCGGTTCCGGCCCGAAGAGGCCCGCTTCCTCCTGGTCGGCGGCGGGCCGCTCGACGCGGCGATCGACGCCGAGCTCGCCCGCCGGCCGCTGCCCCAGCTGCTGCGCCGGCCGCTCGAGCCGCATCCCGAGCGCTGGCTGGACGCGGTGGATCTCTGCCTGCTCACTTCGCAGCACGAGGGGCTGCCGCTCTTCCTCCTCGAGGGCATGGCGCACGGGCGCCCGGCGGTCGCGACGGCGGTCGGCGAGGTTCCGGAGCTGCTGGCGCCGGGAGGGGGCCGGTCGGCCAGACCCGGGGACCTCGACGGTCTCGAGCGCGCGCTGCGCGCGCTGCTCGATCCCGCGACCCGGCGCCAGGCCGGCGAAATCGCCCGCCGGACGATCGCCGACCGCCATGCTCTCGAGCGCTTCGTCGAGGAGACCGACGCGGCGATCTTCGGCGAGGGGGCGCGATGAGCACACCCGCGCTGGTCTCGATCGTCGTTCCTTCGTTCAACCACCGGGCCTTCGTCGGCGAAGCGATCGCGAGCGCGCTGGCCCAGAGCTATCCCGCGCTCGAGGTGGTGGTGGTCGACGACGGCTCGACCGACGGCAGCCAGGAGCTGTTGCGCGGGCTCACCGCCGATCCGCGCGTGCGCCTCGTGGAACAGGAGAACCGCGGCGCGCACGCCGCGATCGCCCGCGGACTCGAGCTGGCGCGTGGCGAGGTGCTCTTCGTGCTCAATTCCGACGATGCGTTCCCGCCGCGGCGCGTGGAACGCTTGATGGACGAACTGGCTCGGCATCCGGCGGCGGCGGCGGCCTGTTCCTGGATCGAGATCGTCGACCAGGTCGGAGCGGTCATCGGTCGGAAGGAGGCTTGGCGGAATCTCCCCCCCTGGCCGCAGCCCGAGCCGGGCCCGGGCCTGAGCGACCTCGAGCGCCCCGAGCTCGCCCTGCTGGCCGGCAACTTCGTGGCGACGACCTCCAACCTCGCGCTGCGGCGCGCCTGGCTCGGCGAGCTCGAGCTGCTGCCGCTGCGCTACTGCCACGACTGGGATCTCGCCCTGCAGCTGGCGCGCCGTGGCCTGCGCGTGGTCGAGGAACCGCTGGTGGTCTATCGCGTGCACCCGGCGAACACGCTGCGCGAGGGGACGGATGCCGCCACGGGCGAGGCTCGCATGCGCTACGAGATCCTCTGGGTCGTGGCGCGCCACGCTCCGGCGCTGCTCGCCGAGGCGGCCCGACAGGGGATCGACCGGAGCGACCTGCGGGCCCGCTTCCGACGCTCGGCACCCCGCTTCGCCTGCCCCGAAGTGGCGCACGCCCTGCTCGCCCAGAGCGCGCTCGGCTCCAGCGAGGCCTATCGCGCGCTGCTCGAGGAGCAGCACCCGTTCCGCCGCGCGGCGCTCGCCCGCCTGCGCGAGGTCGCGGATCGGGCCGGAGCCGCGATCGCCGGGTGATACCCTCGGCGCCGATGTCGGCAGTGACGTCGCGGCCCGCTCCGCTCTCGGTGGTCATTCCGTCGCGGGATCGTCCGGCGATCCTCGAGCGCACCGTCGCCGCCCTGCTGGAGTTGCGCGGCGAGGTCGAGGCGCTCGATCTGATCGTGGTCGACGACGGCTCGCGCCGACCGGGTTCGCCGCTCGCCGCCCCGTCCGAGCCGGGGATCCAGTACCGCCGCCTTCGCCTGCCGCCGAGCGGACCCGCGGCGGCGCGCAACCGCGGCATCGCGGAGGCGCTCCACGAGCGCGTCCTGCTGCTCGGCGACGACACCCGCCCGGCGGCCGGCTGCCTCGCCCGCCACGCCGCGGCCACCGGGGGGTTGCAGGGCCGCATCGATTGGGATCCTCGCCACCCGCCGACTCCGGTGATGCGCTTCCTCGCCCCCGCCGGCCCGCAGTACTGGTTCGCCGGCCTGAAGGACAGCGGCATCCTCCCCTTCACCGCGCTCCTCGGCTCGAACTACTCGGCGCCGCGCGCCTGGTTCCTCGCCGAGCCGTTCGACGAGGGCTTCCCCGACGCCGCCTTCGAGGACACCGAGCTCGCCTGGCGCTTCCGGAAACGAGGGTTCGTCAGCCGCTACGACGCCGCAGCGCTCTGCTGGCACGATCACCTCTACGAGTCGCTCGAGCCCTTCATCGAGCGCCAGGAACGGGCGGGTCGGGCCGCGCGCTACGCGGTCGAGCGCCACGCGGCGCTCGCCTGGTGGGCGCTGGTCAAGCCGCTCGTCGTCGACCTCGCACGGCGCGCCGGGGTGGGCGCCCTCGCACCACCGGCCAGGGAGTGGGATCGCCGCTGTCGCCGCGCGTACCTGCGCGGCTTCTTCGCGCGGACCGGGTCCCTCGCCCGGGCGGAGGCGCGGTGACCGGACCACGCTTCTCGGTCGTCCTGCCGACGTTCAATCGCCGCGAGGCGCTCGCGCGCACGCTCGCGGCCTATGCGCAGCAAGCGCCCGGGACACCCGCCTTCGAAGTGGTGGTGGTGGACGACGGTTCGACCGACGGCAGCGCCGAGCTGCTCGCCGGCTGGCCGGCCGGCCGCTTTCCGCTCCAGGTCGCGCGGCAGGCCAACCGTGGCCCGGCCGCGGCGCGCAATCGCGCCCTGGCCCTGGCGTCGGGTGAGATCGTGCTCTTCACCGGCGACGACATCGAGCCGGCCGCGGACCTCCTCGTCCGCCACGATGCCGCGCATCGCGCCTCGCCCGACGGTCGCACCGCCTTCTTCGGCCGCATCGACTGGCCCCAGCGCTTGGCGACCACGGCGACCATGCGGCACGTCACCGGACGCGGCGCGCAGCAGTTCAGCTTCCACTACCTCGAGGACGGCGGCGAGTACGACTACCGGCACTTCTACACTTCGAACGTCTCGGTATCCCGCGCGCTCCTGATGCGCGAGCCCGGGCCCTTCAGCGAGGACTTCCCCGCCGCGGCCTTCGAGGACGCGGAGCTCGCCTATCGCCTGACCCGCCACGGCCTGAGGCTGCGCTACCTGGCGAACGCGCTCGCCTGGCACTGGCATCACTATGACGCGCGGACCTTCTTCGCGCGCCAGGTGTGCTGCGGCGAGATGGCCGACCTGCTGATCGCCATGCACCCGGCGACCCGCCGCGACCTCGACCTCGCGCTGCTCCAGCTGGTGCGTTGGCGCAGTTGGCTGGTCGAGCGGCTGGGGCGGGGCCGGCTGCGCGCGCTGGCCCGGGAGCTGCCGGCGCGGCTCGACGAGGCGCTGGCGCTCGCCGTGCGACTCGATCGGGGCGACGACACGGCCGCCGAGCCGCTCCTGCTCGCCCTCTTCCGCTTCGGCTTCCTCGCCGGGGTCGTGCGCCGGCGCTACGCCCCGCCGGTGGCGCGCCGCGTCGAGGCCGCGCTCTTCGCCAGGTTGCTCGAAGGGCCCGTCGTCCGGGCGCGGAACAGCGGTCCCGACTAGGGCTGATCGCCCCCCCAACGAGTGGTGTCGCCGGATTCGAAGCCGTCGACGAAGACCGCGCCGCCGGCCACGTAGTCGAGGCATCCCGGTGCCGCCGCCGTGGCCGCCACGTAGCTCGCCATCTTGCTCGCCACGCGCCCGGCGGCGATCCCGTAGGCGTGTCCGGTTCCGAAGTTGAGCGAGACGTTCGAGTACCCGGGGCTCAGCAGGTGGCAGTAGCTCATGATCGTGCCCACTCCCTGCCCGCCGGACCCACCGCTCGTCGAACCGACCCCCGGCAGCCTCGACGTGCCCATCGGGCAGGCGCAGTTGGTGGTCTGCCAATGCGCGCTCGAGCCCGACCCGAGGCAGGTGTCGGCCGAGCAGTTGCTGCCGCTGCACTGCGAGGTGTAGCAGAAGTCGATCTGATTGGCGTTGCCCTCCAGACCGGCGTAGCAGTGGGTGTGCGGCGAGCTGAAGTTGTGGCCGATCTCGTGCGCCGTGGCCAGAACGTCCCACACCACCCGGGGATCCCAGAGATCGAAGCCGCCGTTCATGCTGCCGACGAAGGCATAGGCGCCGCCGTAGAGGTCGGTCGGCGGATTGAGGCCGGTGCAGGTGCCGCGGTTGTAGCTGAAGGCGCCGTCGCAGAGCACGCTCAGCCAGGCGACGCCGCCACCGCTTCCCTTGCCCGAGAGCATGATCGCCGCGGTCCGCGCGACCGCGCCGTAGTTGTTGTTCCAGTAGCGTCCGAACTCGTAGAGCGCGCAGAGTGAGCTGGTCTGGGTCCACGGGTCGCTCGCCGAGGTGCGCAGGTGGACCGTCCCCAGGCGGATCGTGGTGCCGATCTCGTCGTCGTAGAGCATCGAGAGAAAGGCCACCAGATCGACGATGTAGTCGGAGGCGGCCGAAGCGTCGTCGAACAGCTGATAGAACTCGTAGTCGGCCTCGACGGCGTAGACCGCGGTGTAGCCGGGAGCCTCCGCGAGGAGGGTCTGGCCCGCGGGGAAGCGGGTCCCGCTCCCCGGGAGCTCGATTCCGGCGGCACCCAATCCTTCGAGCTCGCAACGAAACGGTCGCCGCGTCGCGAGCTCGATCGCCGCGACGCGTCGGGCCTCGAGCCGGCCCGTCGCGGCGCCTTCCGGCGAGCCGTGGCCGAGGAGCCGCAGCTCGCCGGGCGCGAACGCGAGCCCTCGAAAGTCCCCCCTCTCGTGCAGCACGAGGACGGCGCGCGACCCGGGCTCGCCGGCGATTCGACCGCGAAAGAAGAGGGTGCCCGGCGGTGGCAGGTCCCGCGCGCCGCCATCGTCGTGCACGACGACGCGCGCCTCGGGCGCCAAGACCTCGAATCGGGTGAGCTCGAGATCGAGGCGTTCGCCGGTGACCGCATCCGGGATCCCGTCTAGGAAGAGCGCTCCTCCCGGCGGCACCGCACGGGCGGCATCGCGAGCGTCCGCGGCGGGGAGCGCCGCGACGAGCGCGGGCAGCAGAACCGGAAGCGCGAGGTTCAACAGCAGTGGAGTGCGGCCGCTGGGCCGGCGCATGAGCGGGCTCCTTTCGCGCTCCCCCTCGAACGCCGGTGGCATTGAACCACGGCCGCCCCGGCTCCGGTCAAGGGAGTCCGACCAGCGACTCCCCCAGGACCCTCTCCAGCGTCGCGGCCAGGCGCTCCGCGGCGTGGAGCTCGAGCAGGCGGCGGCGGCCCGCCGCCGCGCGCTCCCTGGCGCTCTCCCAGTCGGCGAGCAGACTCCCCAACGCTTCGCACCACTCGCCGGGCGAGTCCGCTGCGGTCACGAACGGCGCGAGATCGGCGTCGACCCCGGCCACCGCCCAGCGGGTCGCGATGGCGGGAAGGCCCTCCGCCATCGCCTCCAAGAGCTTGATCGGCGTGCCCGAGCCGGCCCGGAGCGGCACCAGGGCGACATCCGCGCGGCGCAGCTGCTCGCCGAGGTCGGCCGGGTCCTCGACCAGCTCGCCCCCCGAAGCCGCGAGACGCCGCCGGAGCGTGCCGCCGGGACGCGACCCGGCGACGACGAGGCGCAGACCCGGCCAGCGCGCCCGCAGCTCCGGCCAGACCTCGGCGAGCAGCCAGCCGATCCCTTCCGCCGTCGGGAAGTAACCGAGGTTGCCGGTCACGATCAGCCGGGGGCGATCCAGCTCGGCCGTCCGTCCCGCCGCGCGGACATCGCGCGGCTCGACGGCCAACGGGAGCAGATGCACCTTCGCTTCGGCGAGGCCCAGCCGGTCCACCAGATGCCGGCGGTCGCGCTCGCAGACCACGAACGCGCCGGCGCTCGCGGCGATCAGTCGGCGTTCGTCCGCCGCCAACCGGCGCGCCTCCCAGGCGACGATCGGGCGCGCCCACCGGCGCTCGAACGCGGCGCGGCGCTCGAGGTTGAGCGACAGGCTGTCGATCAGGTCGACGTAGAAGGGGGTCGGCCCCAACTCGGGTGTCACGCCGGCCAGCCGGGCGAGCTGCAGAACGACGCGATCGGCGCGCGGCGCGAGCTCGGCGAGGCGACGGCGGAAGTGGCCGCCGGCGAACAGCGCGCCCTCGAGCGCCCGGCCACTCCCCAACGCACCCAACAGGGCCGGCAGCACCTCCCAGCGTGCCGGCCGATAGCGCTCGATCGCGCCGGCGAGCTCGCCGGCCGGGTTCCCGCCGGTCGCCGGCGCGAGCAGGGTCACCTCGTGCCGCCGCGCCAGCGCGGCGGCGAGCTGGAGGGTGCGCAGCCGGTGTCCCTTGCGCGGCGGCCAGGGCCAGTCCGTCACGGCCAGCAGGACTTTCACGCCGGCTCCACGAGGGCGCGGAACCGCGTCGCGAAGCGCGCGGGCGCATGATCGCTCGCCAGACGCGCCCGTCCGCCGTCGACCAGGCGAGCGGCCAGCGCGGGATCGCCGGCCAACCGGTCGATCGCGGCGGCGATCGCCTCGCCCCGGTCGGCGATCAGGAGCTCGACCCCATCGGAGGCCGCCAGACCGCTCGCCGCGGCGACCGAGGCGACCACCGGAACGCCGCGCGCCCAGGCCTCCAGGATGCGCATGCGCACGCCGGACGCGACGTCGAGCGGCAGCGCCAGCACGGCGCCGCCCGCGAAGGCCTCCGCCGAGTCCTGGGGCGCGGAATGCGGGATCACGCCGTCCGCCTCGCTCCGTCCGCCGAACAGGTGCAGGCGCGCGCCGGGCCGACGGTCGCGCAGCCTCGGCCAGGCCTCGGCGAGGAAACGCTCGGTCGCGCGCCGGTTGGGTTCCCACCCCGGACTGCCGAAGAGCACGACGGCCGGCTCGCCGGGTAGCGGACGAGGAGCCGCGGGAAGCCGCGCGGGAAATGGTGGCGGCAACCACTCCACCCGGGCCCCGGGAGAGAGCTCGGCCAGCCGGGCGGCGTCGAGCGGCGCGACGGCGATCGTCGCGCGGGCCACGGCGACCGCCGCGCGCTCGGCGGCGGCGAGGCGCCGGGCCTCGCGGCGCAGCACGATCCCGATCAGGCCCGCCCGGCGCTCGCCGAGCTGGTGCCAGAGGTCCCACTCCACGTTCTGGGCGCGCAGATAGCGCGGCACTCCGCGCGCCACCGCCGGCGCGCTCTGGGCGAAGGCCTGCAGCTGCTCGGCGATCACGCCGTCGAAGGGCTCGCGCGCGAGCGCGGCGGCGACCGCCGCGCCCACCGCCGCGCGGGTGTGGCGGGCGAGCGAATAGGCCTCGCCGAGGACGGCCGAGCGCAGCCAGGCGAGCGCCCGCGGGCGCGGCGCGGCGTCCACCCAACGCACCGCGCAGGTCCCGGCCAGCGCCGCACCCGCCGCGTCCTCGTCCCCCGAGCCCGGCGACGGCGCCACCAGGCTCAGCGAGACCCCCGCGCCGGCGAGCGCGCGCAGCGACTCGAGCAGCAGCAGCCGCCCGCCGTCGCGGGGTGGCCAGGGTGACTTGGTGGCGATCCAGAGGAGACGCACGGCGCGTTCCTCCGCAGCTTCAGACGAGCTGCAGGAGGTGGCCCAGTTTTTCCCGTTTGGTACGCAGGTAGTCGCGCGAGGCGTCGCTCGGCGGGATCTCGAGCGGCATGCGCTCCACGATCTCCAGCCCGTAGCCCGAGAGAGCGATGAACTTGCTGGGGTTGTTGGTCATCAGGCGCATCCGCTCGACCCCCAGGTCGCGCAGGATCTGCGCTCCGATCCCGTAGTCGCGCAGGTCGGCGCGGAAGCCCAGCCGTTCGTTGGCCTCGACGGTGTCGTGTCCCTGATCCTGCAGCTCGTAGGCGAGCAGCTTGTTGAGCAGTCCGATGCCGCGCCCCTCCTGCAGCAGGTAGAGCAGCACGCCGCGGCCGGCGGCCTGGATGCGGTCGAGCGCCTGCGCCAGCTGGGAGCCGCAATCGCAACGCGTCGAGCCGAAGATGTCGCCGGTCAGACACTGGCTGTGCACCCGTACCAGCACGGGCTCGCCGCCGCGCACGTCGCCCAGAGTGAGCGCGAGGTGCTCCTCGCCGGTCGCGTCCGAACGGTAGGCGTGAATGACGAAATCTCCCCAGCGGGTGGGCAGCCGGGGAGAGGCGATGCGCCGCACGAAACCTTCGTGCGCCAGCCGGTAGCGGATCAACTCGGCCACGGTGAGGATGCGCAGCTCGTGCCGGCTGGCGAATGAAATGAGGTCGGGAACCCGCGCCATGGTCCCGTCCTCGTTCATGATCTCGCAGATCGCCGCCGCCGGCGTCAGGCCGGCGAGGCGGGCGAGATCCACCGAGGCCTCGGTCTGGCCGGCGCGTTTGAGCACGCCGCCCCGCCGCGCGCGCAGCGGAAACACGTGCCCGGGTCGCAGCAGGTCCTGCGGCCGGGTGGCGGGATCGACCGCCGTGCGAATGGTGGCCGCCCGGTCGGCGGCCGAGATGCCGGTGGTGATCTTGCCGCGCGCCTCGATCGAGACGGTGAAGGCGGTGCCGAACGGCGAGGTGTTCTCGCGCACCATGGGCGGCAGGTCGAGCTCGTCGCAGCGCTCCTCGGTGAGAGCCAGGCAGACCAGCCCGCGGCCGAAGCGGGCCATGAAGTTGACCGCTTCCGGGCTGACGTGCTGCGCCGCGATCGCCAGGTCCCCCTCGTTCTCGCGGTCCTCGTCGTCCACCAGGATGACGAAGCGGCCGCGACGGAACTCCTCGACCGCCTGTTCGACGGCAGCGAAGGGGGGGACGTCGAGGGGGTTGCAGCCCATGGAGAACGAATCGTAGCGCACTTGCTCAGAACGGATTGCCGATGCTGAAGAACCAGACGTAAGGGTCCTCGTAGGGCTCGCGCTCGAGTTTCCAGCCGACCTCGAAGCGCAGCGGCCCGATGGGCGACAGATAGCGCACCCCGGCGCCGGCGCCCCACTTCATCTCCCCCGGCCGCACGTCCTGATAACGCTCCCAGACGTTCCCGCCGTCCACGAAGATCGCCCCGCCAAAGGCGCCGGCGATCCGGAACCGGTACTCGAGGTTGAGCAGCGCCAGGCCGCCGCCGCCCAGCGGGAAGACGTCGTCGCCGGACGGATCGGTGAGCACCAGGGTCTCGTCCAGGATGCCCAGCTCGTCGCGGGTGTAGGCCCGATGGCTGGTCCGGCCGCCGGCGTAGAAGAGCTCCGCCGAAGGCACGCTCGCCACGAGCACCTCGCGTGGGGTGGGCAGCGCCTCGTTGCCGAGCGGCTCGATCGCCCCGCCGCGCAGGCTCGCCGCGAGCACTCCGCCGCGCCGGCCGAGGGGCAGATACGCCGAGCCCTGCGCGAACAACTTCAGGAAATTGGCTTCGGCGGCGGCCAACGGGAAGGCGTACTCGATCTGCACCGAGCTCGACCAGCCGCGGGTCGGATCGATCGGATCGTCCCGGTGGTCGTGCAGCAGGATCGGCGTCACGCTCATGACCCGCGCATTGCGCGCGTCGAGCGGGATCTCGTCGTTGAACTCGCCGGCGTCCTGCTCGACGATCCGGTAGTCGAAGAAGAGGCTGTAGCGGGTGACTCCGAGCTGGCGGCGGAGCTCGACCTGACCGCCGGTACGGTCGACGTCGAAGTCGGGCCGCACCTCGCTCTCGTCGTAGGCCATCGCCCGCCACTCCACCGGCCAAGAGGCGAGGTACGGCTGACCGTAGGAGATCCGGAGGCGGTGCTCCTTGTCGCCCCCCAAGGCGCTGAGCTCGATCGACTCGAGCCGCCCGAAACGATTGACCTGTGAGAGGCCGAGCAGCCCTCGCACGCCGGCCTCCGAGTCGTAGCCGAGACCGAAGGTGGCGCTGCGCGTCTTGCCCTCCTCGACCTCCACCACCACCTCGCGCGCCTCGCCGACCTCGGCCGCCGGCGGCACGTGGACCTCGACCCGCGAGAAGACGCCGAGGGCATAGAGCGCGCGCTGCTGGTCGAGCAGGCTCTGACGGCTGATCGGATCCCCCGGGCCGATCTCGACGAAGCGAAGCAGCACGTCGGGATGGGTCCGGTCGAAGCCCCGCAGGACGACGCGGTCCACCACCTCCCGCTCGCCGGCGAGCGCGCGCAGGGTCACCGCGACCTCGCGGCCGTCCTCGCTCCAGGCGAGCTCGGGCTCCACGATGGCGCCGCGATAGCCCTCGACATCGAAGGCGGTCCGCACCAGATCCAGGCTCTGCTCGAGCAGCAGGCGATGGAACGGCCCGCCCGCGGTGAGCGGCAGCCGAGCGCGGAGCGCCCCCTCGTCGAGCGCGGCGCAACCCGCGAAGGCGAGGCTCGACACCTGCCGGCGGTCGCCTTCGACGATCGGCACGATCACGGTGAGGCTCGCGCCGGCCTCGCTCACCTTCGGCGGACCGATCCGCACCCGGTCGAAGCCCTGCAGGGCGTAGAACGAACGCAGGTTGGAGAGATCGGCCGACAGCTCCCCGTCGACCAGCCGTCCGCTGCGCGGGGTGAGGAAGCGTCGCGGCGAGGTGGACATCAGCGTCTGGAGCCGCTCGGCGGGGAAGCTCGCGTTGCCCTCGAAGCGCACCTCGTCGAGCACGAACTTCGCTCCGGGCTCGACCGCCAGGGTCAGGTCGAGGCGCTCCGCCGAGCGCTCCTCCCGACGCTCGACCCGCACCCGGTAGTGGCCACGCTGCTGGTAGTCGCCGCGGATCCGCTCGACCGCCTGCAGCACCAGGGCCTCGTCGTAGCCCGCGTCGGTCAGGAACGGAAGCAGGTCGCGCTTCGCGAGCTGCTCTCGGTCGGCGCCCAGCACGGTCAGTTCGAGGCGCGGCCCCAGCTCGACGCGCAACGTGAGGTCGACCGTCGCCGCCGTCTCGTCGAGGCGCTCGGGTCCCGCCTCGACCCGCGCCGCCCGGTAGTCGCGCGAGTAGAGCCAGAGTTGCAGACGCTCGACGTCGTCCCGCGCCAGCTCGCGGCGCAGCGGCGCACCGCTCTTCAGGCGCAGCGGCTCGAGCAGCTCGGCGGAGGTGAAGCGTCCACTCGGCTCCTCGATGGTGATCGAGCCCACCGTGGCCCGCTTGCCGGCGGACAACCGGTAGGTGACCGCCGCGCGGCGGGTCTCCGGCTCGACCGCCACTTCGAGCCGCACCGTCGCCGCGAGAAAGCCCTCCTCGGCGAGCAGGTCCTGCAGGCGATAGACGCCGCGAACGAGGCGGTCCTCGGTGAGTGGCTGCCCGGCGCGTTGCGGCAGCACAGCGAGCAGACGATCCTCCTTCAACCCGAGCTCGCCGGCGAGCGTCACCGAGCTGACCTGCAACTCGCTCCACAGCGCGACCACCGCGACCGCGCCGCCGTCCACCGGCCGGCTGTACACGGCGGCCTCCGAGACCAGCCCGGAGTAGACGAGGCTGCGAATCGTCCGCCGGACCCGCGACGCATCGAGCGGCTGGCCGACCTCGAGCGCGATCAGCCGGCTCGCCTCGACGCGATCGATCGGCACGTCGCAGCGCAGCTCGATCGCCTGCACGACGGGCGCCGCCGATTCGGCGGCGGGCGCGGGCAGGGCGCCGAGCGCCGGCAGGACGAGCGCGAGCCGCACCAGGCGACGGACGCGAGGCGAGCTCAAAAGCGCGTCTCCCATCGCGCGTCCATGGCGTACGAGTCGTTCCCGCTCTGGGTCAGCACCAGGGTCAGCTGGTCGGTCAACCGCCATTCCACCTGCAGCACCTGCTGGGCGGTCGAGGACGGGTCCACCGTGTAGGTGACGTAGACCCGGCGACCGAGCCGCTTGCCGACGGTCACCCGGGCCGACGAAACGGTGCTCCCGGCGAGCGTCGGGTCGATCCTCAGCTTGTCGATGCCGAACAGGTGACCGACCCGCTGTCCGAGCAGCGCCGCCGCCTGGCCGTAGAGCATGCCTTCGACGACGCCGGCGCCCTGCTCGCCGCTCACGGTCGGGTTGGGCACGGAGGTGTCGCCGGTGGTCGCCCCGGTGGTGAGCAAGGCGAGGACATCGAGATCGGGCAGCGGCGGGTCGGAGGAGAAGTTGGTCGCCAGCCGGTCGAGCGTGCCGGAGAGGTTGACGCGCACCGCGTACTCGTCGACCTTGGTGGTTGCCACGACATCGAGCAGCGGCTCGAGACGCGCCGGATTGGCGAAGCTCACCACGCCACGCTCGAGAATGTAGGTGTTGCCGCCGTAGGCGACCGTTCCACCCGGCTCGGCGGTCGCGTCGCCGAACAGGACCGGGCGCGCCAGCGTGCCGCGCAGGTTGAGCTGGGCGCTGCCGGCGAGGTTGGCCAGGTTGTTGCGAATGCGCACCGCCGAGGGGGCTTCGATCGCGACGGCGAGGTAGGTGGAGGCGAGCAGCTCGTCGGTCTCCTCGACCTGCAGCCGAGTCCGCGCCAGGAGGCGCTCGACGAGCTGGGCCGCGGAGAGCTTGACGTCCTGCAGGTAGTAGACGCGATCGAGCTGGAGCAGGCCACGCACCTGCCGGCCGTCGGCCGAGGAGGTCAGCGTCAGGTCGCCGTCGCCGCGCAACAGCCAGCCCTCGGGGTAGCGCAGGTTCAGCCGTTTGGCGTTCGCCTGGAAGCGGTAGGAGAGAGGCGCCCCGCCGTGCGCCAGGTCGACTCGCCCGGTGGCGGTGAGGACGCCACCGGCGAACTCGGCACGCCCCTGGTCGAGCACCAGGAAGTCGGGATAGAGCAGCAGCAGGGCGCGCCCCGCTTCGAGAGAATGCGGCAGCCCGGGGGGAATCCAGCGACCGTCCACGAGCTCCGCCTGGCCGTTGAGGCCGGGCGCGGAGAGTGTCCCATGGACCGTCGCCAGCACCGCAACGCGACCGGCGAGATCCATCCCGGTGAACGGCTGCAGCCACGCGACCGAGCCGCTCGCCTGCAGGCGCAGGTCGAGCGGCGGATCGGGCTCGGCGACGCCGATCCGGCCGGAGAGGAAGAGCTCGTCGCCGCTCGCGGCCTCGCCGAGGTAGAGCGAGGTGAGCTCGAGCTCGCCCCGCTCGAGCGTCGCCGCGATGGGCTCGAGCGGAGTCAGCCGGTGCCCGTCGGTCTCGAGCTCGAGCATCGGCACGCGAATCTCGAGGCGCAGCGGGCCGCCCTCGGCTTGGCGGAGCGCGATCTCGGCGTCGACTCGCCCGGACAACGACGGCACTTCGTGGCCGGCCGCCAGCTCGGCGAGCCGGTCCAGGCGGGCGCTGGTGAGCTGCAGCCGAAGGTCGGCCGAGACGCCCGGAGCGATCGGACCGCCGCCGCTCAGGGCGAGCACCTCGGGGACTTCCAGCGCGAGCTCCAGGCGTCCATCGACCAGCTCGGCATGCAGGCTCGGGGGGCGATCGGTGGTCAGTGACCGCGAACCCAACCGGAGGTCGGAGAAGCGACCCACGACCTCGCCCCGGGGCGCCTCGGTGGTGCCGGTCAGGCGGACCTCGAGGTCGACCGCGCCGCCGATCCGCTCTCCCCAGAGCTCGGCAAAGGGAGCGCGGGAGAGCTCCAGCCCCGGTCCCGCGAACGTCAGGTCGAGTGCACCCTCGGCGAATCCCAGGCTGCCCGAACCGGCCAGCCGGCCGGCGGGCAGCGCGAGCTCGAGCCGGGAGAGGGCGAGCCGGTCGCGATCGAACGCCAGCTCGGCGACGAGCTCGTCGGCAGACACCCCGGCGATCTCGGCCGGCGCCAGGCGACCCGTGAGCTCGCCCTCGAGCGCCGCCAAGCTGCCGCTCAGGCGAAGCTCCCCGCTGAGACGTCCGTCGAGCGGCAGGCGGCGCGGCAACCAGGCCCAGGCCTGCGCCACCGGCCAGTCCGACGCATGGACCGCGAGCGCAACGGGGCGGGCCCCCGGCAGGTCGTCGAGCGGCAGGCTGCCGCTCACCACGAGCGCGGCGCCCGGGCGTTCGAGGGCGATCTCGAGGCGATTCACCGCGCGGCGATCGAGCTCGACGCCGCCGCGCGCTCGCGAAGCTGCGGCGCCGGGGGCGACCACCTCGGCGAGATCGAACGCCACGTCGCCTTCGACACCCTCCGTCGCGAGGCGGAGCCGGGCCGTGAGCTCGCCGCGACCGGCGGTCGGCAACCAGAGGGGAGGCGGCTGGCTGGACACGAAGGGCTGGATGCGGACGAGCTCGGCGAGATCGAAGCTCTGCGCCTCGACGGCGAGCTCGCCCCGCCGAGTCGTGAGATCGAAGCCGCCGGTCGCCGAGAGCGTTCCGCCCGGCGTCTCGACCGTGACGCGTTCGAGCCCGAGCCGACCCGCGGCGAGCGCCAGCTCGACCTCGCCGCTCGCCGGGATGCCCGCGGGCTCTCCGCCCGCGAAGGGGGTCAGGGCCAAACGCGCGCTTCCGCGGCCGATCCGCGCCTCGGCGAGCGCGAAGTCGTAGACCAGCTCGCCGCTCGCGCCTGCCGCGACCGCGAAGTCGGGCAGCCCGAGATCGGCCAGCAACGGGCGCACTGGCAGCTCCTCGGTACGCAGGCGCAGCGCCGCGGGCCGTCCCTTGCCGAGGCCCACCGAGAACGTGCCGCGCACCGCCGCGCCGCGATAAGTCGCCTCCTCGACGGCGGCGAGGACCTGCTCGGGCCCCCCCTCGATCTCCGCCGAGAGGTCCTCGACGGCGAAGCCGAAGAGCTCGATCGCCGGAGCGGCGAGCTGGCCCGCGAGGTGCCAATCGCGCCGGGCGAACGCGAGCTCGCCGCTGAAGCGGAACGGCCCCACGACTTGGTGCTCGAGATAGCCCAACGCGTCGAGCGCGGCGCCGGTGCCGTCGACCGCCAGCGCGAGCTCGCCATGCGTGCCCTGCCGCCAGCCCACTTCGCCGCGGACGCTCGCCTCGACCCCCGGGCCCACGACCCGGCCGTCGAGGATCTCGATCCGGTCGGCGCGCAGGCGCGTCTTGGCTTCGACCGAGAGGTCGATCGGGTTGGCGGCTGGCAACGCCAGACGGACGCGTGACACCCTCACCCGCCCTTCGAGGTCGCTGCCGCCCACGCCCGCCAGACGCGCCTCGACATCGTGCGCCTCGAGGTCGAGCGGGATCTTCGCGTCGGCGAGCTCGAGGCTGCCGTCAGCGAGGAAGAGGCCGCCGACGCGAACGGCGAAGCCGCCGCCCCCCCCACGCTTGGGAATGCGCGGCAGGTTGTCCCGCCCCGACTCGTCGATCACCAGTCGCAGCCGGACCCCTTCGGCGGTCACCGTCTGGAGATCGACCAGGTCGCGCCGCAGGGCGTCCGCGTCGATCTCGACCACCAGCCGGCGGATCGTGAGCCAGGGAGGGTCTTCGGGCCGCTCGCCGGCGAGGACGACCTCGCGCGCCTCGACGGCCAGGGGCAGGAGCGTGAAGTCGAGCCGCCCGACGCGGACCGGACTGCCGAGCCGCTGCGTGAGCTGGCGCTCGGCGATCTCGCGCGCCCGTTCTCGCACCAGCTCGGAGCGCAGGAAGGCCGCGACCACCAGGCCGAGCAGGGCGAACGCCGCGAGCGCCCAGAAGAACGGCCGGACGACCCACCGTCGCAGGCGCAGCCAGACCACCGGCGGCTACTCCCCCCAGTGCAGCTTGTTGCGCAGCCCCTCGAAGATGGTCGTGCGCTCGCTCGTCCGCACCAGCTGCGCACTCTCGGCAGCCCGCGTGATGCGCACCCGGTCGCCGAAGTCGAGCTCGCCCCCCTCCTGGCCGTCGACCGTCAGGTGCACGCGGTCGATCGGGCTCACCGTGCCACCGTCGCGCGATTCCAGCGTGACCTCGATGACGCTCGTGTCGGGGACCACCAATGGCCGCAGGGTGAGGGTGTGGGGACAGATCGGGGTGATCACCGCGACCGGCAGCAGGGGGTGCAGGATCGGTCCGCCGGCCGAGAGGTTGTAGGCGGTCGAGCCGGTCGGAGTCGAGATGACCAGGCCGTCGGAGCGGTAGCGGGAGACGGCTCCGCCATCGACGTCGAGCTGGAGCTCGATGATGCGCGACAGCGCGCTCTTCGCGATCACCACGTCGTTGAGCGCCCGGAAACGGCGCCGGGACCCGTCCCGGGTGCGGGCTTCGACGTCGAACAGCGAGCGGGCCTCGGTGCTGAAGCGCCCGGCGAGCACGTCGACCAGCGCGGGGTAGAGCCCTTCGCGCGGGACCTCGGTGAGGAACCCGAGCCGCCCGAGGTTGACCCCGAGGATCGGCGGGCCCCCCGCGGCGTGGCGCGCCACGCCGAGCAGCGTGCCGTCGCCGCCGAGCACCACGATCAGATCGCAGGCCGTGCCCTCCGCGAACGGCGCCGAGCCGGGACGGCCGCATTCGGCCGCGGTCGCGGCGTCGACCAGGACCTCGAGCCCCCGCCGTTCGAGCCAGGCGATGAGCTCGCGCGCCGCGCCCGCGGCGACCGCGCTGCCCGCCTTGGCCACCACCGCGACCCGTCGCGGGCCCGCGCCGTCGCTCATGACGCCCTCCGCAGCAGCGCGAAAGCCTCGCGATTCCCCTCGGCCCCCGCGACCGCCGAGTCGCACCAACCGACGAGCTCGAGCCCGAGCCCGGCGAGCTCCGCCGCCCGCCGCTCGATCGTCGCGACGCGCAGCGTCTCGTCGCGCACGATGCCGCCCCGGCCGACGCCCGCGCGGCCGACCTCGAATTGCGGCTTGACGAGCACCAACAGGCGTCCCCCGGGCGCGAGGTGAGGGAGCAGCGCCGGAGCGACCTTGAGCACCGAGATGAAGGAGACGTCGACCACGACGAGGTCGAACGGCGCGGCGAAATCCTCCGGCCGGAGGTGCCGGGCGTTGACCCGCTCGACGACCGTGACGCGCGGATCCTGACGCAGGCCGAGGTCGATCAGGCCGTAACCCACGTCGAGCGCGGTGACCGTCGCGGCGCCGCGCTGCAGCAGGCAATCGGTGAAGCCGCCGGTCGACGCGCCGACGTCCAGGCAGCGCAGCCCGGTGACCTCCAGGGCGAAGTGATCGAGCGCGCCGGCGAGCTTGCGGCCGGCGCGTGAGACGAAGGGCTCGGCGGGCGCGAGCAGCCGCAGCGCCCCGCCCTCCTCGACCGCCGTCCCGGGTTTGTCGATCCGCCGGCCGTCCACCTCGACCAGCCCGGCCATCACCGCGCGCCGGGCCTTCTCCCGCGACGGGTAGAGGCCGCGTTCAACCAGCAGTTGATCGAGCCGCATCGCGCGGTCCATTCGCCGCTGGCGGAGCGTCGGTTTCGGTCCGGCGCGCCTCGCGCCCGGCCCCCTCGTGCGCGAAGAAGCGGCGGAAACGGAAGTAGAGCCCCTCGGCATCGAGGCCGAGCATCTTGCGCAGGATCTCCTGGGAGCCGTGGGGCACGAACTTGTCCGGCACGCCGAGCAGCAGCGTCTCGACCCCCGCGACCTCGAGCTCGGCGAGCGCCTCCTGCACCGCCGAGCCGAAGCCACCGGCGATGACGTGCTCCTCGACCGTCGCGAGCTTCGCGCCGGGCAGGCCGAGCTGCTCGAGCTCGGCGACCAGCAGTTCGCGGTCGAGCGGCTTGACGAACCGGGCGTTCACCAGGCCGAGGTCGATCCCCTCGCGCGCCAGACGCTCGACCGCCTCGAGCGCGGGCATCACGGTCGAGCCGATCGCCCAGACCGCGCCGTGGCGTCCGCGGCGCAGCACCTCCGCCTTGCCGATCGGCAGCTGGCGCGGCATCGCGTCGAGCGGCACCCCGTAGCCGTTGCCGCGCGGATAGCGCAGGGCCGTGGGGTGAGGCTGCTCGAGCGCCGTCGCCAGCATGTGCTGCAGCTCGTTCTCGTCCTTGGGCGCCATCACGATGGTGTTCGGGAAGATCCGGAAGTAGGCGTAGTCGAACAGCCCGTGGTGCGTCCAGCCGTCGTTGCCGGCGATGCCGGCGCGATCGAGCGCGAAAACCACCGGCAGATCCATCAGGCAGACGTCGTGGAAGATCTGATCGAAACCGCGCTGCAGGAACGAGGAGTAGACGGCGACCACCGGCCGGGTTCCGCCGAGCGCCAGGCCGCCGGCCAGGGTCACCGAGTGCTGCTCGGCGATGCCGGTGTTGAGGAAGCGGTCGGGGAAGCGCTCCGCGAACGGGACGAGACCGGTGCCGTCGGGCATCGAGGCGGTGATGGCGACGATGCGCCGGTCGTGTTCCGCCAGGCGCTCCAGCGCCCTGCCGAAGACGGTGGTGTAGCTCGGAGCCGCGGCCGCTTTCCCCTTCTGGATGCCGGCCACCGGATCGAACGGCGACGGGCCGTGGTACTCGACCGGCTCGTCCTCGGCGTACTTGTAGCCCTTCCCCTTCTTGGTTTCGACGTGCAGCAGCACCGGTCCGTCCACCTGTTGGGCCGCCTCGAGGGCGTCGAGCAGCGCCGGAACGGAGTGCCCATTGACCGGCCCGAAGTAGCGAAAGCCGAGCTCCTCGAAGAGCGTGCCCGGGGTGAAGACCTGGCGCACCCCCTCCTCCAGCCCTTTCGCTACCTCGATCATCTGGTCGCCGATCGCCGGCACGCGATGCAGCACCCGCTTGATCTCGTCCTTCAGCTTGGCGTAGTGCCGCCCCTTCATCAGCGTCTCGAGGTACTTGGTGAGCGCGCCGACCGAGGGCGAGATCGACATCGAATTGTCGTTCAGGATGACGATCAGCCGGGTGCCCAGATGCCCCGCCTGGTTCATCGCCTCGAACGCCATCCCCGCGGTCATCGACCCGTCGCCGATGATCGCCACGACATGGTGCGACTCGCGCTTGAGGTCGCGCGCCAGGGCGAGCCCCAACGCAGCCGAGATGGAAGTCGAGGCATGCCCCGCCGCCACCACGTCGTACTCCGACTCGGAGCGCATGCAGAAACCCGACAGGCCGCCGTACTGGCGCAGGGTGGACATCCGGTCGCGCCGTCCGGTGAGGATCTTGTGCGGGTAGGTCTGGTGGCCGACGTCCCAGACCAGGAGGTCGCGCGGCGTGTCGAACTGGTAGTGCAGGGCGATGGTCAGCTCGACCGAGCCCAGGTTCGAGGAGAAGTGGCCGCCGGTCTGGGAGACGCAGCGGACGATCTCCTCGCGCAGCTCGTCGGCGAGCGCCGGCAGGTCTTCACGTTTCAGGCGGCGCAGATCGTGGGGACTGTGGATCTGATCGAGTTGAGCCATGGTCAGGAGGTCCTCTCGTGGAGGAACACGATCAACGACTGCAGGACTTTAGCATCCGGGCCGAGAGCCCCGGCGAGGGCCGCGCCCTGGCGCGCGAGCTCGGCCAGCCGGCGCTCGCTCGCTTCGGCACCATGCAGCGCCGGATAGGTCAGCTTGCGGGCCCGCGCGTCTTTGCCCGGTGTCTTGCCGAGCTCGCCGGCCGTCCCCCGGACGTCCAGCAGGTCGTCGCGAATCTGGAACATCAGCCCGGCGAGCTCGCCCAGCCGGGCCAGCCGGCCGTCGACCCCCGCGTCGGCGCCGGCGTAGAGCCCGCCCAGCTGCAGGCTGGCGGCGATCAGGGCGCCGGTCTTGCCGCGATGGATCCGGTCGAGCGCCGCCGCCGGTTCGGCGGGCCAGGCCGCTTCCGCCGCCAGGTCCTCGAGCTGGCCGCCGATCATGCCGAAGGTGCCGATCGCGCCACCCACCAGCGCCACGGCACGCGCCCGGATCGCTCCGTCGAGCTCGGCGGGCTGCTCGGCGAGGCGGGTGAGCCCGAGGGTCAGGAGCGCATCGCCCGCCAGGATCGCGGTGGGTTCGTCGAACGCCCGATGGAGGGTCGGCCGGCCGCGCCGCAGGTCGTCGTCGTCGAGCGCCGGAAGATCGTCGTGGATCAGGCTGTAGGTGTGGATCAGCTCGATCGCGACGGCACCGGGCAGCAGCCGGGCGCGGGACGCGCCGCAGAGCTCGCCGGCGAGCAGAGTGAGGGCCGGCCGGAAGCGCTTGCCACCGGCGAAGACGCTGTAACGCATCGCGGCGTGCAGGGGAGCCGGCCAGGCGTCGGCGCCCGGTAGCGCGCGATCGAGCTCGGCTTCGATCACCGGCCGGAGCTCCTCCAGTCGGGCCCGGAACAGCTGGGCGTCGGCGCTCACGGCGCGCGCTCCGGACCGATCGCCTCCCCGCTCGGCTCCAGGCAGAAGGGCAAGGCCATCAGGAAGAGCACGGTTCGCTGCACCTCGGTGTCCCCCCAGTTGTTCTCGAACAGCCCGGCGAGCGCGAAGGCGATCAGGGCCGCGGCGGCGCCCAGCCACAGATCGGCCCGGCCGCCGGCCCGGCCCTCCCGGCGATAGCCCCGCCAGGCCGCCGCGAGCGCCACGCCGAGGAGCGCGAGGTAGGCCGCGAGACCGGGCAGGCCGCGCTCGGCGGCAAGTTGGACGTAGCTGTTGTGGAGATGCGGCACGTTGAACCGGGGCGCGGTGGGATGACGGTAGATCGGGTACTGGCGCTCGGCGACCTGGGGCCCGATGCCGAACAGCGGATGCTGGGCGGTCATGCGCGCCCCGGCGTCGAGCATGCACAGGCGATCGTAGTTCGAATCGTCGGAGAGGCTCACGGTCGAGAGGGCACGCGCCACGACCGGTACCGGAGCGAGCAACAGGAAGCAGGCCGCAGCCGCCGGCGCCGCCCAGAGCCAGCGGCGCCGGCGCACCCAGAGCAGCCAGACGAGGCCGGCGAGCAGCCCCAGCCAGGCGTTGCGAGTCAGCGTTCCGATGAGCGCCCAGGTGATCAGGCCGAGGCAGAGCCACTCGACCCACCGGCGATCGAGCGGCCGGCGGGAGGCCGCCCGCGCTGCCGACGGGCCGGCGATCATGCGCGCGATGAGCAGCAGATCGACGAGCAGGAGGACACCCGAGAAGGTCATGTAGTGCGAGAAAGGGCCGCGGATCCGGCGGTCGATCGCACCGTAGCCGACCAGCAGCTGCCCGAGACCGGCGAGCGCCAGCGCCGCGACGACGAGGATCAGGGCGTCGACCATGAAGCGGACCCGCCGCTCGCCGGCGAGCGAGAGCAGCGCCAGGGGCAGGGCGGCCAGCGCGAAGATCTCGGCCAGCCCGCGGACGCTCGCCCGTGGCTCCTGGGAGAAGACGATGGCGACCAGGAGCCAGGCGACGTACGCGGCGAGCGCCAGGAGCAGGGGCCGGGCGCGCCGCCAGACGGCGAGCTCCCGATCGCGCAGCCAGGGCGCGGCGAGGAGGCCGAGCCCGAGGGCGACGTTGGAGATCGCTAGTCCGAAGAGGGTGAGGAGATGGGCAGCGTAGAGGCCGAAGCGCCAACGCTCCCGCCCGTCGTCGGCCGGCGGGGCCGCACCCCGCGGAGGCGGTGCAACCACCTGGACCGATCGCCTAGGGATTCAGCACCGCGGCCGGCAGGGCCTCGTCGATCAGCAGCACCGGGATGTCGGACACGATCGGATAGACCAGCTGCGACTCGCGGCAGTAGAGCCCCTGGGTCACCACCGGCGTTTCGTCGCGGAAGTGCTCGCGGTACTTCTCGACCAGCCCGGGCCGGATCGCCTCCGGCAGCTCGATCAACTCGAGCGGCGCGTGGCTCTTGGGGCAGACCAGGATGGAGAGCAGTTCGGGATCGATGGCCATCGGCGCAAGACTCGACGCCTGAGGAAGATAGCACATCCGTCGCGAGTGGGAGGAGGGGTCGGTCCATTTGCTAGAGTGCCTCCTGCCCTTCGGGGACCGAATCCCGTCATGCCCGACCGCTCAGGCCTCGTCTGCCGCTCCTGCGCCGCCCCGCTCGGCACGGTCTTCGTCGACCTGGGGAGCTCGCCGCTCGCCAACTCCTACCTCTCCCCCGCCGACCTGCAGCGGGCCGAGCCCTTCCTGCCCCTGACGGTCTACCTGTGCGAGCACTGCTGGCTCTGCCAGCTGCCGGAGTGCGCCCGGCCGGACGAGATCTTCAGCGATTACGCCTATTTCTCCTCCTATTCCACCAGCTGGCTCGAGCACGCCCGCGCCTACGTCGCCGCGATGATCGACCGCTTCGGTTTCGGCGCCGCCCACCAGGTGGTCGAGATCGCCTCCAACGACGGCTACCTCCTGCGCTACTTCCAGGAGCGCGGGGTGCCGGTGCTCGGCGTCGAGCCGGCGGCGAACGTCGCCGAGGCGGCGCGCGCGCTCGGCATTCCGACCGAGGTGCGCTTCTTCGGCCGCGAGGCGGCGCGCGATCTGTTGGCGCGCGGGCTCGCCGCCGACCTGCTGCTCGGCAACAACGTGCTCGCCCACGTCCCCGACCTGAACGACTTCGTGGCCGGGCTGGCGCTGCTGCTCAAGCCCTCCGGCGTGCTGACCATGGAGTTTCCGCACCTGGTGCGTCTGGTCGAGAGCAACCAGTTCGACACCATCTACCACGAGCACTACTCCTACCTCTCCCTGGTCGCCGTGGAGCGTGTCTTCCGACGCCACGGCCTCGTCCTCTTCGACGTGGAAGAGCTGCCCACGCACGGCGGGAGCCTGCGCATCTACGCCCGGCAGACGACCGCCGACGGGCCGCCGATCGGCCGGCGGGTGAGCGAGCTCGCGGCGCGCGAGCGGGCGCTCGGGTTGGAGCGTCGCGCCTACTACGAGGGCTTCGCCGAGCGGGTGCGCGAGACCAAGCGGAAGCTGCTCGACTTCCTGATCCGCGAGAAGCGGGCCGGCAAGTCGATCGTCGGCTATGGCGCTCCGGCCAAGGGGAACACGCTGCTCAACTACTGCGGGGTGCGCAACGACTTCCTCGACTACACCGTCGACCGCAGCCCTCACAAGCAGGGCCGCTTCCTGCCCGGGACGCGGATCCCGATTCACCCTCCGGAGCGCATCTTCGAGACCCGGCCCGACTACGTCTTGATCCTCCCCTGGAACCTCGAGGCCGAGATCGTCGCCCAGATGGCCGACATCCGCGGCTGGGGCGGCAGGTTCGTGGTGGCCATCCCCGAGGTCGCCGTGCGGTGAGATTCGCGGCGCTCGCCATTCCCGGAGCCTTCCTGATCGAGCTCGAGCGCTTCGCGGACGAGCGCGGCTTCTTCGCGCGCACCTCCTGCGAGCGGGACTTCGCCGCGGCCGGCTTGGCCCCGCGCTTCGTCCAGACCAGCCTCTCCTGGAACCCCCGGCGGGGAACGTTGCGCGGTCTCCACTGGCAGGCCGCGCCGCACGAGGAGGCCAAGCTCGTGCGCTGCGTCCGCGGGCGGATCTACGACGTGCTCGCCGACGTGCGCGCCGACTCGCACGCCTACCGGCAGCACGTCGCGGTGGAGCTCGATGCCGAGCGGCGGGACGCGGTCTACGTCCCGCCGGGGGTGGCGCACGGTTTCCTCACGCTCAGCGAGGACTGCGAGGTGCACTACGCGATGTCGGCTTTCCACGAGCCGGCCGCGGCGCGCGGCGTGCGTTGGGACGATCCAGCCTTCGGCATCGTCTGGCCGGCGCCGGTCGAGGTGATCTCGGCGCGCGACGCGGGCTACCCCGACCTCCTGCCGGCGGCGGAGGCGGGGCGGTGAGCGATCACGCGCTCGGCGCCACGCTCCACGCGCTCGCCGCGCGGCTCTATCCGATCCCGCGCTCGATCACCGGCCCCGGCGTCCGGCGCTCGCTGGCGATCCTCGCCGAACGCATCCCGCTCGTCGTGCACGAGGTGCCGAGCCACACCCCGGTCTTCGACTGGACGGTGCCCCGCGAGTGGACGCTGCGCGCCGCTCACCTGACCGCACCCGACGGCCGCCGCATCGCCGACGCCGGACGGCACAACCTCGAGGTGCTGAACTACAGCGCCCCGTTCCACGGCCGGATCTCGCGCGAGGAGCTGCGCCCGCACCTCTTCACCCTTCCCGAACAGCCCGATCGCATCCCGTACCGCACCAGCTACTACAAGGAGCAGTGGGGTTTCTGTCTTCCCCACCGGGTGGCCGCGACGCTCCCGCCGGGCGAATACAGGGTGGAGATCGACACCGAGCTCGCCGACGGGAGCCTCACCTACGGCGAGCTCCACCTGCCCGGCGACGCGAGCGACGAGGTGCTCTTCTCCTGCCACTGCTGCCACCCCTCGCTCGCCAACGACAACCTCTCCGGCATGGTGGTCGCGACGCTGCTCGCCGAGCGGCTCGCCGCCCGGCCACGCCGCCGCCTGTCGTACCGCTTCGTCTTCGTGCCGGGGACGATCGGGGCGATCGTCTGGTTGGCGCGCAACGAGGCGCGGCTGGGCACCATCCATCACGGCCTGGTGATGGCCGGGCTCGGGGCGCCCGGGGCGTTCCACTACAAGCGCAGCCGGCGGGGCGACGCGACGATCGATCGCGCCGTGCCGGCGGCGCTCGCCGCGCTCGGCGAAGAGCTCACCGTCGAGCCGTTCGTCCCCTTCGGCTACGACGAGCGGCAGTACAACTCGCCCGGCATCGCGCTCGACGTCGGTTGCCTCAGCCGCACCCCCTATGGGCGCTATCCCGAGTACCACACCGACGCCGACAACCTCGATTTCATCCGCCCCGAGGCGCTCGCCGGCGCGCTCGCGGCGTACGAAGCGGTGGTCGACGTGCTGGAGGGGGACGAGCGCTTCCTCAACCTCTCGCCCAAGGGGGAGCCGCAACTCGGCCGGCGCGGCCTCTATCGCGCGATCGGCGGCGACGACGCCGGCCGCGAGCGCGAGCTGGCGCTCCTCTGGGTGCTCAATCTCTCGGACGGCGGGCACTCGCTGCTCGACATCGCCGAGCGCTCCGCGCTCCCCTTCCCGCGCCTGCGGGAGGCCGCCGAGTCCCTGCTCGAAGTCGGCCTGCTAGCTCGCGCCTGAACCGCCGCCGCGCGGGCGGATCTCGAGCTCCACCTTCGCCAGGACCTTGTGGTTCGCCGGGATGTCCTCGGTGACCAGCGCGTGCGCGCCGACGAAGACGTCGTCGCCGATCGCCACCGGACCGATGATGGAGGCGCCGGCGCCCAAGGTGACCCGGTCACCCAGCTTGGGCATCTCGCCGAGGCGGGCGGTGGTGGGGGCCCCCAGGGTGACGTTCTGCATCATCAGGCAGTCGCGGCCGACCACCGTCTTCCAGCCCACGACGATACCGGTGCCGTGCGAGATGCGCAGGCCGGGACCGAACTGGGCCGCCGGCGCGATGTCCACTCCGGTCAAGAACTGATTGAGGCGGGCGATGGCGGGCCCCAGGGCGGGAATGCGGTGGCGCTTGAACCAGTGCGCCATGCGGTGCAGCACCACGGCCTGGTAGCCGGTCTCGAAGAGCAGCGACTCGAGGACGTACCAGGGGAAGGACCTGGTCTTGACGTCGCGCAGGCGGCGCGTGTCCTCTCGGAGGTTTTCCCACATGGCGCGACGTGCGCTAGGGTAGCGGCTCGGTCGAAGGAGATCAACCATGCGGGAGATCTGGGGACTCGTTCCGGCCGCCGGCAAGGCGACCCGGCTCGGTCGCAGGCGCGGTCCGAGCAAGGAGATCCTGCCTCTCCCGCCGGCCCCCGGCTCGCCGCCGGACACCCCCGGGCGACCCGCCTGCCAGGACCTGCTCGACAACTTCCGCTTGGCCGGGGTGACGCGGGCGCTGGTGCTCCTCCGTCAGGGGAAGTGGGACGTCGCCCGGCGGCTCGGGGTGGGCGAGGAGTTCGGCGTCGAGCTCGCCTACCGCGTCCTTCCGGAGACCCGGGGGGTCCCCTTCACTCTCGCCTACGCGGCGCCCTTCCTCGGCGACCGGCTCGCGGCGCTGGGTTTCCCCGACCTCCTGGTGCAGCCGCGCGACCTCCTCGCCCGCCTGGTGCGGCATCGCGAGCAGACGCAGGCCGACGTCGCGCTGGCGCTCGTCCCCTGCGAGAACCCGCACGGCTCGGATCTGGTGGACGTGACCGCCCGCGGCAAGGTGCGACGCTTCGAGATCAAGCCGGCGGCGACCAACCTGAAGTGGACCTGGGTCTTCGCCCTCTGGACGCCGCACTTCACCCGGTTCCTGCTCAAGTGGACCGCGAGCTTCAATGCCCGCTCGGCCCGCCTCGGCCGCGAGCCGCACGCCGCCGACGTCTTCCAGGCGGCGATCGCCGGCGGCTTCGAGATCGAGACCCTGGCCGTCCCCGCCGGCAAGGTGCTCGACATCGGCACCCCCGAGAACCTCGCCCGGGC
>CAYZWR010000012.1:0-45543 GCA_964481735.1 uncultured Thermoanaerobaculia bacterium
CTCGGATCTGCGCCACGTGATGGCGGCCGTGCCAGGCGTACATGGCGAGGCTCTCGTCGAGCGTCCACACCTTGCCGGTCGCGCCGTGCACGAAGGTTCGCGCGAAATCGGCGTCCGGGAGCGCGCGCAGGAAGTCGAGCCAGCGGGCGTGGAGCGCGGTGAGCAGAGCGAGCGGGAGCGTCACGTCACCGTGCAGCACCTCGGGTGTCTCCGCCCAGGCTTTCTCGTCGTAGGCCCGGACCGTCGGCTGCGCCTCGGTGACGCAGAGGCGGTGGCGGAGGTAGGCGTTGGCGTGGCTGTCCGGGACGTGGAAGGCGACCTGCCGCACCGTCCAACCGCCCTCGCGGTAGGGCGTGTCGAGTTGCGCCGGAGCGAGCCCGGCGAGCGCTGCGCCGAGCGCGAGCGGGCACTCGGCGAGCTCGGCGAGGTGCGCGCGGCGCACGTCGAGGGTGAAGGCGGCGGGCGGGACGAATTTGCCGATGGGGTAGCGCGGATCGCTCATGACGGTTTCCTCGGGGGTCGGTTGATGGTCGCCGATTGCCAGTCGATGGCGGAAAACGCGCGCGCCGTCACCTCGTAGATCACGACGCGCGTTCCGTCGAGCACCGAACGGTCGGTGCGCAACCAGATGGCGCGGTCGGCGAGCGCGTTGGCGCCCGCCTTGGCCAGCCGGCGGACCGGCCGGTCGAGGTGGAAGGCGAGCTGCTCGGCGATCCCCGCGCCGCTCTGCAGGCCGGGCTGCGAGGTGTAGACCACCGCGTAGCTGTCGCCCAGGAAGAGGATGTCGGCAGGCACTTCGAGCGGGGCGTATGGCCGGCCGTCGGCGGCGAAGAGCTGGAGCCCCTCGACCGACTCGTCGGCGAAGGGGCTGACGAGACCGCCGAGTCCGAGCAGGCGCTTGAGGTCACCCTCGAAGTCGAGGCGGGCCGGCCGGCGGACGAAACCGGCGCCGGGGAGCGGGGGAAGCGCGACCCGCCGGCGGAGGAACTCGGCGAGAGCGCGGGCGGCGATCTCCACGCCGCGCGGGTTCCAGTGGGTGTCGTTGGCGAGGTAGACGGTCTCGCCGGCGAGCGCCGCGGCGCGCAGCTCGGCGAGCGCATCGAACACCGGCAGGCCGGCGCTCTCCAGGCGGGCGACCAGCGCGCGGTAGGAGGGGTTCTCCGGGAGGACCGCCGGGTCGAGCGTACGCAGCGAGAGTCCCTCGGGCTCGATCTGCTCCTTGACCGGGACCGGGAAGAAGACGAGCTGGATCCCGCGTCCGGCGAGCTCGTCGCGCAGGAAGAGCAGTCCGGGGACGGGGTCCGGCTGAGGCGACGGGTAGCGTGCCCCCGGGCGCTGCCGGCGGGCGAGCTGCTCGGGCGCGAGGAAACCGCGGCCGGTGAGGTAGTCGAAAGCGGTCTGGAAGTAGAGCCTGCCCGACGGGCCGACGACCACCTGACTGTTGCCGTAGCCGAGCCGGCTGGCGAGCCAGCGTTGCGCCCGCGGGCGCAGCAGACGGGAGAGCGCCGACTCCCGGCCGGCGCGATCCTCGAGGGCGGCGAGCGCCGTGCGGAGCTGGCGGTTGGCGGCGAGGGGCCCTTCGCCCTGCCAGCGTTCGAGCAGCTCCGCCGGCCCTGGGAAGGACTCCAGTCCGCCGAGGAAGGGGTTGCCTCGGCGCACCGCCGCGACCTCGAGGGCGACGCCCGAGAGGGTCAGCGCGAGGAAGAGGACGCTCGCGATCCAGGCCGTCGCCGGCGCGATCCGGGTCGCCGCCATCTCGGCGAGAGCCGCCTGTTCGCGGGTCGGGCGGGGATCCTGAGCGCGCATCAGAAGATGAAGTAGATGAAGGGGTTGTAGTCCTGGGTGGCGAGCGCGGCGACGGCTACGAGGAGCAGCGCGAGGACGGCGGTAAGGCGCACCGGGCCGAGCTCGCGGGTCCAGCTCCAACTCTGGGGAGCGAACCAGGTGACGGCCGCGGCAACCAGGAAGCTGGCCAACAGGTAGGGGCTCCAGAGCAGGCCGGAGAGGAGCGGCGCGGCGCTCGCCGGCTCGCCGAGGCCGAACATGCGACCGAAGAGCCCGAGCGCGGCGGGGAGATCCGCGGCGCGGAAGAGGACCCAGCTGAAGAGCACCAGGACGAACGTGTTGGCCACCCGCAGGGGCCTGGGCAACCAGCCGTAGAGCCGCTCGATCCCGATCCGGCGCTCGAGCGCGAGGAGCGCGCCGTGATAGGCGCCCCAGAGGACGAAGTTCCAGGCGGCGCCGTGCCAGAGCCCGCCGAGCAGCATGGTGAGCGCCAGGTTGATGTAGGTGCGCCCTTCGCCCTTGCGGTTCCCGCCCAGCGGAATGTAGAGGTAGTCGCGCAACCAGGTCGAGAGCGAGAGGTGCCAGCGGTGCCAGAACTCGCTGATCGACTGCGCGCGATAGGGGCTGTCGAAGTTCTTCGCGAAAACGAAGCCGAGCATCAGGCCGAGCCCGATCGCCATGTCCGAATAGCCGGAGAAGTCGAAGTAGATCTGGAAGGCGTAGGCGGTGACACCGTGCCAGGCGTCGAGGACGGTGGGAGCCGCGGCGTCGAAGACCGTGTCGGCGACCCGACCGCACGGGTTGGCGAGCAGCACCTTCTTGGCGAGCCCCACCGAGATGAAGGCGACGCCGCGCGCGAACTTGGCGAGCGTGTAAGTGCGCTGGGCGAGCTGGTCGGCGACCTCCGAGAAGCGGATGATCGGCCCGGCCACGAGTTGGGGGAACATGGAGACGAAGCAGGCGAAGTCGACGAAGTTGCGCAGCGCCCGAGCCTGCCCGCGATAGACGTCGATGGCATAGCTCATCGACTGGAAGGTGTAGAAGCTGATGCCGAGCGGCAGCGTGACGCGGAGCGTCGTCTCGACGGTCGCGGCGTCGAGGCCGAGCGCCCCGGCGGCGCCGTTCCAGCTGTCGACCGCGAAGTTGAAGTACTTGAAGAAACCGAGCAGCGAGAGATTGGAGACGATCGAGAGCGTCACCGCGAGCCGCTCGCGTCGGCCGCGCGGGCCGCCCGCGGGAAGGAGCGGGACCTCTCCCTTGCCCCATGGCGAGGTACCGACCAGGACCAGACCGGCGACGTAATCGATCGCGGTCGAAACGAAGAGCAGCAGGGCGAAGGCCGGATTGGTCCAGCCGTAGAAGAGGTAGGAGAGCAGGGTGAGGATCAGGTGCTTCGCTCGCCGCGGCGCCAGGTAGTAGACGCCCAGGGCTGCGGGCAGGAACCAGAAGAGAAAGAGCTGCGAGCTGAAGACCACGCGCGCTAGGGCTCCGCCGCCCCGCCGAGGTCGAACCAGAGGGGGCCGTCGTCACCCTCGGCGAGCGTGTCGGCCAGGTAGTAGGGCTCGAGCTGGGGTTGTGCCGCGAAGGGCTCGAGGGTCATCCGCACCGTCTCGCCCGCAGGGCGATTCGCCACCGCACGACCGTCGAGGATCGCCCAGCGCGCGACGCGCAGCCGGGTACCGGCGGGGAGCTCGCCTTGCAGCGTCCGCACCACTTCCCAGGAATCCACCGCGAGCGCCTCACGGTAGGGCGAGATGCGCTCGAGGGGCGGGAGCTCGGAGCTCGCGAGCCGGCGCGCCTCGATCCGCAGCCGGTCGACCGGCCGCGCCGCCTCGCGGCGCTGCGCGGCGCGGGCGGCGTCGGCGACGATCTCCGGCTCGGTGAGCGGGCGGAACCAGATGGCGACCTCGGCGAGCGAGCCGCGCCAGCGCTCCGCGCTCCCGGTCTCCGCGCCGAAGGTGAGCGGCCGGGGCCGCCAGTGGAAGAAGTCGCCGGGGACGGCGAGCGGCGGACCGGTGGCGACCCCCTCGCGGTAGACCGTCAGCCGGCCGGGCGAGAACGCCAGGGACCAGAAGCTCGCGCCCTCGGGGAGCTCGCCGAGCGGGATCGCACGCCCGTCGCGGGGAGTGTCGGAGGTGCGCAGTAGGAGCTCGAGACGTTCCGCCGCCTGACGGAGCACGAGGCTCCGACCGCGAGGTCCGTCCGACAGGGCGATCAGGGGACCGTGCTGCAGCCGCGAGACCGGGCGGACGAGGAGCGACAGGGTGAACTGGTGGGTCCCGGCGAGTCGTTCGGAGACCCGGCGTGCCGAGTCCTCGCTCGTGGCAAAGCTCCCCCCGGCGAGCGCCATCGCGCGCTCCCGGTCGTACCAGGCATCTCCCGTCGGGCGCAGGATCTCGCTCGCCGCCTGCGCGTCGATCCGGTTCAGGTCGTCGGAACGCCGCCAGAGGAAGGCGAGGCGGTCGCCGGCGACGAGCGCGCGGTCGTCGGCGGGAGTGACGGGGGAAGGCGCGGCGGCGGGCACGGCGGGGGCGGGGGCCGTCGACGGTCGCCGCCAGATGGCCGGGAAGCGGTCGACGCCCGGGCTCGCCGCGACGGGCACGGCCCGACCCCGGGGAAGGAGCGTCGCGGGGTCGAGCTCGATCGCGAACAGATCGTAGTTGGCCCGGAAGTGGTCGTGCTCGCCGTCCGAGGCGGCGAGCACGAGCAGGCTGTTGTCCGGCGCAAGGGCTGGAAAGTAGGAGTAACCGCGGCCGGCGGGCAGCCGCGGGTCGTTCTTGTCGACGATCGTCCAGGTGCGCCGCGAGGCGAGATCGATGGCGTCGATCGGCCCGCCGGCGCCGGCCGACCAGACGGCGAAGCGCCCGTCGGCGGAGAAGAAGGGCTGACAGCCGCCCAGCGAGGGGCGCGCGGCGACCGAGCCGTCGGTGCGCAGGTCGGAGAAGGTCGGGGTGTTGCCGGTCGCCACCCGGCCTCCGGGGGCGATCAGCCAGCCCTCGGCATCGTCCGGGGCCTTCGCCAGCAGGGTCGACCGGCCGCTCGACAGGGTCAGCAGCTGGGTCCGGTTTCCGCCGTCGAGGTAGACCAGCCGGTCCTCGTCCCAGAAGGTCGCTGCTCGATGCTCACCGTAGTGGCGCGCGCGCTCGGCGATCACCCGGTCACCGGTGCCATCGAGCGCGACGAGATGCAGCGCGCCGACGTCCCGGGAGTAGCGATCGCGTCCCGCCGGCAAGCTGAGGTAGACCACCCACCGCCCCGAGGGCGAGATCGCCGCGCAACAGTGATCGCGGCCCGGGTCGTCGGGGGAGAGCTGGACGGGAACCCCGCCCGCCGCCCGCCCGTCCGGCGCGGTCCCCGCACGGTAGATGCGGAACGGGCCGCCGGCCGCGCCGAGCGAGTTGGACTCCCAGACCACCAGGAAGTCGCCGAGCGAGCGGGCGGCGGTCGCCCCCCCACCGGGAGCGGCAGCCGCGTCCGGACGAGGGGAGTCCGGCGATCCCCCGCACGCGGCGACGGCGCCGAGCAGGTAGAGGCTAGCGAGCCAGGGGACGAGGATCTGCGCGCGCCCGGTCACGCGGCCGATTCTAGTCGTTCGGCACGACGCGTCCGCTCGGTCGTCTGCCAGGCGACTCGGGGGAGGAGCGGCGCGGCCGAGCACCTGCCCGGAAAAGCGAAGGCCCCTGCCGGAGCAGGGGCCTCGCGGGAGTACTGCGCGCTGCGGCGTCCGCCGCGCGCCGTCAGGCGCGCTGCCGCCTGAGGAAGACCAGCGAGAGGCCGGCGAGGACGATCGCCAGCGCCACGAGGCCGAAGGTGTCGAGGGTCGGCACTGCGTTGACGTAGGGTCCCACCTCGATGTCCAAGGTATATGGGCCGGTCGCGCTGCCGAAGCCGTCGGCGCGGAAGGTCCAGTCGCCGGCCACGTCGACGGTGAACCAGAAAATCGAGCTGTCGAAGGCGTTGCAGTCGACGCCGTTGGGGAAGTCGTCGGTGCCGAAACCGTCGTCGTTGTAGTACGTGGCGTTGACTGTGTCGCTGGGGTCGACGCCCGGTGCGTAGGCCGAGAGCACGGGGTCGAGGGGCCGATTGCCGGGTGATTCCTCGTCGCACACCAGGGTGGCGCGCACCTGGTCTCCCGGCAGCAGCGGGAGAACGTAGAGGTCGTACTGCGTACCGCTGGCGATGTAGCCGGTGTAGATGAAGTGTTCCGCGAACGCGGGCGCGGTCAGCAAGGCGAGTAGGGCGAATCCCCAGGCGAAGCGCAGGCGCATTTTCGATGCCTCCCGTTGAAGTTGACGGATCCTATCGCTTCGGCAGCCGCGCGACAAGGGAGTGCGAGCCGGGAACCGGACCGTCCGCCGCTCAGAGCCCGGTGACCCGGACGACTTCCTCGAAGGTCGTGACTCCTTCGGCGAGCTTGCGGAGCGCTGCCTGGCGGAGCGTCCGCATGCCGTTCTTCACCGCCTCCCGTTTGATCTCCGGGGCGTCCTTGCCCTCGATGATCAGGGCCTTGACGGCCTCGTCGATGGGCAGGATTTCGAAGATCCCGCCGCGGCCGAGGTAACCGGTGCCCCGGCACTCGTGGCACCCCTGACCCTCCTTGACCTTGATCTTCTTGCCCGGCGGCACGGTGAGGCGCAGCGTCGCAGCCTCCTCGGCCGAGAGCGACCGCTCGCCCTGGCAGTGCGGGCAGATCTTGCGCACCAGACGTTGCGCCATGGCGCCGATCAGCGTCGAGCTGATGAGGAAGCGCTCGACCCCGAGGTCGACCAATCGGCTGATCGAGGTCGCGGCGTCGTTGGTGTGCAGGGTGGAGAAGACGAGGTGTCCGGTGAGCGCCGCCTGGATGGCGTACTGCGCGGTCTCGCCGTCACGGATCTCGCCGACCATGATGACGTCGGGGTCCTGCCTCAGGATGTGCCGCAGGGCGTTCGCGAAGTCGATCCCCACCTTGGCCTGCACCGCGGTCTGGTTGAACTCCTCGATGACCATCTCGATCGGGTCCTCGATGGTCGTGATGTTGAGCTCGCGGCTGGCGATCGACTTGAGCGCCGAGTAGAGCGTGGTCGTCTTCCCCGACCCGGTCGGTCCGGTCACCAGGATGATGCCGTGCGGCCGGCTGATGAACTCGTTGAAGGTGATCAGCTCCTCGGGGTAGAAGCCGAGCCCCGAGAGGTCCTGCATGAGGACGTCGGGATCGAAGATCCGCAGGACGGCCTTCTCGCCGAAGGCCACGGGCAGCGTCGAGACGCGGAGCTCGATCTCCTTGCCGGCGCGCATCGTCTTCACGCGGCCGTCCTGGGCCCGCCGCTTCTCGGCGATGTCCAGGCGCGACATCGTCTTGATGCGCGAGACGATCGCCGCATGGACGATCTTGGGGATCGTCTGGATGTCGTGCAGGACGCCGTCGATGCGGAACCGGATGAGACAGAAGTCGCGCTTCGGCTCGATGTGGATGTCGCTCGCCCGCGTGTCGAAGGCGTGCTGCAGCATGAACTCGACCGCGTTGACGATGTGCTGGTCGCTCGACTCGATCTCGGACTCGCTCTTCATCCGCACGAGCTGCTCGAGATTGCCGAGGTCGATGCCGGCCTGCAGGTCGTGCTCGGCCCGCTTGACCGACTGACGGAGCCCGTAGAACTCGGTGATGGCGCGCAGGATGTCGGGCTCGGAAGCGACGACGAGCTGCAGGTCGCGCCCGGCGATGCGCCGGAAGGCGTCGACGCCCTCGATGTCGGAGGGATTGGCGCAGGCGACCCGCAACCTGCCGTTCGCCATGGCGAGCGGGATCATCCGGTGACGCTTGGCGAACGGCCGCGAGATCTTCGACTCGATCAGATCGGCGTCCAGGGCGAGGGTATCGATCCGCACGTGCTCGAGGTTCGCGTCGGCGGCGATGGCGCGCGCGATCTCGTGCTCCCCGATGATCGAGCCGACCTCCTTGCGGTTGGGCAGCCGGAAGCTCGCCACCAGGTCGTAGGCCACCGCCTTCTGCTCGTAGGTCGCGGCGTTCTTGACGCGCGAGGGGAGCTGCCGGGCCTCCTTCTTGATCGCCTCGGCCTGGGCTTCGTCGATCAGGCCCTGGCGATGCAGGACATCGGCCACGAACGCGGGGGAGAGCGACATCGTCGCGAGGAGTGTAACGGAAGCCACTCGGGCCCGCGAATCTCGTCCTCTCCGGGGGGCCCTGGGATAGATTGCGCCAGCGCATGGGCGCCCTCTCTTCCTTTACTCTCGCTCTGGCGGCCGCCTTCGGCTGGGCGCTCTTCGACCTCGCCCGGCGCGCGCTCGCCGGCCGGCTGACGGCCTGGACGCTGGTGGTCGTGACGACCACGGGAGCCGTTCCTCTGTTGGTCGTCTGGGCGGTGATCGCGGGCGACTGGCGGCTGGAGCCGGGCTACTGGCCGCCCGCGCTCGCTTCGGTAGTGCTCAACGTCGCGGCGAACTTCTGCTACTTCAGGTCCTTCCAGCTCGCGCCCCTCTCGGTGACGCTGCCGATGCTCGCCTTCACCCCGCTGTTCGCCTCGCTGCTCGGGGCGGCGCTGCTCGGCGAGACCTTGGGGACGCGAGGAGCTGCTGGCGCGCTGCTGGTGGTTTGCGGCGGCCTGGCGTTGGGATTGCGCGCGGACGGCTCGCGATTCGAGGCGGGGAGCGGTCTGATGCTGGTCGTGGCCTTCCTCTGGTCGGCGACCCTGTTGCTCGACAAGCGGGCGCTCACCTTCGCGAGCGCGCATCTCCACGCCATCACCTTGAACGCCGGCGTCGCCCTGGGGGGTCTCGGGGCGCTGGCCGCGTCCCGGCGGCTCGGCGACCTGCGCGCCGCGGCAGGGAGCGCGCGCCTGGTACTGGTCGCGATCGCCATCGGAGCGGTCGCGCTCACCGTCCAGCTCGCCGCCCTGCGCGATCTGCCGCTGGGCATCATCGAGACGCTCAAGCGGGGCGTCGGCGGGCTCTCGGCGGTGGCCTGCGGACGCTGGCTCTACGGCGAGCCGCTGGCCGCCAGGAAGATCGCCGCGGTCGGGCTGATGACTCTCGGCGTGGCGCTCCTGCTGCTGTGAGCGTGCAGCGGTCCGCGCCCCGCTTACCTATAATCCGCGACGTGCGCCCTCTCCTCGCGCTCGTTGCCCTCCTGGCGTTGGTCGGCGGGAGCGCCTCCGCGGCCGTGCCGCGCGATCCGTTCGATCTCGGCCAGCCCTTCTGCCGGCCGTTCCGGGATCGCGACGGCCTGCCTCAGAACACCGTGCACGCGCTGCTGGTCGATCGGCGCGGCTTCCTTTGGGCAGGAACCCAGGATGGGGCCGCGCGCTACGACGGTCGGAGCTGGACGCACCAGGACCTGCCCCATCGCGAACGGTCGAACTTCGTGCGCGCCATGCTGGAGACGGCCGACGGAAGCCTCTGGTTCGGGACCCAGGCGGGGGGACTGGCGCGCTGGCGGGATGGGGAGTGGACGAGCTACGAGCCCGGGTCGAGCGGTCTGCCGGGCGGTCGGGTCAACGCCCTGCTCGAGACGCCCGGCCCGGACGGCGGGCGAGTGCTCTGGATCGGTACCTTCTCGAGCGGCCTGGTGCGCTTCGATGGCGAGGCCTGGACCGTCTTCGGCACGGCCGCCGGGCTGCCGAGCCCGCAGGTCTGGTCGCTGCTCGCGAGCCAGGAAGGGGGCGAGCCGGTCCTCTGGGTCGCCACCGGGAGCGGTCCCGCCCGCTTGCGGCTCTCCGACGGCCGGATCGAGACGCCGCCCGGCGCGCCCGTCTCCTCGGTGAGCAGTCTGCTCGAGACCGTCGGTCCCGAGGGACGGCGGACGGTCTGGATGGGCACCTACGGCAACGGTCTGCTCTCCTACGCGGAGGGGGCTTGGCGGCGGCTCGACGAGTCGGCGGGGCTGCCGAGCCTCTTCGTGACCGATCTCGCCGCCAGCCCGTCGTATGGCGGCGAGGCCTTCTGGATCGGCACCGATGGAGGGGGGTTGGCGCTGCACCGCGAGGGGCGGGTGGAGCCGGTCGATCTCGCGTCGCAGCTCACCTCGGGAGCGGTCTACAAGATCCTCGAGACGACCGCCGACCAGGGGGCGCGGGCGGTCTGGCTGGGGACGCGCAACAACGGACTGATCCGCATGTCGCGCGGCTACTGGCGCAGCTTCCAGCCCTACCCGGAGACGCCGGACGTCCCGGTCGCGGCGATCCTGCAGACCCCCGGACCCGCGGGCGGATCGACGCTCTGGTTGGGCACCGACGGCTATGGCCTGGCCGCCTGGAGCGACGGTGCCTGGCGGCGGTACGACGTCCAGACCGGCGCGATCGGCAACGACAGCGTGACCGCGCTCGCCGAGACACGCCAGCTCCCCGGACCGCGACGCCTCTGGGTGGGAACGCGCAACGGCGGCCTCTCGAGCTTCGACGGCACGGCCTGGAAACGCTTCGACCAGGCGAGCGGCGCGCTGCCGAACGACCTGGTGCAGACGCTGCTCGAAGCTCCGGACGAGCGGGGTGCGATGGTGCTCTGGGTGGGGACCCGGGACGGCCTGGCGAGCTTCGACGGCCGAAGCTGGCGGCGCCCGGATCCCGCCTTCGGATACCCGCGCGGCTCGGTGCTCGCCATGCTCGCCACGGCGGAGCCTGCGCCGCGTCGGCTCTGGATCGGGACCAGCGTCGGGCTCTTCGCCTGCGACGCGACCGGCTGCCGCAGCTGGGCGGCGGGCGATGGGCTGCTCAACCCGGCCGTGCAGGCGCTCTTCGCGCGGACCGACGCGGCGGGCAGGCGCACTCTCTGGATCGGCACCGACGGCGGGGGGGTCTCGCTCCTCGACCTCGACGACCCGGCGGCGCGCCCGCGCCCGCTCGCCGAATTGGGCGGCCCCGAGCTCGTGAACGGCACGGTCTACGCGATCCTCGGAGATCGCCAACAGCGGCTCTATCTGCTGACCAACGAGGGCGTGACGCGCTTGACGCCGCCGCGACCGGGAGAGCCCTGGCGGAGCGAGGAGTTCAGCACCGAGCAGGGGCTGCCGCTCAACCAGGGGAACCGGGGAGGCGGCTACATCGACGCCGGGGGGCGGATCTGGGTGGGAACGGTGGGTGGCGCCGCCGCCTTCGACCCCGAACGCGAACCCGTCGACCGGACGCCCAAGCGACTTCACCTCGAAGGCTCTCCGGCCGACTGCGAGAGCTGCCTGCTGCGCCCACGCGAGCTGCTCGAGCCGCACCGCAATCACCTGGTCTTCCGTTACGCCCTGCTCAGCTTCTTCGCCGAGCCCCTCACCCGGTATCGCACCGAGCTGCAAGGGTACGACCCGCAGCCCAGCGGCTGGACCGCGGTGCCGCAACGCGAGGTCACGGCGCTCGGACCCGGGACCTACACGTTTCGCGTCTGGGGTCGGGACGCGGAAGGCAACATCGCGGGTCCCCGCGAGCTCGCCTTCGTCATTCAGCCGGCGATCTGGCAGACGACCTGGGCGCGCGCGCTGCTCGTCGCGGCGGTCCTCGCGCTGGCCACGCTGCTGGTGCGCCTGCGCACCCGGGCCCACGAGCGCCGCGAGCGCGAGCTGCGCGAGATGGTCGAGGCCAAGACCCGGCGGCTGCAGCGCGCCAATTCGCTGCTCGTCGAGCTGTCCTACGTCGACGCGCTCACCGCGGTGCCCAACCGGCGCCGGTTCGACGAGCTGCTCGGCGAGGAGTGGAAGCGCGCCGTGCGCAGCGCGACGCCGCTCGGCCTGGTGTTGATCGATATCGACGCCTTCAAGTCCTACAACGACGATTTCGGCCACCGCGAAGGCGACGAATGCCTGAAACTCGTCGCTTCGGTGCTGGCCGACGGCCTGGCGCGCAGCGGCGACGCCATTGCCCGCTACGGCGGCGAGGAGTTCGCCGTGATCCTGCCGGCGACCGATTCGGTGGGCGCCCTCCAGGTCGCCGAGACGCTGCGCCGCCGCGTGGAGGCGCAGACGCTGCCGCAGGCCGGCGGCGCGCGGCGCCAGGTCACCGTGAGCTGCGGCGTCGCCGCCATGATCCCGGCGGTCGACCAGGAGTCGGGCGAGCTCTTCCAGCGCGCCGACGAGGCGCTCTACCGCGCCAAGCGGGCCGGCGGCAACCTCTCGATCGCGTCCTAGGGGTTGTCTAGCTTCCCCCCCCGGGGCCATCGCCGGAGGAGGTCACGGCTCGCCGCGACGTGGGCGAGGAGCTCGCGCACCGAGTCGCCGCCGTACTTCTCCAGGCAGGCGTCGGCGAGAACCAGGGCGAGCATCGCCTCGCCGATCACCCCGGCCGCGGGCAGCGCGGTCACGTCGCTGCGCTCGTACTGCGCCGCGTGCGGCTGCAGCGTGTCGAGGTCGATCGACGGCAGGCCCTCGCGCAGCGTGGCGATGGGTTTCTTGTACAGCGTCACCACGACGTCTTCGCCGTTGGTGATCCCCGCCTCGAGGCCACCCGCCCGGTTGGTGGGTCGATGGAACCCCCGCCCGGAGTCGTGCTCGATGGCGTCGTGGGCGAGGCTGCCGAAATCGCGACTGGCGGCGAGCGCCGCCCCGAGCTCGACCGCCTTGACCGCGGGCACCGACATCATCGCCTGGGCGATCCGACCGTCGAGCTTGGTGTCCCAGCTGACGTGGGACCCGAGCCCCACCGGCACTCCGTGGGCGATCACGGTCACCGCGCCACCGAGCGTGTCGCCGCGTCGCTTCGCTTCGTCCACCAGGGTGACCATCTGCCTCTCGAGGTCGCGATCGATGGCGCGCAGCGGGGACGTCTCGTCGACTTGCTGGAGCTCCTCCCAGGTGGGTGTCGGGCGATCGGCGCCCAGCGGTCCGAGCGCGCGGACGCCGCTGCGCAGCTCGATGCCGAGCTCGCTGAGCAGCATCTTGGCCAACGCCCCGGCCGCGACCCGGGCCGCGCTCTCGCGGGCCGAAGCGCGCTCCAGGACGTCACGCAGGTCGCGGCGCAGGAACTTCATGCCGCCGGCGAGATCGGCGTGACCCGGGCGAGGCGACTTCAGGCGCCGCAGCTCGGCGAACTCCGGATCGACCGCACGCGGATCCATCGCCCGCTGCCAGTTGGGCCAATCGCGGTTGACGATCCAGAGCGCGACGGGAGAGCCCAACGTCTCGCCGTCGCGCACGCCGCCGGTGATCTCGACCTGGTCGCGCTCGATCTGCATTCGACGACCTCGCCCGTAACCGTGCTGGCGGCGCACGAGGTCCCGTTCGAGCCGTTCGAAGTCGATGCGCAGTCCCGCCGGGAGCCCCGAGAGCGTGGCCGAGAGGCCGGGTCCGTGGCTTTCGCCGGCGGTGGTGAGCGCGAGACGGCGCAGCAAGGTGGATTCAGTCTAGCAGCGCGCCTTCGCCCGGTGGCCGGAGCGGCGGCGTCGCGGGCAGGTAGGCCTCGAACGGTGCCTTGAGCTCCGCGGGGAAGCGCACCGGACGGCGCGTCACCGCGTCGACCCAGATGTGCTCGGTCGTCCCGGTGGCGAGCAGCTCGGCGCCGCGGTGGATCTGGTAGGCGAAGACGACCGCCCGGCTGCCCACCCGCTCCACCCAGCACGAGACGCGCACCGTCTCGCCGTAGCGCGCCGGAGCGCGGTAGGCGACCTGGACCCCGGTGACCAGCAGCAGGAGACCCCGCTTCTCGATCTCGGCGTAGTGGAAGCCGGCCTCCAGGCAGAGGCGGGTGCGCGCCAGCTCGAACCAGACGATGTAGTTGGCGTGGTGCACGACGCCCATCTGATCCGTCTCGGCATAGCGCACCTCGACTTCGACGTCGGCGTGGCGGGGCGGTTCGCGTCGCATGCTGTTTCAGCCTATCGGAAAACGGGACTCGCCTTGCGCCTCCGATCGGAATAGTGTCCGCCGCAGTCTTCGAAAGGGGGACGTATGAAGCGATGGACGATCGGGATCGTCGTGGCTGGATTGCTGTTCGCGGGAGCGCCGCTGGTGGCGCAGAAGAGTCCGGACCTCGGAGAGGTGACGGTCTGGAAGGTGAAGGATGGTGCCGCCGCGGCCTTCGCCGAGGGACGCAAGAAGCACATGGACTTCCACCGCCAGCAGAAGGACACCTGGACCTGGTACACGTGGGAGATCGTCAATGGCGACCGGGCCGGCCAGTTCATCACCGGCTCGTTCGGACACTACTGGAAGGACTTCGACGGCCGTGAGGCCTTCGACGCGCTCGACAGCGTCGATGTCGCCAAGACCTTCGGACCGCACGCCACCATGGTGACCACGGGGACCTGGGCGATGGTCCCCGAGATGAGTCGCACGCGTCCGGACACGACCGGTCCGCCGAAATTCTCTCAACTGACCCACTACCAGGTGAAGCTCGCCGAGGTGCCGGACTTCGAGGACGCGGTCAAGGAGATCTCCGCGGCGCTCACCAAGATCGAGTGGCCGGTCTATTCCACCTGGTACCGCCTGGTGAGCGGTGGCGAGGGCCCGCATTACGTGCTGTCGACGGCGCGCGCGAGCTGGGCGGACTTCGCTCCGACCGAGAAGTCGCTGCTCGAGGGGCTGACCGAGGCCGTGGGCGCGCGTCGCGCGACCGAGCTGCTCGACACGGTTCGGGGCGCGACCAAGAGCCTGTACACCGAGGTGATGGCCTACCGTCCTGAGCTGAGCTACCTGGCTCCCGCCGCCAAGTAGCCCGGGCGCCTGCGATATCGTTCGAGGTCCCCGGCGGCGGCTGTCGTCGCCGGGGACCGACCATGCCCCTCTATCCCTACCTCGATCGCTGGCCGAAGCTGGGCGAGCGCGTCTTCCTCGCGCCTTCGGCCGAGCTGGCGGGCGACCTGGAGGCGGGAGACGACTGCTCGTTCTGGTTCCACACCGCCGCCCGCGGCGACGTCCACTGGATCCGCATCGGGGCGCGCACCAGCGTCCAGGACGGCACCATCCTGCACGTCACCCACGAGCGGTTCCCGCTCTCGATCGGCGCCGACGTGGTGATCGGCCACAGTTGCATGATCCATGGCTGCACTCTCGAGGACGCCTGTCTGGTGGGCATCGGGGCGCGGGTTCTCGACGGGGCGGTCATCGAGTCGGGAGCCCAGGTCGGGGCCGGCGCGGTGGTTCCGCCCGGCCTGCGGGTCCCCGCCGGCCAGCTCGCTCTCGGCGTTCCGGCGCGCGTCGTGCGTGCGCTCTCCGACGCGGAACGCGACGGGATCCGCGAGATCGCCAGGCGCTACGTCGGAGTGAAGGATCGTTATCTCGCCGCGATCGGGAGGGGGTACTGATGGCTGCGCGCTTCCGGGCGCCCAAGGGGACGCGCGACCTGCTGCCGCCGGAGACGGCGCTCTGGGCCGCGGTGGAGGCGGTCGCGCGCGAGATCTTCGACCGCTACGGTTTTCGCGAGATCCGCACGCCGTTGTTCGAGGAGACCGAGCTGTTCGCGCGCGGCGTGGGAGAGGGGACCGACATCGTCGGCAAGGAGATGTACTCCTTCGTCGACAAGGGGGGGCGCAACGTCACCCTGCGCCCCGAGAACACCGCCTCGGTCTGCCGCGCCTACGTGGAGCACGGGATGCAGCAGCTCCCGCAGCCGGTCAAGCTCTTCTACATCGGCCCGCAGTTCCGCTACGAGCGCCCGCAGAAGGGGCGCTATCGCCAGTTCCACCAGATCGGAGCCGAGCTCTTGGGGGGGCGCGGCGCCGAGGCGGATGTCGAGACGCTCCTCCTGCTCGTCGCCTTCCTCGGCGAGCTCGGTTTCCGGGACCTCAAAGTGCTGCTCAACACGGTGGGGGACGCCGAGTCGCGGGCCGCCTATCGAGAAGCGCTGACGGCATTCCTCGAGCCGAGGAAGGCTCAGCTGGGAGTGGAGAGTCAACAGAGGCTGTCGACCAACCCGCTCCGTATCCTCGACTCCAAGAGCCCGGCGGAGCAGGAGCTGCTCGAGGAGGCGCCGACGCTGGGCGAATGCCTGAGCGAACGCGGGAGGGCGCACTTCGCTACCGTCTGCCGTGCGCTCGGGCAATTCGCGGTGCCCTACGAGGTATCGCCGCGCCTGGTGCGCGGGCTCGACTACTACACCAACACGGTCTTCGAGATCGTCTCGGAGGGCCTCGGCGCGCAGAACGCGATCTGCGGCGGCGGCGCTTACGAGGGCCTGGTCGAGGAGTTGGGGGGCCCGGCGACCTACGGCGTCGGCTTCGCGATCGGCGAAGACCGGCTGCTCGAGGTGCTTCCCGCCGATTCGCCGGCGCGGGAGCTGGCGGCCCGCCGCTTCGCTCGAGGGCCGGTGCTGGTCGCTGCGGCGGGCAAGCTGCCCCCCGCCGAGAGCGGCCTCTCGCCGCTCTTCCTGGTCGCCGAACGGCTGCGCCGCGAAGGGCTGCCGGCGATCGAGGCGACCGGCAAGCGGGACCGGGTCTTGGAGCGCGCGAACGCGGCGGGTTCGCCGGCGGTGGTGTTCCTCGGAGAGGAAGAACTTGCTTCCGGGACCTACTCGCTCCGGCTGATGGCTTCGGGCGAGCGCCGGCAGGTCGACGAGGCCGCGTTGGCGCGCGAGCTCCGGCAGCTCTACTCCTAGGTGGGCCTTTTTCTTATCTTCGGGGTCTCAAGGCCACGAGGTTTCGAGGTGAAGCGATGAAGCGGACGGGCGCGGGCGAGCTGAGGCGCGAGGACATCGGCAACAAGGTGAAGCTGCAGGCCTGGGTGCAACGGCGGCGGGATCTCGGGGGCGTGTTGTTCCTCGACCTGCGCGATCGCAGCGGCCTGGGGCAGGTGGTGGTGAAGCCCGAGGAGTGTCGCGAGGCGCTGGCGGTGCTCGACCCGGTCCGCTCGGAGTGGGTGGTCGAGGTCGTGGGAACGGTCGTCCCGCGGGCGCCGGAGGCGGTCAACCCGAGGATGGCGACCGGCGAGGTCGAGGTCCTGGCCGAGAGCGCGCAGGTGCTGTCGAAATGCGATCCGCTGCCCTTTCCGGTGGATGCGCGCACCGACGCGTTGGAGGACACCCGCCTCAGGTACCGCTACCTGGATCTCCGGCGGCCGGAGCTGCAGCGCAACCTGATGCTCCGCCATCGCCTCACCTGGGAGGTGCGGCGCTACTTCCACGAGCAGGGCTTCCTCGACATCGAGACCCCGATCCTCACCAAGTCGACCCCCGAGGGGGCGCGCGACTACCTGGTGCCGTCGCGCGTCCATCGCGGCGAGTTCTACGCCCTGCCGCAGTCGCCCCAGCTCTTCAAGCAGCTGCTCATGATCTCGGGCTTCGAGCGCTACATGCAGATCGCCCGCTGCTTCCGCGACGAGGACCTGCGCGCCGACCGGCAGCCGGAGTTCACCCAGATCGACCTCGAGATGTCGTTTCCCAGCGAAGAGGACATCTACGCGCTGATCGAGGGGTTGTTCGCCCGGATCTTCCCGCTGATCGGCGTCGAGCCGAGCGTTCCCTTCCGCCGCATGCCCTACGCCGAGGCGATCGCGCGCTTCGGCATCGACCGTCCCGACCTGCGTTTCGGGGTCGAGATCCAGGACGTGACGGAGATCGCCGGCGCGAGCTCGTTCAAGGTCTTCCAGAAGGCGGCGGGGGAGGGGGGCGTGGTGCGGGCGATCGTGGTGCCGGGAGGCGCGTCGACCAGCCGCTCGCAGACCGACCTCTGGGGAGAGCTCGCGAAGAAGTCGGGGCTGCCCGGCGTGCTCCTGCTGCGCCGCTCCGCCGGCGAGATCACCTTCTCGGTCAAGCAGGGTATGACGCCCGCCGAGCTCGCGGGGCTCGCCGCGGCGCTCGCCCTGGGAGAAGGGGACCTCGCCGTGCTCGCCGCCGGCGCGCCAGGGGTGGTTTCGCCGGCGCTCGGCGCGCTGCGTCTGGAGCTCGCCCGTCAACGCTCCTGGATCCCGGAGAACCGCTGGGAGTTCCTCTGGGTCACCGACTTCCCGCTGCTCGAGTTCCACGCCGAGGATGGGCGGTGGTATTCGACCCATCACCCCTTCACCAGTCCCGATCCGCGCGACCTGGACAAGCTGGAGAGCGACCCCGGCGCGGTGCGCGCCCGCGCCTACGACGTGGTCCTGAACGGCACGGAGCTCGGAGGTGGCTCGATCCGGATCCACGACCGGGAGGTGCAGGAGCGCATCTTCCGCCGGCTCGGAATCGACGAGAGCGAGGCGCGCAGCCGGTTCGGCTTCCTTCTCGACGCGCTGCAGCTCGGTGCGCCGCCGCACGGCGGGCTGGCCCTCGGCCTCGATCGGCTCGCCATGCTGATGGCCGGAGCGACCTCGCTGCGCGACGTCATCGCCTTCCCGAAGACCACCTCGGCGACCGACCTGATGACCGAGGCGCCGTCGCCGGTGGATGGCCGGCAGTTGCGCGAGCTCGGCATCGCCCTCGCGCCCGCCGGCAGGGACTGAGCCGGCGGTGAGCGGCCACGCGCTCGATCCGCTGCTGCTGCGCCACCCGCGTGGAGTGACCGAGCTCCTGTGCGGCGAGGGCGCGCTGGCGGAGGCGATCCCGCGACGCGCCGAGCTCTTCCGGGGTCGCTCGCTCTTCGTGATCTCGACCGACCGGGTCCTCCGCCTGCACGGCGAACGTCTGGCGCCGCTGCGTGATCTCGTTCCAGCGGCAGTCTTCTTCAGCGTTCCGGAAGGCGAGGCTGCGAAGTCCCTGGCCGAGGCGGGACGGCTCTGGGAGTCGATGCTCGCGGCCGGCGGGCGGCGGGACAGCCTGGTGGTGGCGTTCGGCGGCGGGAGCGTCGGCGACCTCGCCGGTTTCGTGGCCGCCTGCTTCCTGCGCGGTGTCCGCTTCGTCCAGATACCGACGACGCTGCTCGCCCAGGTCGATGCCGCGATCGGCGGGAAGACCGCGGTGGATCTGCCGGCGGCGAAGAACTCGGTCGGCGCGTTCCATCACCCGGCGATGGTGATCTCCGACACGCGGCTGCTCTCCACTCTGCCGCCCGCCGAACTGCGGGCCGGCCTGGTCGAGGCCGTGAAGATGGCGGCGCTGCTCGACCCCGACCTCCTGGTCCGCCTCGAGGGCGAACTGGAAGTTCTCCTCTCCGGCGACCCGGCGGCGCTCGCGCCGGTCGTGCGGGCGGCGGCCGCGGCCAAGGTCGCGGTGGTCGAACGCGATCCGGAGGAGGGCGGCGAGCGGCAGCTCCTCAACTACGGCCACACCCTGGGCCACGCGCTGGAATCCGCGGCGGGCTATGGCCGCATGCTGCACGGCGACGCCGTCGCCTGGGGAATGCGCTTTGCCGGCCAGCTCGCGCGGTCCCGGGGCGCCGACCCGGCCTGGCTCGATCGGATCGAGCGGCTGCTGGACCGCCTCGACTGTCCCGCGCCGCCGGCTCTGCCCCACGACGACCTGATGGCGCGCATGGCGCGCGACAAGAAGGTGCGCGCCGAGGGGCTGACCTGGGTGTTGCCGATGGCGCTCGGCCGGGGAGAGCGGCGCGACGACGTCTCGCCGCAGGAGGTCGCTCGGGAGCTCACGCGCTTCCTGGCCGACCTCACGCGGCGGCGGGCGCCCGTATAATGCCTCCCGGGCCCGTCCGGATGCAGGCCGCCGGAGGGGCTCCCGAGACCATGGATAGAACCCACCGCCTCGCCCGGCGATTCAAGCTGCGCCACGTCGCCTTCCTGCTCCTGCTGCTCTCGGGCGCCATTCCCCTGACGGTCACGAACTGGCTGCTGATCTCGCAGAACCGGGAGCTGCTGGAGACCGAAGAGCGCAGCTCGCTCACCGCCTCGGCGCAGTCGCTCTCCCGGGAGCTCGACGATTATCTGGCCAGGGCGCGGGGCGAGCTCGCTCAGCTGGGTTCCGCCCTGCTCGCGCCGCCCGGCCCGGACGCCATCGAGGCTCGCCTCCGCGAGCCCTGGGTGAGCGAGTACCTGCAGCGCTTCGCGAGCGGTTCCTTCCAGCCGCTCTCGCTGCGCGTGCTCGAGCCAGGGGGCACCGGCTGGCGATTCTCGCCGCCGGACCTCGGCGAGGCGCCGGAGTCCGCGCTCGACGAGGCCTTCGCGCTGGCGGCGCGCAGCGGCCAGGTGAGCTACCGTTTCGCGGTCCTCGAGCCGGGAGACGATCCGGTGGCGGCCCTCGCCGTGCCGGTCTTGCGCGCTCCCGGGGACGTGGCGATGGTCGTCGAGTCGCTGCTCCGGCTCCGGCTGATGGAGGCCATCTTCGAGCGCGAAGCGCGCGGCGACGTGCAGGTCTTCCTGGTGGACCGCGACGGCCGCATGCTCTGGTCGCGCGGCGCGAGCGAACCGATCGAGCGTGCGCTCGCCGACTCGAACCTGGTGCGCGACTTCGCGAAGAAACCGCTCAGTCTCACCTCGCAGTACACGCTGCGCGGCGAGCGTGGTCCGATCGAGCTGCTCGGTCAGGTGAGCCCGGTGGTCGAGAGCGGCTGGGGCGTCGTGGTGCACAAACCGGTGGCGGCTTCGTTCGAAGCGGCCCGCAAGATGGTGATCAGCGCGGTGCTCGCGACCGTTCTCCTGTTGCTGCTCGCCGTGGTCTTCGCCTTCGTCGCTTCGCGCTGGATCGGGCAGCCGATCCGCCGCTTCTCCGAGACCACGCACGAGATCGCGGCCGGCAACTTCGGCAAGCGGCTCGAGGAGCGCCGCGTCGTCGCCGAGCTCGCCGATCTGGCGACCGACTTCAACCGCATGAGCGGTCACGTTCAGGAGCACGTCGAGAAGCTGCGCGAGGCCGCGCGCCAGAACCGCGAGCTGTTCATCGGCTCGATCCGCGCCTTCGCGGCGACGATCGACGCCAAGGATCCCTACACCCGCGGCCACTCCGAACGGGTGGCCGAGCTGTCGCGTCAGATCGCGCGCACGATGGGCCTCAACGAGGACCTGCTGCACAAGCTGTGGATCGGCGCCCTGCTGCACGACGTCGGGAAGATCGGCATCGAGGACCGCATCCTCAAGAAGAGCGGCGTGCTCACTCCCGAGGAGTTCGAGCAGATGAAGGCGCACCCGGCGATCGGCGCCGAGATCCTGCAACCCATCGAGCCGCTGCGCGAGATGCTCCCGGCGGTGCGCTGGCATCACGAGAACTGGAACGGCCGCGGCTACCCCGAGGGGCTGCGCGGCGAGGAGATTCCGCTGATGGCGCGCATCGTCGCGGTCGCCGACTGCTACGACGCGATCACCACCAACCGGCCCTATCAGGCGGCCTACGAACCGCGCTACGCTGCCGAGCTGATCACCCAGCTCGCCGGCTCGCGCTTCGACGCCAAGGTGGTGACCGCCTTCCTGCGAGCCTTCGAGGGCGGTGGGCTGGTGCTCGACGTCAACGACCGGACGCGGCCGGGCTTCGACGTCGAGCTGCCGATCGCGGCCAATATCTGAGGCGAGAGGAGAGATCGGGTGCCTTTCCAGTACATCCTGGCCAACCTGCTGGCGAAGAACGAGGGCGCGGTGGGCGTGCTCTTCCTCGACGAGAGCGGGGAGACGGTCGATCTCGCCTGTTCGGAGTTCAGTCCCTATCAGATGCGGGTCGTCGGCGCCTACGTCGGTATCTACCTGCGCCAGACCGAACGCTTCCTCGAGTCCTCGGCGCTCGGCAAGCCGCGCTGGTTGCACATCGAGAAGGACAACCTTCACCTGTTCGCGATGCCGCTGCCGGACGGCTACTACGTCGTGCTGGTGCAGCGCCGGCCGGCGCTCAGCGGTTGGACCAAGCGGACGATGGAAGAGGCTTGCGACCTGTTGCATCGCGAGCTCTTCGCCCGTCACTGAGAGCGAGGGGACCGTGCCGGAAACTCCGCCCGCGCCAGAGCGCCAGGGGCTGTGGAGCAAGCTGCGCGCCGGGCTCGCGCGGACGCACGATCGCATCTCGGAGCGGCTCGGTGACGCTCTCGACCTGCACGCCAGCCTCGACGAGGATACGCGGCTGGAGCTCGAGGAGGCGCTGATCGGCGCCGATCTCGGCGTGGCGACGACGTCGCTGCTGTTGTCCCGTCTCGCCGAGCGGCTGCGCCGCGCGGATCTGGCCGAGCCCGGGAGGCTCCGGCGGCTGCTCGCCGAGGAGATCGCCGCGCTCCTCGCCGAGGGGGCGCCTGCCGCGGAGCCGATCGCGACGCCGCGGGTGACCCTCGTCGTGGGCGTCAACGGGGCGGGCAAGACGACCTCGATCGCCAAGCTCGCCCGGCGCGGTCAGATCCGGGGCGAGCGGGTGCTGCTCGCCGCCGCCGACACGTTTCGCGCCGCGGCGATCGAGCAGTTGGTGGTCTGGGGCGAGCGGCTGAAGCTCGACGTGGTGCGCCAGGGAGCGGGCGCCGATCCCGCCGCGGTGGTGTTCGACGCCCTGCAGGCCGCGCGCGCGCGCCGGGTCGATCACCTGATCGTGGACACGGCCGGCCGGCTGCACAACAAGGCGCATCTCATGGCGGAGCTCGCCAAGATCCGGCGGGTGGTGGAGCGGGAGGCGGCCGGCTGGACACAGAACACGCTGCTGGTGCTGGACGCGACCACCGGACAGAACGCGCTCGCCCAGGCGCGCGAGTTCCTGCGCGTCGCGACGGTGGATGGCCTGCTGCTCTCCAAGCTCGACGGCACCGCCAAGGGGGGCATGGTCGTCGCGGTGGTCCGCGAGCTCAAGCTGCCGGTGCTCTATCTGGGCGTCGGCGAGAGCGCCGACGATCTGGTCGATTTCGACCCTCGGGAGTTCGCCGCTGCGCTCGTCGCCTGATGCGCTGCGTCGCGCTCTGCGGCTCGCCGAGCGTGGCCGGGCGACCTCGGCGCCGAACCCGCTGGTCGGCGCCGTGCTGGTGCGCGACGGCGGAGTGGTGGGCGAGGGGTTCCACCGCCGCGCCGGCGAGCCGCACGCCGAGGTCCTGGCGCTCGCCGCGGCCGGGGAGCGTGCCCGCGGGGCGACGCTCTACCTCAATCTCGAACCTTGCTGCCACTGGGGGCGCACGCCGCCCTGCACCGACGCCCTGATCGCGGCCGGGGTGGCGCGGGTCGTCGCCTGTCACCGCGATCCCGATCCGCGAGTGGCCGGGGAGGGATTCGCCCGCCTCCGCGCGGCGGGGATCGCGGTGGAGGTGGGCGGGCCCGTCGACGACGCGATCCGCCTCAATCTGCGCTACCTGGTGCAGCGCGCGCTCGGTCGGACCGAGGTGACGATCAAGTGGGCGATGAGCCTCGACGGCAAAGTCGCCACGGCGTCGCGGGAGAGCCGCTGGATCTCCGGCCCCGCGGCACGCCGCTGGGCGCTCGGCCTGCGCGACGAGCACGACGCGATCCTGGTGGGCGTCGGCACGGTGCTGACCGACGATCCGCGGCTCGACCGGCGATCGGGGCGCGCGAGCGGCGAGAACCTCCGGCTGGTGATGGATCGCCGCCTGCGCACGCCGCCGGACGCCACGCTCTTCGCGGCCCCCGGACCGCTCAGGATCTACACCGAATCGGGCGATGCCGCGGCCGCTGACCGGCTGCGCGCGCGTGGCGCGGAGGTGTGTCGCCTCGAGCGGGTCACCCCCGCGGCGGTGCTCGACGACCTCGCGGCCGGCGGGATCCAGAGTCTCCTTGTGGAAGGGGGACCCGAGATCGCCGCCGCCTTCGTCGAGGGAGGACACTTCGACCGGCTGGAAGCGGTCTGCGCGCCGCTGCTGATCGGAGGCGAAGCGGCCCTCTCCCCGCTCGGCGGGCAGGGAGCCCGGTCGCTGGCCGAGGCGCCTCGCCTCGGCGCTCTTTCGGCACGGCGGCGTGGCGCCGACCTGATTCTCACGGGATGGAACGAACGATGTTTACGGGAATTGTCCTCGAGCGTGGCCGGCTGATCGCCGACCCGTCCCCCTCCCCGGAGGGCGGAGTGCGCTTGACGATCGGTCACTCGGCCGGGCTTGGCGAGCGGCTCGGAGTCGGGGCGAGCCTGGCGGTCGCGGGAGTCTGCCTCACCCTGATCGAGAGCCGGCCGACCGAGTGTCAGGTGGAACTGTCGCGCGAGACGCTGGCGAGAACCCGGCTCGGCCGTCTGCGGCGCGACGAGGAGGTGAACCTCGAGCCGGCGCTACGGGTCGGCGACGCGCTGGGCGGCCACTGGGTCCAGGGGCACGTCGACGGCCTGGCCGAGCTGGTCCGGCGCGACGACCGGGAAGGACACAGCGACTTCACGGTGGCGATCCCTCCCGGTATGGCGCCCTACGTGGTGGAGAAGGGCTCGGTCGCGCTCGATGGCGTCAGCCTGACCGTCTCCGCGCTCGGCGCGGAGAGCTTCCAGATCGCGCTCATCCCGCACACCCTCACGGTGACCACCCTCGGCGCCGCCCGTCCTGGGACGCGTTTCCACTTCGAAGCCGATGCCCTGGCGAAGTACGTCGAACGGATTCTCGTGGTGCGCGGCGGGGCGGCCGCGTTCCGCCCGGCGGACGAGGTTTCGTGAGCTGGCGCGAGGTCGAACCGCGCCCTTCCCGGCTCTGGGTTCGTCACCTGCCGCGCCACTGGCCGGCCTGCGATCGGCCGTACCTCGACCCGGTGGGGCGGCGGATCGTCTGGCCGGGAGGCGGGAGCTCGGCTCCTGCGTTGCCAGCGCTCGCGCCGCCGGGCGAAGTCTGCTGGCTGCCGCCGGTCGGAGAAGAGCGGTCAGGGGAAAAGGCCAGCCTGGTGGCGGCGCTGGCGCGGTCTGGCAGCGTCGTCCTGGATCAGCACAGGGCTGGGGCCGCCTCGTCGCCGGTCGCTCCCGCGCTGGCCGTGGCTGACTTGCTTGTTCCCTTGCTGGAGAAGGACCTCGCGGCTTTCGACGCCATCGCTCCCGGCTCCTTGGTCCTGATGCCGCTGCTGCCCGGGCTGAGCGACGACCCGGCGAGCTGGAGCAACCTGCTCGCGCGTCTCGCGCCACGCGGTCCGTCCGCTGTCCTGGGGGTCACGCCGGAGCTCGCGCCGCTGGACCGGAGGCGCTTGGTGGAGCGGCTGGGCGAAGCGAGCTTCGAAGCGGTCCACCATGGCGCGCCGCCGGCGGCGCGCCTCGCGCGCGCCTTCGCCTGCAGCGTGGCGGCGGCGGGTCTCAGCCCCTTCTGGGAGCGCCCGACGCTCCCCGTGCCGCCGCGCGCGGCGCGCAATCGCGAGCTCGCGGCGGCGCTCGCGACGGCTGGCGAGCTCTGGTTGGCGCTCGGTCGCAGCGAAGGGGAGGGCGAGGCGCTGCTCGCCGCGGCTCGCCACGTCGACGGCAGCTCGCTCGATCTCGGCGCGCTGGCGCGCGAAGGACAGCTCGCCCTGCTGGCGATCCTCTCGCCGCTCGCCCGCCAGGTCGTCGATCAACTCGTGAGGAATGGGCGTTCGTCGCTGCTCGCCGAGCTGCGGGCCGAGTTTCTCGCCGGGGAGCCGGGGGAGTGAGCGCCAGCCTCGGCATCTACCTCCACGTGCCGTTCTGTCGGACGCGCTGCCGGTACTGCGACTTCTATCGCGTCGGCGAGAACCGCGGTCGGATGGATCTCTTTCTCGCCGCGCTCCGGCGCGAGATCGACGGTTGGGCGGAGCTGCACGGACGGCCGGTCGAGACGATCTTCTTCGGTGGCGGAACGCCCTCGCTGCTGGCGCCGGAAGAGATCGAGCGCGTCCTCGCGCAGCTCGCCGGGCGGTTCGCGCTCGCCGGCGACGCGGAGATCACGGTCGAGGCCAACCCCTCGGATCTCGATCGCGCGCGCCTCGAGGCGTTGCGTGCCGGCGGGGTCAACCGGCTGTCGGTGGGCGTGCAGTCGTTCTCGGATCGCGAGCTCGCGCTGCTCGGGCGGCGCCACGACGCGGCGCGCGCGGTGCGAGTGGTCGGAGAAGCGCGAGCGTCCGGCTTCACCAATCTCTCGCTCGACCTGATGCTCGCCATTCCGGGCCAGACCGAGGCGAGCTTCCGTCGCTCGCTCGCCCGGGCGGTCGAGCTCGCGCCCGACCATCTCAGCCTCTACCTGCTCGAAGTGCACGCCGGGTCGGAGATCGATGGTCTGCGCCGCGAGCGTCCGCGCCTCTTCCCCGGCGAGGAGGCGCAGCGACGGCGCTACCTCGCGACGCGCGCGCGGCTGGTCGCCGCGGGCTTCGAGCACTACGAGATCTCCAACTTCGCGCGCCCCGGTTTCGCCTGCCGCCACAATCTGCGTTACTGGCGGGGCGAGGACTGGCTGGGGCTCGGCCCCGCAGCCCACTCGCTGGTGGACGGTCGCCGCTTTCGGCACCCGGCCGACCTCCGCGCCTGGCTCGCCGACCCGCTGGCGATCGAGCTGCTGCCCTGCGATCCCGCCGCAGAGCGGGTCTATCTCGGCCTGCGCCTCGCCGAAGGGATCGACGAGAGCGCGCTGCTCGCGACCGGGCTGGCGCGTCCGGAGATCGAACGGCGCCTGGCGCGTCTCGCTCCCTTCGTGGAGCGGCAGGCGGGGCGGCTCCGGCTCACGACGGACGGCCTGCTGGTCTCCAACCCGGTGCTCGCGGAGCTCTTGCCCTAGGAGGCGACGATGAAGCTGATCGACCTGCGGTCCGACACGGTGACGCAACCCGACGCGGCGATGCGACGGGCCATGGCGGAGGCGATCGTGGGCGACGACGTCTACGGCGAGGATCCGACCGTCCGCCGGCTCGAGGAGGAATCGGCGGCGGCGGTCGGGAGGGAGGCCGCGCTCTTCGTGCCCTCGGGCATCATGGGCAACCAGATCGCCCTGGCCCTGCACGCGCCGCGCGGCTCCGAAGTGCTCTGCGACCAGCGGGCCCACATCCTGCTCTACGAGGTCGGGGCGATGTCGGCGATCGCGGGCCTGCAGCCGCACCCGTTGCCTTCCCGTGACGGACTGCCGGACGTCGAGACGTTCCGCGAAGCGTTCGTGGCGCGCGGTGGCCATCGGGTGCCGAGCGGGGTGGTGGAGGTGGAGAACACCCACAACGTCGCCGGCGGCCGGGTCTTCGCGCGGCCGCGGCTCGAGCCCATCCTCGCCTTCGCGCGCGAGTGCGGCCTGCCGGCCCACCTCGACGGCGCGCGTCTCTTCAATGCGGCCGAGTTCCTGGGTGTCCCGGCGACCACGCTCACCGAGGGCTTCGATTCGGTGATGTTCTGCTTCTCGAAAGGACTGGGTGCGCCGGTGGGTTCGGTGCTCTGCGGCAGCCGGGAGTTCGTCGCCGAGGCGCACGAGCGGCGGCGGTTGCTCGGCGGCGCGATGCGCCAGGTCGGCGTCCTCGCCGCGGCCGGCCTGGTCGCCCTGCGGGACGGCCCAGCGCGCCTCGCCGACGACCACGCGCACGCCCGGCTCCTGGCAGAGGCGATCGCGGAGACGAAGGGGCTCGCGATCGATCTCGCGGCGGTGGAGACCAACATCCTGATCTTCACCGTCCGGCCCCGGTCGGCGGGCGAGCCCTCTCCGGCCGAGCGCTGGGTCGCCGAGGCCCGGCGAGAGGGGCTGCTCGCCAGCGCCATGGACTCCCGGCAGGTCCGCCTGGTCACTCACCGCGACCTCGACCGCCCGGCGATCGACCGCGCCATCGAGATCCTGCGCCGGCTGGGGTAGGAAGAAGCGGCTACGGAATCCGGGCGACGAGATCGATCTCGACCAGCGCGCCCCTGGGGAGGAAGGCCGCCTGGGTGGTCGAACGCGCCGGCTTGTGGCTCCCGAAGGCCTCGGCGTAGATGCCGTTGAGGACCGGAAAGTCGTCCATCGACTGCAGGTAGACGGTGGCCTTGAGGACGTCGCCGAAGCCGCAGCCGGCCGACGCGAGCACCTGACGGAGGTTCTCGAAGACGCGGCGGGCCTGTGGCTCGAAGCCCCCCGGCACCATCTCGCCCAGCGCCGGGTCGAGCCCGATCTGCCCGGAGGTGTAGAGGATCCCGTCGCAGGAGACCGCCTGGGAGTAGGGGCCGATCGCCTGCGGTGCGGCGTCGGTGTGGTGGCTGCGAATCGGCCGTCGAGTCTGGCTCGTAGAGTTCATTCTCCTTCTCCTTCGACGCCCTCGACGACGCCGACGTAGGGCAGGTTGCGGAAGCGCTCGCCGAAATCGAGGCCGTAACCGACCACGAAACGGCGACCGATGCGGAAACCGCAGTAGTCGATCGGGACCTCGACCTCGCGCGCCTCGTGCTTGTCGAGCAGCGCGCAGAGCTTGACGCTACGTGCGCCTCTGAAACGCAGCAGGTCGAGGATGGTGCGCAGCGTCCAACCGGTGTCGACGATGTCCTCGACCAGCAGGACGTCCTTGTCGCGGATCGAGAGATCGATGTCGCGCTTGATGCGGATCTCGCCGGCCTTGGTCCCGCTCCCGTAGCTCGAGGTCTGGAAGAAGTCGATCTCGACCGGAACGGTCAGCCGGCGAGCGAGGTCGGTCACGAAGAAGACCGAGCCCTTGAGCACGCCGATCATGACCAGACCCGCCGTCGCCGCGTAGTCCCGGTCGATGGCGCGCGCCAGCTCGTCGACCCGCTGGGCGATCGCCGAGGCGTCGATCAGGGGCCTCACGACGAAGCTATCCTTTTGTGTGGTCATGCCTTAGAATCCCCCGCGACGCGACAGACAAGACACCCGTGACGACGACCGACATCGCCGTTCTGCATCGACGTTACGTCGACCTGGCGAGCCGCTTCAAGTCGGCCTGGACCTTCCATCAGTTCCTGCAAGGCATCCAGAAGTTCTTCGCCGAAGTCGAGATCGGCCGCTACCCCTCCGACTTCCAGGACATCCACGGCACGTTGAAGTCCGTGGCGGACAACCTGAACGAGCAGGACAGCGGACGCCTCTCGGCTCAACTCGATCAGGTCGAACGCCAGCTCGCCCAGATGATGGGCATCCTCTCGGCCACCGATGCGCGCGTCTCGCCGTCGCTCCTGCGGCAGTTCTTCGACCGGGTCAAGAACTTCGACGATCAGATCCTAGCCCAGATGGTGCGCTTCTACCTGCTCACCTCGGGAGACGACGGTCTGAGCGGGGATCGTCACGACAAGGTCGATTTCCTGATCACCAAGCTCTCCGAGGAGCTCGACCGGGTGAGCGCGACCTACGTGCTGCGCGACCCCACGCGACTGCGCGAGCTCTACCAGGGGTTCTGGACCGCGGCGGGAGAGCTCGCGGCCGACGAGGCGACGCTCGGCGCGCGCAAGGCGCGGCTCGACGAGCTGCGCCGCGAGCTCGCGGCGCTCGCCGGTTTCGAGGCGCTCACCGGCAGCGGATTCGTGGCCCGCTTCCGCGAGGTCAAGCACCAGCTCGGCCGCTACCTCTTCCACCCGGATCTCCTGATGGTGGTGGTGGAGACCAACCTGGCGCTCAAGAACAAGGTGCGCCAGTACTACCACCTCGAAGAGCGGCGAATCCTGGATGAATCGCACCGCATGCTGGAGCTGGAGGGAAAGGTCGGCGCCGACTCGCCGCTCGAGCTCGAGCTGCTCGAGCTCCGGCGCTCGATGGAGGATTTCGAGAAGAAGCAGCGGCGCGACAACGTGAAGCTCGACGACCTCGCGCTGCTCCGCCGGCAGGTCGCGGAGCTCAAACCGAGATTGGAGCAACGCGCCGTTCGCGAGCGTCCCGGCGTGCCGCCCGCCGCCCCCGGCGGCACCGACCACGGCGTTCGGCCCGCCTCGCCGACCCGTTCCGCCGCCGCTCTCGACAGCGAGAGCTCGCACCTGAAGGAGATCCTGGACGCGCTCGAGGCGACCGACAACCAGGCGGCTCCGAAATCGGTCGCCCTGTCCCGCGAGATCTACCACTTGCGGCTCGAGCCCCGCGAGGTCCTCGCCTACCGGCGTCTGCACGTTCATCCCGAAGGCGACCCCGAGCTCGAGCAGTTCCTGCTCGACGCCGCCGCGGTGCGCCTGCGGATCAACCAGGAGGCGGCGGAGATCACCGAGTTGCTCGACGAGACGGCGGTGACCAAGGACGCGCCGGTCTTCGAACGCGCCCGCCAGACGACGCGCCTCGCCGACGCGCTCGTGCAGCGCTTCGTGCACTTCATCGACGTCACCGTGCAGGAGAGCGCCTTCGGCGAAGCGCAGCAGCTCCAGCTGCTGCGCATGCGGCTGATTCGCGACTACTCCGGTCTCTGGCTGTTGGTCAACCGCCCGGCGACCTAGCCGGACCGGCGTCGAGCGCCGGATCGTCGAGCAGCGCCGCGAGGAGGGCGCGCACGCGCCCGGCGGCCTCGCGCCCGGCGGCGAGGACCTCGTCGTGCGACAGCGGCGCGGCGCTCACCCCGGCGCCCGGATTCGCCGCCAGCGAGAGCACCAGGCAGCGCATGCCGAGCTGGCGCGCCGCGATGACCTCGAGGACCGTCGACATCCCGACCAGGTCGGCGCCGAGCCGGCCGAGCATGCGGACTTCGGCGGGGGTCTCGTAGCACGGCCCCGGCAACCCGGCATAGACCCCCTCACGCAGCTCGAATCCGAGGCGCGCGGCGTGCTCGTGGGCCAGCCGGCGGAGCTCCGGATCGTAGGCGACGCTCATGTCGGGAAAGCGCGGTCCCCAGTTGGCGGGCGGCTCGCCCCAGAGCGGGTTGCGCGCCGTCAGGTTCAGCTGATCCTGGATCACCGCGAGCGTCCCGGCCGGCCAGTCGGCGTTCACCGCCCCGGAGGAGTTGGTCATGACCAGGACCCGGGCGCCGAGCGCCGCTGCCCAGCGGACCGGGAAGACCACCTCGCCCGGCTCGTAGCCCTGGTAGCCGTGCAGGCGACCGCGGAAGTAGAGCACGCTCCGACCGGTCGCGGTGGCGAGCAACTCGAGCGCGTGGCCGTGGCCGGGGACCGCGCGGACCGGGAAAGGCAGCCACTCGGAGAGACTCTCCGGTCCGGCGACCGGGCGCCCGAGATCGACGCCCAGACCCGAGCCGGCGACCAGCGCGACGTCGGGCCGGGGCCGGCCGAGCTCGCTCCAACGGGCCGCGGCGCGAGCGATCTCCTCCGCGTAGTGACGCATCGAAGGGCATCCTAACAGGCGTCAGCGCTGGAGACGGGAAGGTCCGCTGGGCTATTCTTCGCCGGGATGTCCGAGCTCGACGAACAGATCGCCAACCGGCGCCGGAAGCGCGAGGAGCTCGCCGAGCGCGGCGTGGAGGTCTTCCCGGCGCGCGCCGCGTACGACCTCGAGCCGGCCGAGGTGCAGGCGAGATACGGCCAGGCGAGCGCGGAGGAGCTGGCCGCGGCGGGGCTGTCGTGGCGGGTGCCGGGGAGGATCCGAGCCATCCGCGAGCAGGGGAAGCTCTCCTTCCTCGACATCTCGGACGGCGCGGCCAAGGTGCAGCTCTTCGTGCGGCGCAACCTGCTCGACGCCGCATCGCTCGCGCTGCTGCCGGCGCTCGACCTGGGAGACTACGTCCTCGCCGAAGGGGAGCTCCTGCGCACCCGGACCGGCGAGCTGTCGATCGCTCCCCGGCGCATCTCCCTGCTCGCCAAGGCGATGCGCCCCTTGCCCGAGAAGTGGCACGGGCTGGCCGACACCGAGACGCGCTATCGCCAGCGCTACCTCGACCTGGTGGCCAATCCGGAATCGCGGCGGGTCTTCGAGGTCCGTGCCGCCCTGGTGCGCGGCATCCGCGCCTTTCTCGACCGCCAGGGATTCCTCGAGGTCGAGACACCGATGATGCAGCCGATCCCGGGTGGCGCCGCGGCGCGACCGTTCGTGACCCACCACAACGCGCTCGACCTCGAGCTCTACCTGCGGGTCGCGCCGGAGCTCTACCTCAAGCGGCTGCTGGTCGGCGGCCTGCACCGGGTCTACGAGATCAACCGGAACTTCCGCAACGAAGGGCTCTCGACCCAGCACAACCCCGAGTTCACCATGCTCGAGTTCTACTGGGCCTACAGCAACTACGAGCACCTGATGGACGTCACCGAGGAGCTGATCTGCGAGCTCGCGAGAACGGTTCTGGGCGGCGAATCCCTGACCTACGGCGGCCGGACGATCGATCTCGCCCGGCCCTGGCCGCGCTGGTCGATGGGCGAGGCGCTGATCGAGCTGGCCGGTGTCGAGCCCGCGCGCACGACGACCGTCGACGGGCTGCTGGCCGAGTACTCGGCGCGCGGCGAGGAGCCGCCCAAGGCGGCCTTCGCCGGCGGCGCGCCGAGCTACGGTCTGCTGCTCGCCGAGCTCTTCGAGCGGCTGTGCGAGGACCATCTGCTGGGACCGGCGTTCATCGTGGACCATCCGGTGGAGGTCTCGCCGCTCGCCAAGCAGAAGCCCTCTGACCCGCGATTCACCGAGCGGTTCGAGCTCTACCTCGGGGGCATGGAGGTGGCCAACGCCTTCTCCGAGCTCAACGACCCCGAGGTCCAGGCGGAGCGCTTCCGGCAGCAGCTCGCGGCCCGCGCCGCCGGCGACGCCGAGGCTCACCGCTTCGATCAGGACTACGTGCGGGCGCTCGAGCACGGCATGCCGCCCGCCGGCGGAGAGGGGCTCGGGATCGACCGCCTGGCCATGCTGTTCACCGATCGCACGTCGATTCGCGACGTCATCCTCTTCCCGCTCCTGCGGCCCGAGCGCGACGAACCGGCCGGGCCGAGCGGCGCTTCGTGAGGCTGATCGAGCCGAACTTCTCGCTGGCGCTCGCGCTGCGCTACCTGCGCAGCACGCGCAAGGACGCCTTCGTCAGCTTCCTGTCGATCGTCGCCGCGGCCGGAATCGGCCTCGGCGTGGCGGCGCTGGTCATCGCCCTGGCTGCCCTGACCGGGATGCAACAGATCCTGCGCGGCGAGATCCTGGCGCGGACTCCGGCGCTGGCGGTGACGCTCCCCGCTGGCGCCGACGTCGCCGGCGCGGAGGCCAGGCTGCGGGGCCTCGATGGCGTCGTGCAGGTTCAGGAGGCGCTCACCGGTCGAGGTTGGCTGGTCGCCGGCGGGCGCGCGGTGGAGGTCGAGCTCACCGGTTACGAGGGGCCGGTGCCGCCGCAGTTTCCCGGCGCGGCGGGCGCCCCTCCGGGCCTCTACCTGGCGGACCAACTGGCGGCGCGCTGCGGGCTCGAGCCCGGCGACATCGCCAGCCTGGTGTCGCCGCGCCCGACCCTGACCCCCTTCGGACCGCAGCCGCGCACCTTGTCGCTCGAGGTGGCGGGCCTCTTCCGCGCCGGACGGGTGGAGCAGCTGGCACGGGCCGCGTTGCCGATCGACCGGGCCGAGCTGCTGCTCGGGGAGGACCGGCCGAGACGGCTGTTCGTCTCGACGCGGGACCTGGATTCGGCGCTCGAGCTCGAATCGGAGGTCGCGGCCGCGCTGCCCGCGTCGTCGCGCGTCGAAACCTGGCGGGAGCTCAATCAACCGCTCTTCTTCGCCCTGCGGTTGGAGAAGAGCGTGCTTTTCCTCGCCGTCTCGCTCATCGTCCTGGTGGCGGCGCTCGCCCTGGTCGCCGATCTCTCGTTGATCGCCGCCAACAAGAGGCGGGAGCTCGGGATCCTGATGAGCCTGGGCGCCGATGCCGCGGACCTGCGCCGCGCCTTCGTCTGGCTGGGCGGGCTGCTCGGAGGGATCGGGGCGGTGGGCGGCGGACTGGTGGGAGCGGTCACGGCGGTGACGCTGGACCGGCTGCACGGCATCCGCATGCCGGCCGGGGTCTATTTCGTCGACTACCTGCCTTTCGCCGTCCCGCTCGGCGATCTGGCGGTCGTCGTCGCGGTGACCATGCTGCTGGCCCTGCTCTGTTCGGTCTACGGCGCGGCTCGCGCCACCCGCCTGACCCCGGTCGAGGCGTTGCGCGGATGAGCGTCGGAGTGCGGGCGAGCGGGGTCTGGAAGACCTATCGCGACGCGGCGCGCGAAGTGAAAGTGCTCTGCGGACTCGACCTGCAGATCCAGCCCGGCGAGCGGCTGGCCGTGGTGGGCGCCTCGGGCTCGGGAAAGTCGACCCTGCTGCACGTCCTGGGAGGCCTGGACCGCCCCGACGGGGGCGAGATCGAGGTCGGAGGCCAGCGCCTCGATCGGATGGCGCCGGATGCTCTGGCGGCGTTCCGCAATCGGACCGTGGGGTTCGTCTTCCAGTTCCACCAGTTGCTCGCCGACTTCACGGCTCTCGAGAACGTGCTGCTGCCCGGGAGGATCGCCGGGCGGCCGCTCGCCGAGTTGGTGCCCGCGGGACGCAGCCTGCTCGCCGAAGTCGGGCTCGCCGAGCGGACGAGCCACTATCCGTCCCAACTCTCGGGAGGGGAGCAGCAGCGCGTCGCGCTCTGCCGCGCGCTCGCCCTGGAGCCGGCACTGCTGCTCGCCGACGAGCCGACCGGCAGCCTCGACGCCGAGAGCGGGGAACTGGTGCTCGATCTGCTCGAGCAGCTGCAGCGGCGCCGAGGCACCACCTCCGTGGTGGTCACCCACAATCCGGCGCTCGCCGGCCGCTGTGATAGGATTTTACGGCTTCACGGGGGGGTGTTGAGCGCCTGAAGTGTCTGATTCTTGGACACTTCCGAGCCGGCGCCGAGGAGTGCGACGTGTTCGAGAAGTTCAACGAAAAGGCGCGCCGAGCGCTCTTCTTCGCGCGCTATGAAGCCTCCAAGCTGGGCAGCCGGGTCATCGAGTCCGAGCATGTGCTGCTCGGCATCCTGCGCGAGGGCGAGGAGTCGGTGGGTGAGCTCTTCCGGCGCTTCCATGTCAAGCCCGAGGACGTGCGCCGCGAGGTCGAGGGCGAGCGGGTCTTCGTCGAGCGGATCTCCTCGACCGCCGAGCTGCCGCTCTCGGAGGAATCGAAGAAGGTCCTCGCCTACGCCGCCCATGAAGCCGAGTCGATGCTCCATCCGGCGGTCGGTTCGGAGCATCTGCTGGTCGGCATCCTGCGGGTCGAGGGCTGTGTCGCGATGCGGGTCCTGACGCAGCATGGCTTCGACGTCTACACCCTGCGGGAAGAGGTCCTTTCGATCGCCAAGGAGCGCGAGAGCTCGCAGCAGAAGAAGGAGCTGCCCTTCCTCTCCGAGTACAGCCGGGACCTGACGGCGCTCGCCACGCAGAACGGCTTCGATCCGCTGATCGGACGCGAGCGGGAGGTCGAGCGGATCATCCAGATCCTCTCGCGGCGCACCAAGAACAACCCGATCCTGCTCGGGGAGCCCGGGGTCGGCAAGACCGCGATCGTCGAGGGCCTGGCGCAGCGCATCGTCGAAGGGGACGTTCCGATCTTCCTGGCCAGCAAACGGGTGCTGGCGCTCGATCTCTCCCTGATCGTCGCCGGGACGAAGTACCGCGGCCAGTTCGAGGAGCGGTTGAAGGGGATCTTGAAGGAGCTCCGCGAGAGCCGGGAGATCATCGTCTTCGTCGACGAGATCCACTCCTTGATCGGCGCGGGCTCGGCGGAGGGCTCCCTGGACGCGGCGAACATCCTGAAGCCGGCGCTCTCGCGCGGCGAGATCTCCTGCATCGGGGCGACCACGCTCAAGGAGTACCGCAAGTTCATCGAGAAGGATCGTTCGCTGCTGCGCCGCTTCCAGGCGATCCAGGTGGCGCCGCCCAACGAGGAAGAGACGATGCAGATCCTGGCGGGCGTCAAGGATCGCTACGAGTCCTTCCACAAGGTGCGCTACACGGGAGAGGCGCTGCGCACCGCGATCTACCAGTCGTCGCGCTACATCGCGGACCGCTTTCAGCCCGACAAGGCGATCGACGTCATCGACGAGGCCGGTGCCAAGGTGAAGCTCAAGCGGGTCCGCGACACGCAGAACCTGCGCCGCCTCGAGCAGGAGATCCGTCAGGTCGTGCGCGACATGAAGTCCGCGATCTCCGACAAGAACTTCGAGAGCGCCGTGTTCCTGCGCGAGCGGGAGATCGAGCTGCGCGAGGATCTCGAGCGGATGGGTCTGACGCACGAAGACGAGGTCGAGCTCGAGGTCACGCCGCGGGACATCGAGGAAGTCATCTCCTCGTGGACGGGTATTCCCGTCGCGAGCCTCGAGAAGGACGAGGCCGAGAAGCTGCTCAACATGGAGGACACCCTGCGCCAGCGGGTGGTCGGCCAGGACGCCGCGATCTCGGCGATCTCGCGCGCCATCCGCCGCTCGCGGCTCGGTGTCGCGAACCCGCAGCGCCCGATGGGCTCCTTCATCTTCCTAGGGCCCTCGGGAGTCGGCAAGACCGAAGTGGCGCGTCGGCTGGCGGAGTTCCTGTTCGGCTCGCAGCACGCGCTGGTGCGTTTCGACATGAGCGAGTACATGGAGAAGCACGCCGTCTCCAAGCTCATCGGCTCGCCGCCGGGCTATGTCGGGCACGAGGAGGGTGGGCAGCTCACCGAGCGGATCCGACGCCAGCCCTACTCGCTGGTGCTCTTCGACGAGATCGAGAAGGCGCACCCGGACGTCGCCAACCTGCTGCTCCAGATCCTCGAGGACGGCATGCTGACCGACTCCTACGGCAATCAGGTCGACTTCAAGAACACCCTCCTGCTGATGACCTCGAACGTCGGCTCGAAGCTGGTGCTGCGCGGCGGCCGAATGGGTTTCGGCGGCCAGGACGCGGAAGAGGCCTTCCGGCGACTGGAAGAGGAGATCCTCGGCGAGCTCCGGCGCACGTTCAGTCCGGAGTTCATCAACCGGGTCGACGAGGTCATCGTCTTCCATCCCCTGGGAGAGGTGGAGCTCCGCGCCGTGGTCGACATCCTGCTCGCCGAGTTCAACGCGACGCTGGCGCAGCGCCACTTGCGGGTCGAGGTGACGCCGGAGGTCAAGGAGTGGCTGCTGCGCAAGGCCGGAGTCGATCCGTCGACCGGCGCGCGCCCGCTGCGCCGGACGATCCAACGTCACTTGCAGGATACGGTGTCGGAGCTGCTGATCCGCTCGGGCGGAGAGGAATTCGAGGTACTCGAGGCGGAGCTCGTGAACGGGGAGCTCGCGGTCCGCGGACGGCGTCGTGAGATGATGCCGACCGGGGCCTGAGCCGCTCGCCGTTCGGTGCGGCTCGCGGTCGCGGACCACGTCGTGGTATCCGATTTGCAGCGCGCGGGGAGGGTATGAGGCTGCTCAAGGGATGGCTGGCGCTCGCCGTGCTGCTGGCGGCCGGGGCGCGCGCCGAGACGATTCGGGCGGTGGAATTCCAGGGGCTGAAGCTGCTCCCGGCGGAGACGCTGCGCTACTACCTCGGCCTCGAGGAGGGCAAGGAGCTCGACGAGGCGGCGCTCAACCGGAGCATTCACGACCTCTGGCAGCGCGACCTCGTCGACGACCTGCGAGTCGAGCGGGTCGCCGTCGACGGCGGGGTGAAGCTGGTGATCGTCGTCGTGGAGCGTCCGATCCTCCGCTCGCTCGACTACAAGGGTCTGAAGCGCGTGTCGCGGACCGACGTCAACGATCGAATCTCGAAGGACGCGATCGAGGTCCGGGAGGGCTCGCCGCTCAACTTCGGTGAGCTCAGCCGCCTGCAGGGCGCCATCGAGGCGATGTACCGCGAGAAGGGTTTCCGGTTCGCCCAGGCGACCTACACCCTGGAGGAAGTGTCACCGACCGAGCGGCGTGTGATCTTCGACATCGACGAGGCCGAGAGGGTCCGCATCGGGGACCTCAAGTTCTCCGGCAACGAGGTCTACGGCGACTGGCGGCTCAAGTGGACGATGAAGAAGACCAAGGAGAGCAACCTCCTCTGGAAGGCGCTGAAGAAGGACATCTACAACCCGGCGACCGTCGACGAGGACCTGCAGAAGGTGCGCGAGCTCTACCGCGGCGCGGGCTACAAGAACGTCGTGATTCCGGATCCGCTGCTCAGCGTGCTGCAGAAGGGCGAGGGCAAGCGGCGGCTCGGCGTCGAGATCCCGGTCGTCGAAGGCGAGCGCTGGAAGCTCGGCGAGATCACCATCGAGGGCGAGTCGGTCTTCCGGGAGGAGGCGCTGCGCTCGAAGTTCGTCGATCCGCGCGGGGGCTGGCTGCGCTCCAAGGTCATCGCGGACGGCGCGGAGGCGATTCACGACACCTACCGCAACTATGGTCACATCTTCGCCAGCGTCGACACCGAGGTGCGCGAACGCGAGGGCAACGTCGCCGATCTGTTGGTGAACATCAAGGAAGGGGATCAGTACCGCGTCGGCAGGATGGAGTTCCAAGGCAACACGCGGACGCACGACAAGGTGTTGCGGCGCGAGTTCCGCATCCAGGAGGGCACGCTGCTCAACATGGGTGGCGTCAAGAGCAGCCTCTTCAAGCTGAACCAGCTCGGATACTTCAAGCTGAAGGAGGACGACCCGATCCAGTTCGAGAATTTCGACACCGAGAAGAAGACCGTCGACCTGCTGGTGCAGGGAGAAGAGAGCGATCGGACGGAGCTTCAGGTGGGCGCCGGCTGGAGCGAGTCGTACGGGTTCTTCGGGCAGCTGTCGGTGCGTACCCAGAACTTCCTGGGGCGCGGCGAGACGGTCGGTGTCTCCTTCCAGTCGGGTCGGTACCAGGACGAGTTCGACGTCTCCTACTACATCCCGTGGTTCCTCGACCGGCCGCAGAGCCTCGGCTTCCAGGTCTACCAGAGCAATCTCAACTACTCCTATTACGTCGATCAGGAGACCGACCGCGAGAGCGAAGGGATCGTGGCGACCTACGGCCGCAATCTCGGCCTGTTCAGCACCGCGACGGTGAGCTTCACCCGCTCGCGCCTGCTCGACCGGCTCCAGCAGCGCCTGCCCAACGGCACGCTCCTGGAGCAGACGTACGACATCGACAACTCCTCGATCCGGCCGGCCTACATCTTCGACAGCCGGGACAGCCGGCTGGAGACGACGCTGGGCATCCGATTCTCGGGCTCGGTGGAGTACGCCGGAGGACTGCTGGGCGGCGACAACAACTTCTACCGGCCCGAGACCCAGTTCAGCTACTTCCTTCCCGTGTCGGCGAATCCCCTGAAGACGCTCGCCGCCTTCAATGTCGAGGCGGGTTGGGTCGAGCCTTTCAGCGGCAACGAAGTGATCCCCCTCGAGCGCTACTTCCTGGGCGGCGAGAACAGCGTGCGCGGCTTCGAGTTCCGCTCGATCTGGGTGCGCGACGAGGAGACCGACCTGCCGGTCTTCGACCAGGGGTTCTACAAGGGCGGCAACAAGTTCCTGCAGCTCAACCTCGAGTACCACTTCCTGCTCGGCGGTCCGTTCCGCCTGCTCTTCTTCGCCGACGGCGCGAACGTCTACGACGACGATCAGAGCATCGATCCGACCCGGATGCGCTATTCAGCGGGCGCCGAGTTGCGCATCTTCGTCCCGGTCTTCGGCGCCCCGCTGCGCTTCATCTACGCGTCGAACCTGGATCCGAAGCCGGAGGATCAGTTCCAGAGCTTCCAGTTCAGCATCGGTGCCACTTTCTAGAACGACAAGGAGCGAGTCATGGATTCGAAGGTGCGGAGGGTGTCGGGCAATCTCTTGCGGGGCGGGCTGATCGCCGTCGCCATCGTCCTCGTGGCGGGTCTCGGGACCCCCCGGGCGGAGGCGCAGGCGGGCAAGATCGGGGTGATCGACGTGCAGCGGCTGGTCACCGACTCGGTGGCCGGCAAGGAGGCTCTCGCGCGGCTGAAGAAGCTCCAGGACGAGAAGATCGCCCAGGGCAAGGCGAAGAACGACGAGATCGAGGGCCTGCGCAAGCGGTTGAACGAGGGCCGGCTCTCGCTCGCCGACGACAAGATCGCCGAGCTCGAGAAGCAGCTCGAGGAGAAGATCACCGGCCTGAGGCGGTTCCAGGAGGATGCCGAGCGCGAGTTCAACAAGAGCCGCGAGAGCGCTTTCGGAGACATCGAGCGGCGCGTCTTCCCGGTCATCGAGCAGGTCGGCAAGGAAGCCGGCTACACTTTCATTTTCAACAAGTTCCAGAGCGGCCTGGTGTACGCGAGCGAGGGTACGGACATCACCGACCAGATCATCCAGCGCTTCGACGCCTCGGTGGCTGCCCAGCCGAAGGGGAACTGAGGCTTGAGCTGGACGCTCGGGGAGCTCGCCGAGCGGGTCGGGGGCGAGGTCTCCGGGGATCGCTTGCGCAGGATCTCCGGTGTCCGCACCCTGGAGGAGGCCGAAGCCGGCGACCTCTCCTTCCTGACTCACCCGAGATACGCCCGTGCGGCACGCGAGTCGCGTGCGGGCGCGGTTCTGGTCGGTCGGGGCGTCGAGGTCCCCGGGCACGACCTGCTGGTCGCCGAGCATCCCACGCTCGCTCTGGCGCAGCTGCTGGCCCTCGTCCATCCACCCTCCCGCCCGGCGCCCGGAGTCCATCCGACCGCGATCATCGGTCCGGGGGCGGAGGTCGACCCCTCGGCGAGCCTGGGCGCTTACGTGGTGCTCGGGGCCGGAGCGAGGATCGGCCCGAACTGCGTCCTCCATCCCCATGTCGTGGTGGGGGAGAGCTGCCGGCTCGGCGCCGGGGTGGTCCTGCATCCGCACGTCGTGCTCTATGCCCGGGTCGTGCTGGGGGACGACTGCGAAGTGCACGCCGGGACCGTGCTGGGCAGCGACGGGTTCGGCTACGCCACCGTCGGGGGGGTGCATCACAAGATCCCGCAGGTCGGGCGAGTCGAGATCGGGGAGCGAGTGGAGATCGGCGCCCTTTCCGCGGTCGATCGCGCGCTCCTGGGTTCGACCTCGATCGGCCCCGGAAGTAAGATCGACAACCTGGTGCAAGTCGGCCACAACGTGACGGTCGGGCGCTCCTGTGTGCTGTGCGGGCAGGCGGGGATCGCGGGCAGCGCGCGCCTGGGGGATGGAGTCGTCCTGGCCGGTCAGTCCGGAGTCGTCGGGCACGTCGAGCTGGGAAGCGGCGTTCAGGTCGCCGCCAAGTCGGCCGTGCTGGGGCCGGTCGAGGCCGGACAGGTGGTCGCCGGAATTCCGGCGGTCGAGATCTCGGTCTGGCGGCGGACGCAGGCCGTGCAGCGGCGACTGGCGGATCTCTGGCGGCGGCTGCGCGCGATGGAGCGCCGGCTGGGACCAGCGAGCGGCAGCGGAGAGAGGCGTGACGACACAGAATCCTGAGTGGGACGCGCGGTGGGTCATGTCGGTCCTGCCGCATCGCTACCCGATGCTGCTGATCGACCGGGTGCTCGAGATGGAGCCCAAACGGCGGATCCGGGCGCTCAAGAACTTCACCATCAACGAGGAGTTCTTCAGCGGGCACTTTCCCGAGCATCCGGTGGTTCCTGGCGTGCTGCTGATCGAGGCGATGGCCCAGGCCGGCGGAATCCTGCTCATGCACGACGATCCCGAGCGGCACCGCAAGCTCCTGCTCTTCATGTCGATCGAGCGCGCCAGGTTCCGCAAGCCGGTCGTGCCGGGAGACCAGGTGCACTTCGAGGCGGAGGTGATCCGGTTGAAGTCCAACCACTGCAAGCTCGCGGCGCGAGCGACGGTCTCCGGCGTGGTGCATGCCGAGGCCGAGCTGCTCTCCACGACCGTGGACCGGGATTCGATTCGATGAGCGCCAGGATCCACCCGCTGGCGCTGGTCGATCCGGAGGCCCGTCTCGGCGAGGACGTCGTGGTCGGACCCTTCGCTTCGATCGGCGCCGGCGTCGAGATCGGGGACGGCTGCGAGATCGGAGCGCATGCCGCGATCCACGGCCCGACGAGAATCGGCCGCCAGAACCGCATCTACGCGCACGCCTGTCTCGGCTTCGATCCGCAGGACCTCAAGTTCGCCGGCGAGGTGGTGCGCCTGGAGGTCGGTGACCGCAACGTCATCCGCGAGTTCGTCACCTTCCATCGCGGTACCGGCAAGGGCGGCGGCCTGACCCGGGTCGGTGACGAGAACCTCTTCATGGTCTACAGCCACGTCGCTCACGATTGTCAGGTGGGCAGCCGCACGATCTTCGCCAATTGCGCGACTCTGGCGGGGCACGTGGAGGTCGGAGACGACGCGATCGTCGGAGCGTTCTCGGCGGTGCAGCAGTTCGGCCGGATCGGACGGCACGCCTACATCGGCGGGTACACCCGGCTGCTGGTCGACGCCCTGCCCTTCGTCAAGACGGTCGGATTGCGACCCGCCGTCTACGGGGTCAATCGCATCGGATTGCGGCGCAAGGGTCTGAGCGACGAGCGGATCAAGATCCTGCAGCGCGCTTTTCGCATCCTGCTGCGCTCGAAGCTCAACATGACGCAGGCGCTCGAGCGGCTCGAAGGGGAGCTGGGCGGGGAGGAAGACGTGCGCTACCTGGTGGATTTCATCCGTTCGGCGCGCCGTGGCGTGGTGCGCTCGCTGCCGACCGAACGCCAGGAGGAGTCGGGCGGTGTCGACTAGATTCGCAGCCGGGGTCTTCGGCGTGGGCGCCCTCGGCCGGCACCACACGCGGCTCCTGGCGTCCCTGGACGGCGCGGACCTGGTGGGGATCCACGATCCGCGCGCCGAGGCCGCGCACCAGGTGGCCGGAGAGTTCGGGACGCGAGCCTGGCCGAGCTTCGACGAGCTCGCCGAACGGATCGAGGTCGCGGTGCTCGCGGCGCCGACCGTGCTGCACGCCGAGCTCGGTGAGCGCCTGCTGGCGCGTGGCATCCACCTGCTGGTGGAGAAGCCGATCGCGGCCTCGCTCGCCGAGGCGGATCGCATGATCGAGCTGGCGGAGCGGCAGGGCAGGATCCTCTCCGTCGGACACGTCGAGTTCCACAATCCGGCGGTGCAGGCGCTGCTCGAGGCGGAGCTGCGGCCGCGTTTCGTCGAGATCCAGCGGCTCGGCGTCTTCTCGCCCCGGAGCCTCGACATCGACGTGATCCTCGACCTGATGATCCACGACCTGCAGATCCTCCAGGCGCTGGACGGTACGCCGGTGGCGGAAGTGCGCGCCACGGGAGTTCCGGTGCTGTCGGAGCGGATCGACATCGCGAACGCCCGGATCGCCTTCGCCTCGGGAATGGTGGCCAACGTCACCGCGTCGCGGGTTTCCGGCGAACGCGTCCGCAAGCTGCGGGCCTTCTTCGGCGACCGCTACGTCTCGCTCGACTACCAGGCCCAGGAGATCAAGGGCTACCGGCTGGAACGCAGCTCCGAGGGCCGGTCGATCCGGCCGGCCGATCTGTCGGTGGAGAAGGCGGAGCCCCTGCGCCGCGAGCTCGAGGCCTTCCTGGCGGCCTGCCGCGGCGAGAGCGTGCGCCATGTCGACGGCGCCGCCGGGCGCGCCGCGCTCGCCACGGCGCTCGAGGTCGTCGATGCGGCGGCGCGCGAGCCGGCCGGCGGGGGCTCCCTGTGCTAGTGTCGAAACGCCGGCCGGTCGAGCGACCGGCTGCCGGCGATCGTTGATCTCAGCGAGCGACAGATCGGGTTTGGAGGAGGCGATGAGCGAGGCGAGGATCGGTGTGGTTGGCGGCAGTGGGCTCTACGAGATGGCGGGACTCGCCATCCGCGAGGAGCGCCGCGTGACGACGCCCTGGGGAGATCCCTCGGACGCCTTCGTCCTGGGGGAGCTCGACGGACGATCGGTCGCCTTCCTCGCCCGGCACGGCCGGGGCCACCGGCTGCTGCCGACCGAGCTCAACTTCCGGGCGAACATCTACGGCTTCAAGAAGCTCGGCGTCGAGTTCCTCATCTCGGTTTCGGCGGTCGGCTCGCTCAAGATCGAGTACGTTCCCGGGCACATCGTGATCCCGGACCAGTTCTACGACCGCACGCGCCACCGGGCGGACACCTTCTTCGGCGACGGTCTGGTCGCTCACACCTCGTTGGCGCGTCCCGTCTCGGCGACCCTCGCTGGCGTGCTGCTGGAGGCGTCGAAGCGGGAGGGGGCGACGGTGCACATGGGCGGCACCTACGTCAACATGGAGGGGCCCCAGTTCTCGACCCGAGCCGAGTCCTTCGTCTACCGTCACCTCGGCATGGACATCATCGGCATGACCAACCTGCAGGAGGCGAAGCTCGCGCGCGAAGCCGAGATCGCGTACGCGTCCCTGTCGATGATCACCGACTACGACTGCTGGCACGAGGAGGAGGCGGCGGTCACCGGCGAGGGCGTGATGGAGGTGTTGCGCAGGAACGTGGAGCTCGCCCAGCGCGTGGTGCGGCGCGCCATCGGAAGTCTCGACGAGAGCGTGGCGAACGACTGTGCCAACGCGCTGGCGATGTCGCTGATCACCGATCCCAGCCTCGTGCCGCCCGCGACGCTCGACAAGCTCGAGCCGTTGATCGGCAAGTATCTCGACCGGTCCGGCGACCGGCTGGCCTGGAAGCGGTAGAGGCGGAGAACCGCCGAGCCGCGCGCGCGATGACCCGGATCCTGGTCACCAACGACGACGGCGTCTACTCCGAGGGCCTGCGGCTCCTCGCCCGCGCGCTCGCCCGCCACGGCGAGGTGGTGGTCGTGGCGCCCGACCGGGAGCAGAGCGCGACGGGGCACAGCCTCACCCTGACCCGGCCGCTGCGCATGCAGCGCCTGGAGGAGGGCTGGTACGCGGTCGACGGAACGCCGACCGACTGCGTCAACCTGGCGGTGCTCTCGCTGCTCCGGGACTCGCCTCCCGACCTGGTGGTCTCCGGGATCAACTTCGGGCTCAATGTCGGTGACGACGTGACGTATTCCGGCACGGTCTCGGCGACGTTCGAGGCCTCGCTGCTCGGAATCCCGTCGATCGCGTTCAGCCAGGAGGTGGCCGAGGGCTTCTCCTTCGCCCGATCGACCGAGCTCGCCGCGGCCTTCGTCGCGACCGTGCTGGCCGAGGAGGTGCCGCCCGACCTGCTGCTCAACGTCAACTTCCCGGCCGGCGAGGCGAAGGGCGTCGTCTTCACGCGACTGGGCAAGCGCGTCTACCAGCAGTCGGTGATCGAGAACCTCGACCCGCGCGGCCGCAAGTACTACTGGATCGCCGGCACGCCGGTCTGGCAGGAGGATCCCGGCACGGACCACGCGGCGGTGCAGGAGGGCTATGCCTCGGTGACGCCGCTGCACCTCGACCTGACCGACTACCGCAGCCTCGAGAACTACGGCGGCCTCGGCGTGCGCCTGCGCTCGCTGCTGCCGGCGATCCCGGGTCATGGAGGGTGACACCTACCTGCGCGAGGGGATGGTGCGCGAGCTCCAGGCGCGCGGCATCCGGGATCCCCGCGTGCTCGCCGCGATGCGCGAAGTGCCGCGGCACCTGTTCGTGCGCGACCACCTGAAGCGACAGGCGTACAGCGAGCACGCCCTGCCGATCGGCGAGGCGCAGACCATCTCGCAACCCTACGTGGTGGCGCGCATGACCGAGCTGCTGGATGTCGAGTCGACCCACAAGGTGCTCGAGATCGGCACCGGCTCCGGGTACCAGACCGCGATCCTCGCCCGGCTGGCGCGTTGGGTCTACAGCCTCGAGCGGCTCCCCGAGCTGGCGCACCAGGCGATCCGCCGGATGCGGCAGCTCGAGATCCTGAACGTGAAGATCCAGGCCTTCGACGGGACGGTCGGCTGGAGCGAGGTGGCGCCGTTCGAGCGCATCCTGGTCACCGCGGGAGCGCCGGAGGTGCCCAAGCCGCTGCTCGAGCAGTTGGCGCCGAAGGGCAAGCTGCTGATACCGGAAGGGGATCGCAGCGAGCAGCGCCTGGTGCTCTACGAGCGGCTGGCGCGCGGCTTGCGGCGCCGCGAGCTCGAGGCGGTGGCCTTCGTGCCGCTGGTGGGCCGCCACGGTTGGAGCGAGGTCGAGGAGAAGCGGCGGTGAAGAGCGCGCGTTTCAGGGTCACGGGACAGGTGCAAGGGGTCGGGTTCCGGTACTACGCGCGACGCCTGGCGAGGGATTGCGGCGTGGTCGGCTGGGTGCGCAACGAGCCCGACGGCGCGGTTCTCGCCGAGGCGAGCGGGTCGCCAGAGGCGCTGGTCGCTTTCTCGGCGGGGCTGCGCATGGGACCGCCCGCGGCGCGCGTCGAGCGGGTGGACGAGATCCCGCTGCCCGAGGCAACGCCGCGGGAACGATTCGAGATCATCTGATCGGGAGGAGAGGCGTGGACGATCTGAAGAGCTACATCCGCGAAGTGGCGGACTTTCCCAAGCCGGGCATCAACTTCTACGACATCACGACGCTGCTCAAGGACC
>CAYZWR010000013.1:0-43666 GCA_964481735.1 uncultured Thermoanaerobaculia bacterium
GCCCAGCCCCGCCCTTCGGAACCGAAGGTTGCAGGTTCGAGCCCTGCTGGGTGTAGTTCGCCGAAACGCGGCCCGGCCAAAGGGTTGCGGCTCGGCGGTGATGAAACCATCGGTCGCCGTGACCGATGCTGGAAACTTGCGACAGTTGGAGCGTCGAAATGGTCCTTTCGGTCCAAGCGACTTCAAATCCGCCGCCACCACCGCCGCCACCACCACCGCCGCCAGACTGGTCCACGCGGAGCGCTGACCCACCCGACCGAAAGCGAATCGAGGCTTCGAATTCGCCAAAACCATCACCGCCACCCAAACCGCCGCCGCCGCCACCACCGTCGGACGATCGACGAACCGACGGCGGAGATATCAAGCCGAGGTGAACATCATGGCTGAGAATGAAGCAGATCGACCATCGGCTCCTTCGCCGGCAACGCCGCCGCGCCCGCAGGCCCCGCCGCCGCCGGAACCAGATGTTGCGCATTTTTCGGAGCAGAGGAGGCCGGATGCAATTTATGCGATTCCTGCCGTGCCGGACAAACAATCGCAATGAGCAGCAGAAAAACCGCCACGATCACAACTCGGGCGGCAGCGTTGTAGTGCATTGCCACGATTTCCTCGTAGACGCGAATGGCCTCCGAGGTCTTGTGAAGCGATGCAGCCATCCAGTCTTCGGGCTGGGTCATCGATTCGTGACTGAGTCCTTCGCGTAGTTCTTGAATTGTGAATCGCACCGGGAAGACAACCATTAATCGAGACAAGAGCATGATGACCATTGCCACCAGCAGGCACGCGACAGCGAGGGATATGAAGAATTGCGATGTCGCCGTGGGCGGTCGCGTTGCGAGCTGTTGCGCCCCGACCAGGAAGGTCGTCGCGCCCATGCTGAACGAAATTAGCCATTCGCGCTTTTTGTCGAGCAGTTCGAAGCCAGCGCATCGCTCGCTGTACTTTCGCTCGGCGTGGTCCAGCAGAATCCTCCGAGCGCTCTCTGAAAGCTCCTTCTGCTGGAATTCGTTGGCTCGACGCGCTTCTGCTGCGTATCGAGGATCTCGATCGACAGCGACTCGCTGCGAAAAGCTCGCGACAAATGCCCGACCGTCAGCAACGCGCCCGGCCCAAAACCGTTTTGCTGAATCAATCCAGTTCCAAAGCATCACTGAATCTCCAATGCAACATCGTACCCGGCATCTGCGTGGTTTGACGCATTAGTGCCAATCGCCTATAAGTGGAGGCATGAACGAAATGGCAGCAGAAGGAAAATTGCATCAAGCGTTCTGCGGGAACGTGAAGGCTCGCCGTCTGCAGTTGGCACTGACGCAGCAGGATGTCGCCGAGCGAATGGGCGTGTCTCAGCCGTCATACGCCGCGATTGAGAACGGCCGACGCGAGCCGACGATCGGCGTCGTCGAGCGAGTGGCCGAGGCGCTCGAGTTGCCACCAGCCCTCCTGATGACGACACAGGAGCTCGCCCACGCCTGATTTTTTTTATTGCCAACTGCCTATTGACTTGATTATTGGCACTTGGCTATAACTTCACGCCGCTGAGCAATCAGCGGCGTCTTCTGGCGATGCTCGCCGGCGGACGCGGAATGGTCCTGATGGATCGCCGCTATGTCCGCCACTCCTGGCACAACCCGCACGGCCGGTTATCGGTACGGTCCCGTGCGCGAGAGTTTCCTCGGTATCGCCCCCACCGCGTTTGCCGGGCGTGGCCTAAATCTTCGTAGTTTCGCACCCTTGTTCCTGGGGGCACGGAGCCCCTCCCGCTCGGAAGCCTCACTTGCGCGCCGGCTCGCGCGGATTGCGGTCCCTCGCCGGCTCACTGGGAGTTCCCGTCATGTCGTTCGCCTCGCGCTCGCCTGCCTCGCAGAATCGTTTTCAGCCGCGCCTGTTCGATCCCGAGCAGCTCGCCGGCTCCCGCCGCCGCTTCCTCGGCGCGGCGGCATCCGCCTTGGCCTCAGCCGCACTCCCGCCAGCGCCTCCTGGTTCGCCCGTCGCTGCCGCGGCCGACGACCTGCCCAGCCCCGACTGGACGTTGCGGCGGTTTTTCGAGGATTGGTTCTTGCCGGTAGTGTTAGTGGCCGACGTCGAAGCCCGCGCATCCACGATCGCGCTCTACCGGAACGCGTTGGTGTGGTGGGACACGCTGACGCGCGACCCGCCTCTGTGCGAAATCACGGACGTCTTGCTCGCCAAGTTCAAGGCCGATTTGCTGCAGTCGAAATTCCGCCGAGGAACGTTCGGCCAGTATCAGCCGCTTTCGCGCACGACCTGCAGCAAGCACCTCAAAGCCCTGGCCTCCATCCTTTACCGGGCCGGGCCACAAACCGACCCCAAGCGCGAGACCGTCGGCATCCTGCCCCGCGCGCCAATCGTGCCGTCAATCAGCGCGAGCTACGATCTGAAGCCCCCGTTCAGCTTGGACGAGGCACGGGCGATCGCGGCCTCGGCTGCGGCATTTGGCAAACCCCATTGCGACGTATCGCCCGCTGTGTTCTGGCAGCGGACGCTCGCGATCTGGTTCTACACCGGCATCCGCAGCGGCACGGCAACGCTGCTCAAGGGGAAGCACCTCAAGGACGAGAGGGGCCGGCTGGTGCTCGATATTCCGGGCGAGCTGGTCACGAAAACCGGCAAGGATGCGAGGTTCACGCTGCATGCGCAGGCCGCAGCCGCCCTCGCGCCTTGCCGCGAGCGGCCCGACGAACCGCTGATCCCGTCGGCTTGTCACAAGCGGTGGCTGGTCGATCTGCACGATCAATTGCAGGCTGCGGCCGGCTTGCCGCTCGACCGCCGGCAATCGCCCCACGCCTGGCGGCGAACGCACGGAAATCTGCTCGCAGAGCTAGGCTTGGATCAGGCCCAGCAACTGGCTCAGCATGGGCTCCAGCACAGCGACCGGCGGACGACCGAGGCGTCCTACGTCAACGTCGTGGATCGCGTGCGGCAGCTGCTGCCGAATCTTTGGCCGGCAGTCGCAACCTAGCTTTCTTCCCGGCGGCGCGGCGGCGCGATTCTTCGCCCGCGCACGGCGCGTCGCCGGTTTCAATCCACGAGTGCGCTGCAGGTCTTCGCCGCGGGGTCCGCCTCCCCGCCCCCGAAGGCTCGCGCGTTAGCCTGGCTGCGGTGGGGCTCGGATCCCTGCCGCGGCCAGGTTTTGTAATGACGGCCTGCCATGAAAAAAGCACGCCCCCCGGCGCAAGCCGGCGATTGCAGGGACGGCCTCTATATCCGGCGACTGAGCTAGACGCTCGCCGGTGCCAGGCGGGTGTGGATCCGTCATTTTCTTTCACTCAGGAGTCCGGCCAGGTCCCAACCGGCCGGCCTGCTCTTAGGCCCGGTTCGCTTGTTGCGGACCGGGCGTCCGTCGCATCGCGGAGCAGGCCAGCTCGGGGCGGGATGTTCCCGCCAGGCCGGCGGCAGGGAGGCGGCGCTAGGGAGAGCCGTCGTCACACGCGGAACGGCCGCCAAGGATGCCGGCCGTCCGCCTTCATTTTACCGAGGATCCCATGCTGAGTCCCGGCATTAAACGGCAGTGGCAAGTGTGGCGCGACCGATGGGCCGCCAATCAGGCGGCGAAAACCGCCGAGCTCGCCAAGACGGTGCCCGAGTTCTCCGATTTCAAGTACGAGCGGCTCCAGAACGAGGAGCGGATGCTGCTTCGCGAGCTGGTGAATCAGCTCAGTTGTCAGCCGGCGACCAATCTGCGGAGCTGGGACCGTTACGACCGCGCGATGCTGACCGAGCTGGTCGCGTGCGCTCAGTCCGCTTTTCACGTCAACCAACCGGCCCAGCGGAGCGCGTAGTCATGCCATGGATGGGCGACTTTTGGACCGGGCTGTTCGTCGGCGCGGCCTGCGCTTGGATGCTCGCCGTCTGGCTGGGAAGCATCGGCAATCGGAATTTTGCCGAGCTCTCGGACCTGGCCCTGCGCATGGTGCTGGATCGCGATAGGAGGATTGCCGGGCTGCGGTCCGAAGTCGAGCGGCTCCGCCGGCAGCTCGCAGAAGTTTCCCCGGAAACCAAACCAACGGAGTAGGAGCGAGCCATGCGCGACATTCGGGTCATCATCGACACGCCGGCGGGGAGCCTGGTCAGCGCGCCGGTCGATTTCGTCAGCGCCAACCTGCTATTCCTCGGAGCGACCGCGCGCCGCCAGGTGACCTGGATGACGCCCGACAGTCGTCCGCTCCGCGAGCTGACCGCCCAGGCCGCGGCAGCGGGAGCGCCGGGCGGGCAGATGGTTTTTGGCTGTTCGTGCGGGAAGTGCCTGGCGGACAGCACGTCGTTTGTGCTCGTTGCCCGACTGCCGCCGCCGTGGGACGGGCCACGCCTGGCCGCCGCGGCTCCGCCGGCGAAGCAGTCTCGCCCTCCCCATCCCTTGGCCCCCTTGGCGGTGCGCGCGGTCCGGTGGGCCGTCGCCGCCCTCAAACTCGTGTGGAGTCTCCGATGAAGATTTACCGCATTGACGCCGTTTTTGCCGGGGACGCTCTCGAGCACGAGGCCGAGCCGGTTCTTGGCCAGTTCACCAGGCTCCTGCTGAACTGGAGCGAAGCCTACGGCCAACACAAGCTGCTGATCGACACGGGCTGGGAGGCGGACCTCTACGAGGAAGAGATCGATCCGCTCGCCGCCGGCCTGGGCTACACGCTCTGCGCCGGCACCTGGCCGACGCTCCCGGTCGAGCAAATCCTCGATCTGGCCCAGTCCGCCAAACTCGAAGCCCGCCGGCGGCTCGCCGAGATCCAGCAGGGCCGCGAAGAGCGGCGGGAGGCGGCCCATGCCGGCGACTAGCTCCCCATTGGCAGCGCGCTCCAAAGCCCGCTCGACGACCAAGTTCCCGCGGCCTTCGGCTCCCGCGCCGTTTGCCGTGCCCCACCTGGCCGACGTGCCGCAGATTCCGGACCAGGTCCACCAGCGGCTGGCGATCGGCGTCGAGCTGACCCCCGCGCTCGAGCAAGAGGCGGACGGCCTGATCGCGGCCGCGAAGGCCGTGCTCAAGCAGCGCTACGACGAGGCGCATCACCGCAAGTTCCGGCATGAGAAGTCGCGTTACACGATCGCAGCGGTTCGCGACGAGGAGGAGGATTAGATGGCCCGCCAGCGCGAACCCAAGACGATCGAGGAAGCGGCCGATCTGATCGACAAGGTATTGCCGATCGGTTTTCACGCCTACATCCACGCCCAGTTCTCGCGCTACCGCGACGCCGGGACAACCTCATCGTCCGCGAGTTACTCGTGCCGGCTCTACGAGCGATCTGTCGCTGTCGGCACCGACGACCGGCTGCAATTCGAGGCGGCCACGCCGGCTGACCTGGTGCGGCGCGTGCTCGAAGGGCTCGCGGCCCGCTATAAGCCGCTCCCGCATCGCGGGATCGGCGTCGAGCATCGCAAGCTCACTCATGCCAGGCCGGCGGGAGGTGCCGCATGAGCATTCACCTGCGACTGGCGCTGATGTCGCCCCGGCGGCGCGAGCAAAAGCCGGTCAACAAAGTGCTGACGGTCCGACTGCCGGAAGAGCTGCACAAGGAACTCAAGGAACTGGCGGCCGCGCACCGGATCAGCCTGAACGGCCTGTGCCTGGTCGCCTTGGAAGAGGCTCGCAGCGAATTGGCCTCTCCTGCCCCCAGCGAGGTGCCCGAATGAGCCAGTCGGCCGAAATGATGCTGATCGCGGGACTCGACCAGAGCTGGACGTCGGTCACCAACGCTTACGACGCAATGAGCGAGCCTCAGCGCTGCGAGCTCGCAGCGTGGCTGCTCGGCGAGCGGGGGGACTGGCGAGACGCTCCGCCCGAAATCCTCCAGGCAATCGAGGGCCTCGCCGTGACGGCGTTTATCGAGACTGCATTCCGCTGGCCTAGTCGGAGGGAAGCCGCATGACAGTTATCACGGATTCTTTCACCGGCCGCCTGGAATGGGCCTTGGAGCGCGCCGGCCTGTCGCGCCGGCAGCTGGAAGTGAAGGCAAAGGTGGTCAAGGGACGCCTGGCATTCCCGATCCAGCAAGAGATTGAGTTGGAGCTGCTCGTTCGGATCGCAAAGATCGTCCAGTTCGATGCCCGTTGGCTGGCCTTGGGGATCGTGTCGCCGGCCGGCGAGGCCGCGGCGAGGGTAGCGGACGCGGAAATGAGGAAGAAGGCCCGGATCAAGCCCGAGGACCGGCAGGCGATTGTGGAGCTGCTGTCGCGGATGGAAGAGCCGTCGCACGCCGCCGGCGTCTGCCGCTACTGCGGCTGCACCCAGGAGCACGGGTGCGGCGACTGCTACTGGGTCGATTCGGCCGCGACGATCTGCTCCGCCTGCCTGCAGGAGCAGCCATGACCGACGAGAAGTATTACGACCTGATCGAGCGGGCGTGCCGCCAAGCCCGTCACCACATCCGGAAACATTGGAGCCGGAGAGAGCGGCCATGCGTCGAGTCGCTGCTCGACGAGATCGAGATGGAGACGCACGCCAGGACGTTCGCCGTGCCGACCCAACCAGCGACGAGACCGCTCCCAAAAATCGCCCGCTAGGAAGCCCATGTCCAAGTCACGAAGACACGAGACCGACCAGGCAGCGCTCCCCTTTGGCGAAGCCGAGGGAACCGCGGCCGAGCGCAAGAGCCTGCTGGGCATGGCGCTCGTCAAGGTGAAGGCCGATCTGCACCTGGCCCAGCTTTGCCTGTGGACCTTCAACGCGACCGAGGCCGGCACGCGCGGCCGGCTCGCCAAAAGCTACAGCGAACTGGCCAGCGCGCCGTGGGGTCTGTGCTGCGGGCGGAGCAAGGTGTTCGACACGGTCCGCGAGGCGCGCGCCCTGGGCCTCTTGGTCGTCGAGGAGTCCCGCAACGGCTACGGCAGTCAGGCGGCGAACGAGTACGCGATCGACTGGGAGGGGGTGCGAAGGATCATCGGTCTCGACGCCGTTTTGGGGGCGGTCGCACGTAGCGCACAGTCATTCACGATCCCGTCCGCCACGCAACACACCCCGTCCGCCACGCAACACACCCCGTCCGCCACGCAACACACCCCGTCCGTAGATCGAATTCATTTAAAGGAATACACCTTTCCGAACACCTCGGTTCACTCTTCCGAATCCGAGTCCGAAGGAATGAAGCCGCGGATGGCTGAAGCCTTGGACAAGAACCAGAACTCGCCGCGGACGGCGAGTGCCTGGCAGGACTGGATGCAGGATGTGCCCGAGCTACGGGAGGCGAGGGGCCGGCGGATCACGCCCCTCCCTCCCGGCAATCTTGTGTACGGCGCGCCGGCCCAGGTGCACGAGCAGCACCTGGCCGACGGGTCGCTGGTGAATTGGTTTCGACGGCAATTGTCGCTGGCGAGCCCCTTCGTCGGCAATAGCGAAGCGGAGCTGCTCTTGGTGCTGGCTGCCGGCCTGGCCAGCGCAGCCGTGCCGAAAGCGGAGGTGCTCAAGAGCCGGGCCGCGATCTTCAACGCGACCGTGTCGCGCCGGCTCTGGAACAAGGTGTTACCCCACGTGCGAGCCGCGCGGAATCTGCTCGACGTGGTGTTGCAGGTGCGTCCGGAGTGCCTCGTCGATCCCACCGGGATGGGCCCCGCGGCCGAGTCGGTCGCGGGCGGCGTTCCCCTGGAAACGGAGGCCGCGCCGTGAAGCCGACCCGCTCGATCGTGATCGACATGCCGCCGAAGGATGGCCACTACTACGCGGTGATCGTGGGGGAGCGGCAGATCGACCAGGCCCTGCAGCTGGTGGGGCGGTGGGCCGCCAACCCGGAACTCAATTTCGGCTGGAACGACGCGGCCCATTTCAGTGAACGCATCCGGGCCTTTCAGGTCGCGGCCAAACGCCGCTTCGAATCAGGAGGGAGCCAGTCATGCCAGGGGAAGTGATCGTACATCCTGCGAGCGCAGGAACCGGCGAGCGCCGCTTGGCGGTGATGGAGCGACTCGTCGCGCTGGGGATCAACACCGCGGCGGACCTGGCGACTTTCGCCGCCGACGTGGCGGCGATCGGCGAGGCGGTGGGCGTGTTGCCGCCGCGGCCGAGCGTGCGGCCGGAGCCGCGAATCGTGCACGTCGAGAAGCAAGTCGAGGTGGAGCGGGTCGTCGAAAGAATCGTCGAGGTCGAGAAGGTCGTCGAGCGGATCGTCCACGTCGGCGGACCGGCTGACGAGCTGTTTGGCGACACGGCCCAAGGCTGGGGCGCCATGGAGGCCGAAGCGGCCGAGGTCGCCGGCCGCAAGGTCGCGCTGCAGCTCTATCGCGGGTCGATCGAGCTGGCGCGGGCGGCGCTCGAGGAAGCCTGGGTCAGCCATCAGGCGGATCGTGATTTGCCCAGCGGACCGGCCCTGCTGGAGGAGCCAGTCTCGCGCGTGCTCGACGACGTGCGATTGCTCAACAAGCTCGAAGAGTATGGCATCGTCACCGTCGCGCAGCTGATCCACGAATTTCGCGAGCGGTCGGGGACGATGTTCGGCGTCGGCGACAAGCACCGGGCGGCCCTGGGCTCGCTCGTCACCAGCTTGCGGCAGCGGGTGTTTCACTCGGCCGAGTCGCCGGCCGCGAGCCAAAATGCAAATGGGGGGGGGGCAGCTCTCCGACTCCGGGAAGGAGCCGGCGATGCCGCCTAGCCGCAGCCTGACGCCAGCCAAGCCCGGAACGGAAACACCGCCCGCCGCGCCCGCCAGCGAGGCCCAGCTGTGGGACCGCTATCGGGCCGAGCCGACGGAAGCGGCGCGCAACGGCCTGATCGAGCACTACCTGCCGCTGGTCCGCCGCCACGCCGAGGCGATCTCGCGGACGCTCCCCGAGAGCGGGCCCGAGCTCGACGACCTGGTCGCGGCCGGCGTGTTTGGGCTGATCGAGGCGATTGCCGCTTTCGACCCGGCCCGCAAAACCAGATTCACGACGTACTGCGTGCAGCGGGTTCGCGGCTCGATGCTCGACTCGCTGCGGCAGCAGGACTGGGTGCCTCGGCTCGTGCGCCAGAAGGCGACCAAGCTGCGGCGGGCGACCGAGGCCCTGCAAGCGCGGCTCGGCCGACAGCCGACCGACGAGGAGCTGGCGGCGGAGCTGCAGCTGGCCCCCCCCCAACTCGACGCCCTCTTGAGCGAGGCGACGGCCGTCGCGGTCGGCAGCCTGAGCAAGAAGCGGTTCAAGACCGATTCGCTGCGGGACGTGGCCGAGGCCGATCTGCTCCGCGATCGCCGGGCCGAGCTGCCGGCTCGCCGGCTGCAATCTTACGAGGCGCTGCGAGCGCTGACCCGCGGCCTCAACCGGAGCGAGCGACTGATCGTGATTTTGTATTACTGGGAGCAGGTCACGATGAAAGAGATAGGGGTCGCGCTGGGCCTCTCCGAATCGCGCGTCTCGCAAATGCACTCTTCGATCATGGGCCGGCTGCGCGAGCAGTTGCCCGCTTGTGCCTGACCTTTTGCCGCTAGGAGGTTTGTGTCATGTCGCTAACGATGAAGCCGAAGAAACTGAAAGAGCCCCCCGCCAAGAAGCCGCTCGGCCAGCCGGCCGGCTTGAGCACCAGCTTGCCGGCCGGGATCGCCGTGCACGATCCGGAGAGCTGGGCCAACCGGGAACGGGCGAAAGAGTTCTCGGGAGAGGCAGTTTCCAGGGAAACGCCGCCGCGGGAACGCGACTTCGGCGACGACATCCCGCCGGACACGGGCCAGGTGGTGCAGGTGGGGCTCGATCTGATCCACCCGCACCCGAAGAACCGCCGGCCGGACAAAGCAGCCGTCGCGGAGCTGGCCGAGTCGCTGAAAGACAAAGGCTTGCAGCAGCCGATCCTGGTCCGCGTGACGCCGAAGCATTGGGGCCTGCCCGAGGGGCACGTCCAGATTGTGTTTGGCGAGCGGCGGTACCAGGCGGCGAAGCTCGCCGGCTGGGAGTCGATCGAGGCCCGCATTCGCACCGACCTGACCGACGAGCAGGCGCTGGAGCTGATGGCGGAAGAAAACGCCAAGCGGCAGGACCTCAACCCGATCGAGCGGGCCCACCTGATCGCCGTGCTCTGCACCGCCCCTGGCGGCAAGCAGGGGGGCGCGGGGCTGACGCGCGAAGCGGCGGCCAAGCGAGTGGGGCTGGAGAGCGGCTCAGCCGCGAGCAACCTGGTGCGGCTGTTGGAGTTGCCGATTCAGTGGCAAGACCGGGTCGCCGCCGGCGAGTTGCCGGAGAGCTGGGCCCGGCTCTTGCTGCCCTATACCGGCGTCCGTGCCGTGCTGGAGCAATGCGAGAGAGACTGGGGGGAACGGGAAGAGGCGGACAGCTATGGCGAAAACCTGTTCTTGAGCCGAAAGCATCTTGAAGAGGGATTACCGAACCTGCTGGAGCATGTTTGCCGGCGGCTCGACCAAAAGCGGTGGAGCGGCAGCAAACAAATCGTGCCCAAGATCGACGCGGCGAATCCTGCGATCCGCAAGGAGCTGGGGATCGTCGAGCTGCAGTTGCCGGGCGGGAAAAAGGGGGCGTCCGAAACCGTGCTCGTCGCCACGAACGCCAAGGCGTTTGACGAGGTCTGGCAGAAGCAGCGGGAGCGGGCCGACAAGGCGAAGGCTGAGAAGTCCGGGCGCGACGACAAGCCCGAGCCGCTCAGCCCGGCCGAGGCCAAGCAGCGGGCGGCGGATCGCACGCGGCAACTCGGCGAGCGAATCGCCGGGTGGCGGCATCGCTTGCTCCGCCGGCTCTGCATCCGACAGATCGAGGCGAGGGGCGACACCGGCTTTCGGCTGGTGATGGCTTACGCGGCCGGCGGGGGGACGCTCCGCATTTCGGACCTGCTGTGCCGGGCGACGAAGGCCCGCGAGCAGCACGAGGGGTATCGGCATCACTTTTGGAACGCGGTCGCCGGCCTGGGCGAGCCGGGCCCGCAGAACGAGGCCACGCGGCTGATGGCCATCGCGCTCCTGGCGCACGACGACCGCGACCCAAAGAGCCCGATGCTGCCGAAGGCCCTGATCGATGGCTATGCCGCGGCGATCCGCTGCGACCTGGCCGCCGGCTGGAACGAGCTGCAGCAGCGGCGCGATCCGCTGCTCGAAGAGTTTTTCCTCCTGCACCAATCGGATCAACTCCGCGACCTGGCGAAAGAGCTGGGGGTGCATGTGGCGGATAGCGCGAATCGCCAGGCGACGGTCAAGCTGCTGCTGGCGGCGATCGAGCCCAACGGCACCCGGCGGCTGCCGCTGCCAAAATCGCTGAAGCCGCTGGCGGTGGAGAAACCGACGAGACAGAAGAGCGCGAAGGGAAAGGTGGCCCATGCTTGAGGCGCTCGACCTGATGACGCGCGAGCGGATCGCCGAGACGTGCCGGGATGCCAATCCGCTGCACGCGTTTCAGCGGGCGGCTTACGTCGTCGAGACACTGCTCGAAGCAATTGGCCTGCCGCAGGCGGTGGGGGAGTTTCGCAAGCGGCGGGTTGCCGTGGGCCTGATTCCGGCCGAGCCGCGCGAAGCGGCCGAGGCGTTGGCCGCGGCCGAGGAGCGGGCGGCAACGGCCGAACGGCAACTGAAGGACGCCTGCGAGACGCTCGAAATGTACGCAAGTGCGTGGCGGCGGGAGCTGCACTACCAGCTTCCTGGCAAGACGCACGAGATCGACGCCCTGGTGCTCGGCACGCGGGCGCTGCGCGTGCGGGCCGAGACGGCCGAGGCTGAGTGCCAGCGACTGACGAAGGAGTTGGACGAAGTCCGCCAGACCGCAGCGGCACCACGGGCGAAGCGGAGGAAATCGGCATGAGCGCGGGCGGCGACGATCTCGACGAAAACATCGTCCGCTGCTGGTGCGGCGCGACGGGGACGTTCGACGAGCTGTTCGCGTGGGAGTTTCTCGACGACCAGTGCGGCGGCAGCGGGGAGTTGCACTGCGATTGCGGGGGCGATCAGTGTGTATGCCACTTCCACGGCTCCACCGAATGTGAGGGCTGCCCCGACTGCCGAGAGGATGACGACGACGATTACGACTGGAGCGAGGACTACGATGGTGATTGACATCGCGGCCTACACCAACCTGGTTTGCGAGTTGTTCGCTGACGCCTCTCTGCGACGCGGGGAGATCGGCTTCGGCTGCGCGGCCAGGCTGCGGCATCTGGCCGGCTTCGTGATGCCGTGGCCGAGTTCGGAACCGGCGAACCTGGGCGGCAAATTGACCTCTGTGAAGACGGTCACAAATGCCGAGCTGATCGCGCTCGCGACGGCCTTTGACCTGGTGCCGGCGCCGTGCCGACGAGTAATCGCGTACACGGACCTGGATTGGGTGCCTGATCGCATGGCGGTCCAGGTCCAGTCATTTGATCGACGGATTGGATCGGCTCTCAACGCGTTGCGCCGCGCCGCCGAGGGCCGGCAGGTCGCGTGGCGGATCGTGGATCGCAGGGACAGTCTATACCGCCACTGCCACGCTACCGCGAGGCGCGAAGCGATTTCAGTCGCGGGATCGAAGTGATGACAAATCAACGCGGCCGTTTCCCTGGGAACGACGCGAAGTTCTGCCCCCAAAGCAAGGAGGTTGCGATGCTAGTGCTGAGTCGAAAGCCGGGCGAGAAGATCAAGATCGGCGGGAACGTGACGCTGTCGATCGAGCGGATCCGGGGAAACCGGGTGACGGTGGGGATCGAGGCGCCAGGCGAGGTGCGGATTGTGCGGGCGGAGCTGGAGACCACGGAGGAGCCAGGCGATGAACCGCCCGCAGTACGCTGAGCCGGTGCACATCCGGTGGATGCTCCGCCGCGACCTGCCCGAGGTCCACTCGATCGAGACCCGGGCGTTTGAGTTTCCGTGGGCGGAAGATGACTTCATCCGCTGCCTGCGGCAGCGGGCATGTATCGGCATGGTGGCCGAGGCGCGGGACGAGCTGATTGTGGGCTACATGCTCTACGAGCTGCACAAGGCCCGGCTGCACGTGCTGAACTTCGGGGTCGAGCCGCGCCGTAGGCGGCGGGGAATTGGGACCCAAATGATCGAGCGGCTCAAGAGCAAGCTCTCGCCGCCGCGGCGGAATCGATTGATGCTGGAGGTTCGCGAGCGGAATTTGCCCGCGCAGCTGTTCTGGCGGGCGATGGGCTTTCGCGCGATCAGCCTGCTGCGGGATTTCTACTGCGACACGGACGAGGACGCTTACCTGATGCAGTACAAGCTGCCGGCTCAGGGGCTGGCAGTGCGGATTGCGGAGTGAAGCGATCCGCACTGCGGGTGAAAGTGAAATAGCCAAGCGCGGGCCAGGCTGGCGCTAGGATCGGGGGCGGTTCGCCGCTGATCGATCTTAGGGGCCAGGCCGTGGTCACTCTCTACGGAAACATCGTCCGCCGAACGGACAAAGAGATCCTGCTGGCGATCGCCAGCAAGCTGGGGGACGCGCGGGATTTTGGCTTGTGTGGAGAAGTGTGGTTTGCCAAGCGGCTGCTCGTCGGCGAGATCACGCAGAAGGATGGCTTCGACGTCATCCGCGTGCCGCCGCAGGTGGCCAGCCTGAAGGCCCAATCCTGTCAGCCCTGCGAATGACCGACCGCGAGTCGGCTCCCGAGATCGCCGCTAAGCACCCGAGCCGCCGTCAATGGCGCGCCTGACCCGCGACCGGCTTTATTCCTGTATTTCGCCGCCGATCGACTGTTTGGTATAACCCAGCGGGGTTAGGGGGCCTAGCTCCCACCCCGCCGAATCGCCTCTCGCCGCTAGCATTCGATCGCCGCACCCCCTGAAGGGCAGCGCGCAAGATACGTGCTGCTGTGGCGGCCCCATGAATGAGAGCGAGGCGCGGCGGACGGTCGAGCGACTGCGCGTGCTGCTCGCGCGAGGGGCGACGCTGGACGAGGCGGCCGGCGAGCTGGGACACGGCCGCAGCTCGCTCTTTCGCCTGGCCGCCAAGCACGATCTGCCCCGGCCGCGGCGGAAAATGCCCGAAATGAAGCGGCGCAAGCTACATCGCTGCATTCGGGGTGCCCGTGGGACGTTACGGCGGATCGCCGAGCTGGTGCAGGTGAGCTCGCAGACCGTCTGGGCCCATCAGCAACAGATCGAGGGTCCGCGACCAAAGCGGGTGGCGGCGTATATCTGTCGCGGCTGCCGGAGCAAGGTCAACCTGCGGCCGTGCCAGATTTGCGAGGCCCTGGCGGTGCGAAATAGTCAAGCGCCGCCGGAGCCGTCCGCAGAATAGGGGCATGAACGCGAAAAGCCCCCTGCTTTCGAAGACGCTCTGGGTCAACGGCCTCACGGTGGCAATCACCGTGCTCACCGCCCTCTCGGGCCTGGCCGACATCATCCCACCCCGCGCCATGGCCATCCTCGTCGCCCTGTTGGGCGTGGCCAATCTCGCGCTGCGGGTCGTCACGAAGGCGCCGCTCGATCTGGGCGGCTCAGGGGGAAGCGGCGGCGACAAGCTGCTGGCGCTGCTGCTGATCGCGGGCCTGGCGCTGCCCACGGCCGCCGGCTGCAAGTTTCAAGTGTGCCCAGATGAGCCGCAGAAACCTCGGCCGGTGCGCGCCAAGCCCGCACCCTCGGTGCCGGTGGTCAACATTCCCCGCGACCTGCGCGAGTGGAACTGGGGGGGCGGGAGCTGCGTGCATGCCAGCACGGTGATGCACCTCAGGTGGCAGCATCGGCCGGACATCGCCAGCTTCTGGCGCAAGACCTATAGCGGGGGCGAAAGCTATAGCGGATTGACGGGCAAGCTCAACCGGAACGGGATCCCGTTCTACGCGACGGCCGGCGGCGGCGGAGACGACATTGCAGGCGCGAGCCTCGACCACCTGGCTTTCATGCGGTGGCTCACCCGCCAGGGGCACAGCTTTTATTACACGACGCGGGGCGATGCCAGCGTTCTCGAGCGCTGCACGCTCGACCGCCGCGGCGGAGTGATCTTCTATTACCCGAATCACTCGATCCTGTTCTGTGGCTTCACCCGCTTCGAGGGTGGCACTTTCGCGCCGGAGCAGGAGTACGCGATCGTCCTCGACAACAACCGGATCGAGAACTTCATCCCGATCCCGAAGGCCGACTTCCTCCGCAAGTGGCGCGGCTATGGCGGCGTGTGCGTCGTGCCGACCATCGGCGAGCCGCCGCCGCCGACGCCGTGGATTCCCGACGCGCAGTTCGCGCTAACTCCCTGAGGCTCCCATGCTCCGCCTGATTGCCGTTCTTGCCTTTGCCGCGGTGCTGGTCGGCTCGTGCTGCGATTGCCAGCAGTGCGTGGCTCAGTTTGACCCCAATGCGAAGATGGAAGGGAAGATCGGCTACAACGCACAGCGCGTCAGCGATCTGCCGACGGGGCTGAATCGGCTGCAATTGTGGGTCGTCGTGGCCCCCAACTTTGCGAGCATCCCGCGAGAGCGAGCGGTCGCCGAGATGTTCACGGGAGGCCCGGACGGAAAACCGACGGATCCTCGGCTGCGGCAACTGCGCGAAGGCTGCGCCTGGAATTACTACTTTTCAAATGACCCGCTGTTCGCGAAGAGCGAGCTGGTGAAGGCCGTCGGCACCGCGACGCCGATCGTCTGTCTCACTGGGCCTGACGGCCGCTTGATCGCCGAAGACGGCGGCCGCGGCGTGTTCGTGAATGCGGCCTCGTGCCCGGCGAGTGCCGGTGAAATGGCGGACCTGCTCTACCAGGGCGCGGACCAACTCAATCCGCGGCCGAAATTCGAGGGGACGCATTCAGCGCTGTGGGGCGAAGCCGATCCGTGTCCCGGCCCCTATTGCCCCACGCCTGGCCCGGAAACGCCGACGCCGATCGTCGAGCCCTCGTTGCCGTCGATCGTGCCCAACCGCAATGTCGTCTCCTCGCGCTGGCTGCTGCCCCTGGGAGGGTTGATCGCCGTCGGAGCTGTTAGTTCGCTGATCTTCCTTTTGACTCGCCAGTCTGACGACCGGCTCACTTGAGGCGCTGCTATGGACCCGACCTCGCTGCTGCTTGTTCTTGCCACCCTCGCGGCCGGCCCGATCGGCTACTTCCTCCGCGGTCGAGCGGCGGGCAAATTGCCGGCGCCAGTCGATCCGACTTATGTCCCGCCGACGGCTCCCGAGATCCACAACTTCGATTTGGGCGACTTCTCGCCGTTGCTGCGGGCGGTGTTCGGGAACAGTGCGAGCGCGGTCAAACGCGAAGCGGCAACGCTGATCGCTAAACCCAACCAGGGCCGACCTATCGGCACGATGATCAAGAAGCTGATGGAGGGGCTGGTGAAGCAAATGTACGCGCACCCGGAGTATCGCGAGTACCTGGTCGCGTTCCTCGGTCAGGTGCTCGGCGTCGATCTGTCGTTTGTGCTGAAGCTGAAGGCGAGCAATCAGGCTCCGGGCCCGACAACGGTGCCAAGCTCCAGCCCGGTAGCAGCGCCGCTGATCGCGCTGGCGCTGTGCCTCGCGATGGGCTCGACCGCGCTGGCCGAGCCTCGAGCGCCGCAACATTTCCAGCCGACAGCTGCCGTCCCTGCGAGCGATCAACCGCTCATGTGGCAGGGCGGCAAGCTCGTTCCCTATGCCGCCGCGCCCGCCCCGGCCCAGCCCGCTGCGGTGCGTGGCGTGTTTGGTCCCGACGGGCGGTACTACGTCCCGGCGGCCAGCCCAGCGGTGACCCAGCATTACCAGTCATGCTACGGCCGCACCTGCCGCGGCCGCTTTTTCTTCCGCCGGCGATGAGTCGCGAATTTATTGGAGGCTTCGCGTGTGGAGCGATGATCGGCTTTGCGGCCTTGATCATGATCGGCCTACTGATCGCTCGTGCGTGGCGCTAGAGGTCGCGATTGGCGTGGCCACCGGGTTTGCCGTCGGCTTCGTCGCTCCGATTCCATTCTGGTTTTGTGTTGGATTGCTTGGGTGACTTATGAAGCAGATCACGATCCTAGTGGCACTTCTGGCGGCCAGCCTGGCGGGATGCACGGTGCACGTTGAGAGTCGCCCGGCTTGGTGGCGTGACCCAAACGTCACGCCAATCAACCAGGTCCCTCGGCCGCACGACCCCAAGCAGCCTCCTCAGCCCGACCGGACGCCCCTGCGGCCGTTCAAGAATGATCGTAAGTCCTTATTTTCCAAGGCCCCCCTTCGGGTCCTTCCGGGGGGGGCGAGAGAGGCGCGCGTGGCCGGACCGTAGCGCGCGTTTTACCAACAAGATGGGCTAGTTACAGCACCATCATCATTAGTCTGGGGGGTCGGTGGCCGATCGCGAGCGACCTGTAGTGACGGCGGCGGACGCCGAGCGCGTCCGCAAGCGATTGGCCCGCGTGGGTCGAAAGGCGCTCGAGCACCTTCAGGCCGAACTGGCTGGGATGCGGCTCGATCGAAACTCGCTGCCGGAAAGCTGGGCCCGCAACTTCAAGATCGTGGCCGACCAGCTCCGCCGCGACTATCGACTCGACGGCGATGCCGAGGCCGAGACTCCCGAGGCGCCGGCCGATCCACTCGCCGGCCTGAAAGTTGTGGCCCCGCCGCCAAAACCAAAATCGAAGCGCGCCTGATGAATGCTGGACACGAAACAGCTCTGCGACCGGTTGGCGATCACAAGCCGCGAACTAAGTGCGTGGCTGCGCGAGGGGCTGCCGAGCGAAGGCCGCGGGAAGAAACGCCAGTTCGATCCCGCGGCGGTCGCTGCGTGGCTGCGACAGACGGGCCGCGCGCAGGTCGAGGCTCAGCCGTCGGCCATGCCAGCGGTGGTGGTCACGACACGGGACGAGGCGGCGCGGTTGCTCGGGGTGAATCTGCGCACGCTCGCGACCTGGCTCACCGAACCATCGTTTCCGGGGAAAGCCGGCAGCCCGGGTCGCCAGGACGGCTATTTCCCGATCGACCAGATCCAGTTGTGGTGGCAAGCCCGCTGCGGCGCAGACCATCGCACGAAGGCGGGTTCGAGCGAGGAAGTGGCCAAGGCCAAGCTTCGCCGGCTGCTGATCGAGGCCGACCTGCAGCAGATCGAACTCGAGCGCGCGACGCGATCCCTGCTCGACGCCGACGACGTCGCCCGGCTCGCCGAGCGGATGATCGCCACAGCCAAGACGCGACTCGACCAGGTCGCCGACCAGGTCAACGCCCGACTGCCCGCCAAGTTCCCGCGTCAATTGCGACGGATGGTCCGCCGCACGCTGCTCAAAGCGATCGCCGAGGCCTGCGACGACGTGGCCGAGCTCGTCGCTGGCGACTCCGACGATCTCACCGATGACCCCGACGTTTCGCCTGACGCTGCGGCCCCTGCCTCGTGACGACGATCCCGACGGCATGCGGCGGTTGCGGCGGGCGCTGAAAGCCCTGCTCCGCGGCTACGCGCTGCGAGTGATTCGCCTCGAATTTCCCGATCAGGAGACCGCGCCTCATGTACTCCGAAACCCCAGCCCAAGCCCAGCAGCGCCTGAAGTCATTCACCTATCACCCGCCGGCGGGCAATCAGGGCCAGCGCTACACGCACCTCCGCGCGTCCGCCGGAAATCTGTCGCAACTGTTCAACGAAAACTGCCCCCCAAGCAGAGAACTCTCTTTGGCCCAGACCAAGCTTGAGGAGGCGGTCTTCTGGGCCAACGCTGCGATTGCCCGCAACGAGGACCCCGCGCCGTGCGCGAAACCCGCCTGACCGGGCTTTTGCAAATCGCGATCTGCATCCACCTCGCCCTGGCGGCCATCGACGCCGCCTGCCGCCTCTATCGCCCATGACCGCTCTCGACACCATCCGCGCCCGCCGCTCGCCGACCGTGCAGTCCGCCTGTCGCGCCGGTCGCCGGCGACTGTCGCGCCGGCTGGCCGCGGCCTGGCGCACGCAGCGTCGCACCCGCCCCAGCCGCTGGTGCCGCCGCACGATGCGCCTCGACAACACGGTCGAGGCCAGCAGCGGCAAGCTCGATCTGACCAGCCGCCCCTGGTGGATTGCCGTGCTGGATGCCGTCGCCGATCCCGAGGTCGCCGACATCTACGTCCCCGCCGGCACGCAGATCGGCAAGACCCTGACCGAGATCGCCTCGATCCTGTGGACGGCCGAGTTCGCGCCGGCCCCCGGCATGCTCGTCGCGCCCGATCGCGACACGGCCGTCGAGCTCGCGTCGCGCATCTACCTCAACGCTGAGGCCACTATCCGCAGCGGCAAGCCCACACGGCTCCGCGTCCCGCCCGAGCGAAAACGGAACAACCGCTACATCGACCTCGGCTCGATGCGCGTGTATCTCGCCTGGTCCGGCAGTCGCCAGCGCCTCCGCGGCCGCCCCTGCCGCTACGTCTGGCTCAGCGAAATCGACGTCTATCAGACCGGCCACAAAACGGCCGGCGATCCGGTGACCGCCTCGCACCAGCGCACCAAGGCGTTCTTCCGCGGCCTGCATTATCACGAATCGTCGCCGTCGCCGGCCCCTTCGCGCATTTGCGAGCTGGAGCGCGGCGCAGTCGCCCGCTTCCGTTGGCACTGTCCTTGCCCCCACTGTGGCCTCTTTCAGGAGCTGCGATTCTTCGTGCACAAGGAAGGCGCCCTGGCCGGCCGCGGCGGCATTGCCGGCCTGACCGACGATACGGGGGACTACGTTTCCCAGGAAACGGCCCGCATGTCGGCCCACTACATCTGCGAGAACGGCTGCCGCATCGAGCAGACCGAAAAGCAGGCCATGCTCGTCGCCGGGGCCTGGGTCCCCTTCGGCTGCCGTGTGCCGCCGGCCAAGGCCGGCAAACGGGCCTGCGCCCCGCGCAAGGGCAAATGCGACCGGCCGGCCATCTGCAAGCGCCGCTACTGGCGCGGCCCGCTCGTCGGCCGCCGCCCCCGCGGCCGCCGCAGCGTCGGCTTTCAGCTGTGGTCGATCCACTCCGAATCCATCACCTTTGGCGACCTGGCCGCGGCCTATATCGAGGCCCGCGAACAGGGCAAGGCCGCCGAGTTTTTTGGCAACTGGCTGGGCCTCGAATATCGCGCCGAAAGCCGCGTCCCCCACTGGGCCGCCCTCGGCAAGCGCAACGCCTGGTCGCACCTCAAAGGCACCGTGCCGCAAGAAGCCTGGTTTCTCTCCGCCGCTGTGGACGTCCAGGGCGACAATAAGGGCGTGCGCGTGTCGGTCCGCGGCTGGGCCCCCGGCCGCCAAAGCTGGCTCGTCGATTGGCACTGGCTCGAGCGCGATCTGGGCGACGACGGCGCACCGGTCAGTAGCGACCTCGCCAAAGTCACTGAGCAGGTCCTCTCCTGCCGCTTCCCCGTGGTGAATGCCGACGGCAACGTCGGCGTCAATCCGTTGGGCCGCCGCGAGCTCGGCGTCAAGCTGCTGCTGATCGACGCCGGCCACTTGCCGCGCAAGGTGCAGGCCTGGCTCAAGTCGCTCCCCGAATCGTGGGTCGTCGGCGAAAGCCCGCGCGTCCGCGCGATCCGCGGTGATCACCAGCTCAGCCCGGAGACCCGCTGGCAGCGCAGCGAGTGGGAGCAAAACGTCCGCACCGGCGAGGTGTACGAGGGGGGCATGAGCGTCTGGCGCATCCGCGTCTATCCGCTCTATGCCGAGCTGCAAGACCTGATCCTTGCCGAGCCGGGAAAACCCGGCGCGTGGTACGTCGCCGCCGACACGCTCACCCGCGGCAAAGCCTTCCTGGAGCAGGTCGTCAACTTCGGCCCGCGCACCATGCTCGATCCCAAGACCGGCGCGAAGCGTCAGATCTGGGGGCCGATCAATCACCGTCTCCCGGTGGACTACTGGGACACCTCCGTCTATGAGCTCGTCGCCGCGCACATGATCGTCGGCGATCTCGGCTGGGACCCCGCCGCCTGGCAGGCCTGGGCCGACGAAGCCCGCGGCCTGAAGAAACGCAAATCTGCCTCCCGACCGCCGGCCGAACGTGACGCCGGCGGCCTGGATGATCGCTAGTGAAAGGTTGGGCTTATTATGGCCAAAAGAACTCACCGCCCCGATGCGCCGCAAGGCAGTCCCTCACTGGGTCTCGACGATCCCCTCTCTGCCGGCGCGGAATCTCCCGCCGTCGAGCTGGCTGCCGAAACCGCCGCACTGGGCGACGACACCCAGCTCAGCGAGCAGGTCCACGGCTACGACGGACCCGCCGAAACTCCCCGCTCCCGTCAAGGCGATCTGCATCGCCCCTACTGCGGCAGGCACAACTGCCTGATGCGGGCCACCGGCAGCAAGGAGAGCGTGACCCACTACGCCTGCCCCGTCCCGACGTGCGGCGAAACGGCGAAAAAACTGCGGCCCGAAATCCTCATTCCAGCCGCGCCGATGGTTTGCGCCCACCTGACCTGCGAATCGCCCCCGCAATACCTCCAGGTCGATCTCGAGCGCAGCACGATCGCGCAGCTTCACATGGCGTGTCCCAAGTGTGCGCGGGGGCTGAAAGTCCCCCGAGCGCAGTTTGCTCCACTCCTCAAACGCCAACGGCAACAGGCGGCGGCAGACGCGGCAGAGGACTTGTCAGCCCGCTAACTGGGAATCAGAGTGCGAGTCGAGCAGCCCAGCGCCTGCGCGCAGATTGGCAGCGCCCACAAGGGCACCTTGCCTGACTCCCAGCGGTACCAAGTTTTCTCGGGCACGCCGGCGGCGCGGGCAGCCTCGTCGGCGGTCGCGTACTTCTTGAGCCGGCGGCGGCGAATCTCGGCGCTCACCTGGCCAACGAAAGTCGAGGTATCTACGGGAAGGGCAGGACGCGGCATGGCGATCTCCTAGTTCAATTGGGCAAGCAGGTCAGGAGAGGGAACGCCCAACTCCGTGTGAATCAGGATGCTGGTCGCTTTGAGCATTCCGGCGATTTGATCCGGCCCGGCCGGGCCCGAGAAAACCTCCTGGCCGTCGGCGACGATCCGCCAGACAAAGCCGCCCCCTTTAAGGTCAATGATGATCCGGTCGATATGATCGGCCTGCGCGAGGATCGCTTCAAGCTGAGAGGTCATGGCATGGGCTCCGGTAGGGTTTGGCAAGGTTTGGGGCCACCGAATTGGTGTCCCCCGAAGAGTGTGCCGCGGCCCGCCGGCGAATTAAGTCGGGCCGAAAATAAAAACCGGCCCCGCTTCCCTGCGGGGCCGGAGTGTGCTAGCTGGTAAAGAGCTTCCAGTACCTCACCAGTTCGCTACGGATTTGAGAGACGCGGGCCTCAGAGACTCGCATCCGGCGAGCAACCGCTTGCGTTCGCTCACCGGCCATGAAGGCCGTCAGGAATTGCAGTTCCCGGCGGCTCAGCATGCCGATCCAATCGGCGAAGTCGATCTTCACCGTGGCGAGCAAGGCGGGGTCTTCGTTCCGGTGGTCTAGCAGGCGGCCGACTTCCATCGGTGCCTGCTGGGCCTTCCGGCGATCCCGCTTGTTTCGCCGGTTCAGTTCCGGCCCCATCAGGGACCGCACCGACTGGCGAAACTGGCGACCCGCGACCGCCCGCCGAACCGCATAGAAGGCGACAGCCTTCCCATCGATTCCGTCCGGCACGGTCAGCATTGCTTCCCAGGCCAGACTGACGGCGTCGTTGGTCAGCTCCACCCGCTGCGGGTTTCGCTGCAACACCACGCGGGCCCTTGCCTTCACGGCAGGTAGCACGTCCCGCTCAAAATCCAACATGACGATTCCTCCAGAGAGAGTTTGAATCGCCGGCCGGGCCATCCGGCCGGCCTCCGTTTTTCCCGCCCCGGAGGGAACCCGTCAGGGTCCGCTATTCCCGTGGCGACCAAATTGTCAAAGAGCGAACTAACTAAATAGTATTCTCACAAAACGAGAATATATTGGCAAGGGGGTGGGGAGAATTCCCGAATTGCCGTAACTCCTTTTCTGAAAAGGACTTGCAACCAAATCCGCTAGCAAGGCTGAAAAAGGGATTGCTTGGGACCATTCGCGAGACCGGCCCGCCAAATAGTCCAACGATTGGACTGGGATCTCTTGGCCCCTGCCGGCGGGCGGCAATGCTGAGGGTATGTCCGACTCCGAGCTGCTCGACCAGGTCAACACGGCGATCGCCGCCAGGCTCGCGGGTCAGGCCGTCGATGAATGGGGAGAAGGGGCCCACCGCATCGCCCACGTCCCGCTCGCCGAGCTCTACAAAATGCGGTCCGATCTCCAGGGCCGTATCGCCGGCTCCGGCGAAATCTTCCTCCCTGTCATCGACGCGGAGGAACCGTGAAGCGCAACCTCCGCGCCGATCAGGCCACCCGCAGTTTTCTGGCCCAGCTGGAGCAGGACGCCCGGCAGACCTCCCGCGAGCAAGCCGTCGAGCGTCAGATCCTCGCCTCCACCCGCGAAGCCTATCGCTGGGGCCGGATCGACAACCGGACCCGCCAGTTCCAGCCGCCGGCCCGCAGCGGCGACGCCGCGATCTACGAGTCCCAGGACCTGATGCACCGCCGCACGCGCAGCGAGGTGCTCAACAATGCTCAGCTCAAGCGGATTCCCGAGGCTCTGTGCGACCTGGTCGTCGGGCCCGAGATGATGACCTTCGCGGACCCCTTCGATCCGCTGATGGACCTGACCGACCTTTCCCGGGAAACGCTCGACCCGCTGCTCTCCTACGCGCTGGAGGCCGACGACCTCTTCGAACAGTGGTTTCATGACCGGAGTCAGGTCGATTGGGCCGGCAAACTGACCGGCCCCGAGCTGCAGCGCATGGCCCTGCACGAAGCAATCGAGGTCGGCGACTGCCTGCTCCTCCGCACTCAGACCAGCGAACCAGGCCGCATTGTCCCCCTCGGCTATCAGATCCTAGAGAAGGATCAGCTCGACCTCTCGCAAGACCGCCCCGCCGGCCCCGGCCAGAACAAGATTGTCCACGGGATCGAACTCGACGCCCGCGGCCGCGAAGTCGCCTACCACATTCTCGACGACCACCCCTTCGACGACTTCTCGGGCTCCGCCCGGGCCGGCGCCAGCTCCCGAGTCGCCGCCAGTCGCGTGCTCCACCTGTGCCTCTATCAGCGCCCCAGCCAGTCGATCGGCGCGACCTGGCTGCACGCGATCGCGCAAAACAATTTCGACCGCGACAAGTTCATCGGCGCGGAAATCCAGTCCGCCGCCAAAGCCGCCCTGCTGCTGCTGGTCGCCAAGCTGAAGAACCAGGGGGCTACGATGGGCCTCCTGGACGACGGCGACGCCGACGACGATTTCGGCAATGAGCAGATGAAGCTCGGCGCATCGCCGCTGGCCGCCCGCATCGGGCCCGACGACAGTGTCGAGCTGATCGAGAGCGCCCGCCCCATCAATACGGCCGACTCGTTCATCAAGATCCTCGATCACGGCACCGCCGCCGGCTCGGGCATCAGCTATTACACCCTGACTGGCCGCTACGAGAGCACTAATTTCAGCAGTGCCCGCGCCGCTCTCTTGGCCGAAGACGCCCACATCCGGCCGCTGCAAAACTGGTTCGCCGCGCAGATCGCCCTCCCCATTCGCCGCGATTTCCACCGCCAGACCATTGGCCTGGGCAAGCTGCAGAGCGTCACGGCCCGTGACTACGTCGCCAATCCCCGCCGCTACGACCGCTTCGACGCAATCGGCGCGGGCCGCGAGTTGCTCGATCCGTCGGCCGAGTCGGACGCGACCGCCAACAAGCTCCGCACCTGCCTGACCACCCTCAAGCAGGAATGCGCCCGCCGCGGCCAGCACTGGATCCGCGTGCTGCGGCAAGTCGCGCTCGAGAATCGACTGCTCGACCTCTTGGAAATCGCGCTCGACCTGAGCAAGGGCCAAGGGGGCCAGGTCGCCGGCAATACCCGCAGCCGCGACAAACAGGACGCCGACGAACTGAAAACCGGAGGGGACCAATGAAACGGCACGCCCTCCGCCGCCTTCGCGCCACGCTCCTCGCCGAGCAATGCTGGGCCATTCACGAGCCGGCCCTCGCGATGCTCGCCGAAATGCTCGCCGCCGGCGGGTCCCTCAATCGGCTCCAAATCAACGAGCGCCTCGGCATCGATCTGCGCGTCCCGCTTGCCGCGGAGAGCGAGTCCACCGTCCAGATGGTCGGCCAGGTCGCCGTCCTGCCCGTGATGGGTGTCTTGCAGCAGCGCCCCAGCTGGATCACGCGCGCCCTCGGGTGGACCGCCACCGAGCAGCTCGAAAAGGATCTGCGCGCCGCCGCCGCGAACGACCAGGTCAAGGCCATCGTCCTCTACTGCGATTCCCCGGGCGGCGTCGCGGGCGGCGTCGATGAAGTCGCGGCCACGATCCACAAGAGCCGGGGGAGCAAGCCGATCCGCGGCTTCGTGCGAGGCCAGTGCTGCAGCGCCGCTTACTACCTGCTCAGCCAGGCTGACAAGATCACGGCCGGCCCCACCAGCACCGTCGGCTCCATCGGCGTCATCAGCGTGATGGCCGAATACAGCAAGGCGCTGGCCGAGATGGGGATCAAGATCAACATCGTCAAGTACGGTGCCCGCAAGGCCGACGGCAATCCCTACGAGCCGATGGGCCCCGAGGCCCGCGCCGCGCTCCAAAACTGGGTCGATTCATTCGGCCAGCTCTTCGACGCCGCCGTCGCCCGCGGCCGCGGCGTCACCCCGGCCGACGTCCGCACGCGCATGGGCCAGGGCCAGTTCTTCCTGGCCGCCGAGGCCAAGCAGCGCGGCCTGATCGACCAGGTCGGCGCGTGGGAGGACGTCCTCGCCAGCCTCCGCACGCCCGCCGCTCCGCTGCCGCAGGCCGCCGCGGCCACTTCGGTCGCCCAGCTCCTGGCTGCCGGCCCTTGGCTGCAGGCCCCTGACGCCCGACTCCCGATCCCCGACCTCCACCTCTCCGCCTCAGCCGATCCCGCCGGCGCCCTCGCGGGTCCGTTCCTGACCTCCCATTCATCTTCGGAGAGACCTCCCATGAAGGTTTCCGCTCGTGTCCGCGCGGCACTGTTTGCCCGCGGTCTGATCCAGGCCCAAGAGTGCGACGACGCGATCTGCCTCGCCGCTCTCGGGGCTTTTTTTGCGGCCCGTGGCGAAGCCTGCCCGCAAGAAGACGACAAGGTCGTCGCCGCTCTCTTTGTCCAGCAGGCCGCCGCGGCGGCCCCGGCTGCCGCTCCGCCGGCGGCTCCTCCGCCCGCCCCCGGCGCGGCCGCCAACGTCCAACAGGCCCACGATCGCGAAATGAGCGAGGCCCGCACCCAGGCCGCGACCGGCGAGCGCGAGCGGATCGCCGCGATCAATGCCAGCGCTCAGCTCCTCAATATGCCGGCCGACGCCGTCGCCACGGCAATCGCCAGCGGCGACGCGCACGACAAGGTCGTCGCCGCCTGGCATCAGCAGCTGGGCCGGCGCGAGCCAGGCATCACCCAGGGGCAGACGCCGATCACGGTCGGCCAGGACGGCGCGGCCCGCTTCGCGGCCGATGCGACCCTCTCGCTGCAAATCAAGCTGGGCCACCAGGTCGAAGGCCCGCAAGTGACCGAAGACGTCCGCCGCCGGGCCCAGGCGCCGCTGCTCTACTTCGCGCAGCAAGCCCTCCAGATGCACGGCATCCGGGTCGATGCGTGGGCCGCGCCCGAGGAGGTCTTCGAGCAAGCCTTCGCGATGGAAGGCTTTCATCACGTGAACTTGAACGCCGCGGGGCCCTTCAACCGGCCCGGCAGCTTTCCCAACCTGATGAGCAGCTTGGCCAACAAGATCCTCGACGAGGGTCTGGAACTGGCCGATCCGACCTATCCCGAGTGGACCGGCCTGTGGCCGAGCGACCTCCCGGACTTCAAGGCCGCGCCCGTCGCCAACAAGTCGCAACTCGACGAGCTCGACGAGGTCCTCGACGCCGACGCCAGCAAGGAGTTCGGCCTGCAGGAGGAAATGCTCAGCTACATGCAGCTGGCCCGCTACAGCAACAAGTTCGGCCTGACCCCCGTCATGGCGGCGAACGATGATCTCAATGCTTTCACCGAGGGGCTGCTGGGCCTGTCGATGGCGCACGAGAACACCCTCAATCGGCTCTGCCTGGGCCTGTTGACCGCCAACGTGACCCTGCTCGACTCGGTCGCCCTGTATGACGATTCGACGCACGCCAACGTCATCGCCTCGGGCGGCGGCGCGCCGAGCGTCACCCAGTGGGACCTGATGGAGCGCAAGCTCGCCGCGCAGCGCGGCATCGGCGGCACGGGCTACATCCGCACCCAGCTCGGCGTCGCTTTGGTCCCGCCGGCTCATCGCCTGGCGGCCCTGCAGACCTTCCTGCCGCTGCCGACCCTCGGCGAGATCAAGCAGCCGACGGCCGACACCTCGATCAACGTCTATCGAGGCACGGTCAACGTCGTTGTCGAGCCCGAGCTGGCCGGCAGCTCGAGCGCCATCTGGTACGGCTTTGCCCGTCCCAAAGGCATGATGAACGCCACCGTCATTCGGGCCTACTTCCGCGGCTGGGGCCGCACCGGCCGCCGCCAGCGGTGGTACGACCCCAACACGAAGTGCTGGTACACGGAGCTGGAGGGCCGCATGGGCGCCGCCGCCAAGCAGTACCGCCTGACCGTCCGCAATCCCGGCTCGTAGTTTGCCGGACCCTTTCCACCACTCCCCAACCATCCCAACCAAGTCCCCGGAGTCTCCTCCATGTCCAAAAACACTCGCCGGATCGTCTATGACTTTCGCGGTGCGCATAGCCCGCCGGCCGTCGCCAGCCGGCAGGGAATCTGGTGCAGCAAAGCCACCGGCTCCTGCACGATCGCCTCCGTCTCGGGAGGGCCGATCGCGCTGGCTCTCGACGCCACGAGCGAAGTTCAGAATGGCTGCCTCTACATGGGCGACATTCTCCCCTTCGACATCGACGACCTGGTCCGCGTCGAGTTCGTCGCCGCCGCCACGGCCTCGCTCGCCGCCGCCGTCAGCGCGGCGTTCGGTTTGGCCGGCGCGCGCAATGACGCGCTCGACTCCGTCGCCCAGAACGCCTGGTTCAGTCTCCGCGGCAGCAATGCCGTGGTGCTGGAGACCGACGACGGCACGACCGACACCGACGACGTCGCCACCGGCTTCAGCCTGAGCACCACTCCCCGCCGCTTCGCGATCGACTTCAGCGTGGGAGGCAACACCCGCACGCCCCCCAGTCGCTCGCAAGGGGGCACCGCCGACGTCCGCTTCTACATGAGCAACGACCGCGGCCAGATGGTCGCCGTCGGTCGCTCCACGCGGTTCGACCTGAGCGCCTACACCGGCAACCTGCAGCTCCTGGCCCAAATCCAGAAGACCAGCGGCACCGCTGTCGGGACGCTCTCGATTTACGAGGCGATGGTCGAGTACCGCCTGTCCGTCTAAGTCCGGATACGAACCGTCGCGCCGGTCGGGGAGGCGAGAGGCCCCGGCCGGCCGGCGGCCGTTTCCGGGGAAACATCCCTCACTCGGGGTCCCGTCCATGACGTTCGCTTCGCTCCGCCAGGCCGTGCTGCAAGCGCATGCCTTGTCGGGCGACCTGTTCGCCGAGGACGTGGAGCTGACTAGCGGCGGCGGAGTCCGCACGGTCCGCGCCAAGGTCACGCACCAGCAGACCGGCCCGCGTCCCTCCGCCAGGGGCGCGGCCGGCGAAGTCGCCGCCGGCGGCTTCGACGAGCGGGAGCGGATCGAGGTGCTCGTCAGCCGCGATCCGACGTTCGCCCGCAGCCTGCCGACCCGGCCGCAGCCCGGCGACAAGCTCCAGCGGAGCGAGACCCGCGACTCCGATCGCCGGGCTTTCGCCTTCGCCGGCGACGTGGTGTTCGAGGGAGATCAGCACGCGGTGTACGTCTTCGAGCGGCCCCGCCGCGTGGCCCAAGGAAAACGCTAGTCGAGAACCCGCCCCATGCCCGGCTCCGCCAAATTGCGACTGACTGCGATCGAAGACCTCTTCGTCGCCGGCGCCGCGTTTTGCGCGAAGGTCAACCTGACCGGCGACGCCGCCCGGGCCAAGGTCTTCTTCAGCGAAATGCAGCTGGAGCAGCTCCTCGCCCAAGGGGCCACCCTCGCCCAGGTCCGGCCGGGCGTGGTCCTGTGCGTCGAGCGGCACGGCTACCAGCAGATCGGCCAGGGGACGCAGAACATCCTCGGCGGCAGCGGCTCGATCCTTGCCGTCTTCTGCGACAACCCCACCACGCCCGACGATCCCAAGGCGAGCTACCTCGACTTCGTCGATTGGACGAGCCAGGTCATTGATGAGATCGCCGCCGCGGCCGGCCTCAACACGAACTGGCCGATCGGCCATATCGAGCTGGTCGTCGAGCACTGGCGTCCCGACCTGGCCGCCCGTCAGTCCGATGACTTCTGGCTTTGCGCCTATGCCTTCTCCGATCACATCAACGAGGGCTAGGCCATGATCCCGATCCACGTCAAATCCGTGCACGAGGAGCATCCCGACCTGGTGCGGCGCGAGTTGCATGAGGTGCTGCGCACCGCCAATTACGCCCTCGGCCGCCAGTGGGCCGTCGAAATGCTGCCGAAACACTTCGAGCCCGGTGCGGCCAATCGGTACTCCTACCAAATCCGCAAGGTCAAATACCTCCGGCGCAAACGGGTGCTGGCCGCCCTCGGCAGGGCCGAGGACGGCGGCATGTCCTACCTCGTGCTGCGCGGCCATCTGCGGCGGGCCTTGCTCCGCACCGCCCGCAATGCCATCCGCGCGTACCCGACGCGCGTCACGATCGACCTGATTGGCCCCAGCTACTTCACCAGCCGGCCGCGGCGGGCCGGCCGCCCGAACCTGGCCCGCGAAGTGACGACCGTGCTCCAAAGCGAGGCCAAGGAGCTGGCCCGCACCTTCGACCAGGGATTCACGGCCGCCCTCCGCGCCGTCCGCTCCGCCCGCCGCACCAGCCGAACCACCCGCACTACGAGGAGAGCCGCATGACCAGCCGCGTATTTTATCCGCATGGAATCGTCGCCTATGACGACGCCGACGCCGAGCTGTTCAACATCACGCAGCTCTCCGACCTCAGCCCGATGCACAACTTCGAGGACCTCTCGGAGCAGGGCGCCAGCGAGGTCGGCCCGCAATTCACGGGCACGCATCAGGGCTCGCCCGAAATCCCGTTCACGACGACCCAAATCAAGACGATCCTCGACGCCTGCGTCGGTGGCCGCCACAACCTGGCGGTCGATCTGTCGGCCGGCAACGTCGATGTCTTTTTCAAGTCGGGCCAGCTGCTCAACGATCGCTATCCGGACGACGAGGAGCAGCACCTCCGCGCCCGCCTGCAGGACAACTCCATGCTCTGCTGGGAGTCGCTTTCGGCCCGCCAGGGAGCGCTCGCCGAACTCTCTTGCCGGCTGCTCGCCGTCTATAACTCGCAAACCGGCAATGATCCGATGGTCTTCGCCGCCGCGCAGGAGCTGCCCGTTCCCTCCGAGATCGCCGCCCTCTTCACCCTCGGCCCCCTGAAGCTGAACGGCAGCTTCGTTTCGGGCGTCACCGAGTGGCGGCTCGAAAACAACATCGAGTACGAGAAGGAAGCGTCCGACGGCGAGCCGTTCCACAGCTACAAGGCGATCAAGGAGTATCGACCGGTCCTGACCGCTCGCACCCGCGACGCCCGCGTGCTGGCCACCTACGGCACGCGCGGCACGGCCCTGACCAGCATGTACGCCTTTCTGCGCATGAAACTCGCGTCGGGAATCAACATCCCCGACGCCACCGCGACGAACCTCCAGATCAGCTCCGTCGGCGGCACCATCAAGGCCCGCCAGATCCAGGGGGCCGACGCCGTCGCCGAAATCACCGTCGATCTGATGCTCGACGGCAACAGCCCCGCTTACGAGATCGACACCACGGCCCAAATCGTCTAGCCCCGTCTCACTTTGCCATTCCATCACTCCACCACTCCAGGCTCCCCAATGTCCACTCCCGAAACCGACACCAGCCCCGAAACTCCGGCCGCCACCTCCGCTCCGGAGATCGATCCCCGCGTCGCCGCCCGCGACGCGATCCATCGCTTCCTCGGCGAGCCGACGGGGAACGCCTCCCAGACCGTCGAGACCCTGGACGATCCAGAGGTGGCCGAGATCGTCGTCGCGGCCGGCGACCGCCAGACGGCCCGGTCCCAGATCAAGCGCATTCTGACCCGCGCTTACGACCGCCGCAGCAGCCACGCGGCCGAAGAGGCGCGGACGCGCAACGCGCTGCTGCGGCGGCGTGCGCAGGCCCAGGCCGCGCTGGAGCGCGGCCTCAGCATGCCCCCCGGCGAAGCCCACCAGCTGGCCGCCGCCCTGCCCGAGTCGGACCAACGGATCCTCGCCGAGCTGGCCGGCGACGATCCGGACAATGCCCCGATCATCCAGGCGGTCGTCGATCGGCACCTCGCCCGCCACGCCGCCGACCTGCCCCCGGTCGCCGAGGCCTCGACGGCCGAAGAGCCCGCCGCCGTCATCCCCGCCGGCGACGAGGAGGACGACACGGCCCTCGCCGATGAGACGAACAGCTCCGTTAGTGAAACGATTCCCGCCGCCGCGGAGACGCCCGCCGTTTCCCCGGAAACGGAAGCGCCTGCTGGCGAGACGCCGACCGCCAAACCCAAAGGCAAGACCCGCCGCGGCTAAGCGGCTCCCGACTCCTGGTCCCCGGCTCCTGACCCCTGTCCCCTCCTCCGCCTTCCATGATCCTCTACTACTTCCTCCCCGACGTCCCGCCCGACCGCGTCAAGCAGGGGGACGAGCTCAGCCGCGACGCGCTGCAGGCCGCCGGCCTGGCCGAGGTCCTGGCCGACGTGCGCCGCGTGCCGGCCCACGCCAGCGTCAGCGGCGTGCATGACGGCAAAGGGCCGGGCGGCCACTCCGGCACCGTCATCACGCCCGTCAGCAAGCACCAGGGGCTGCCTAAGCTGCTGGGCCACCATCCGGCCCGGCAGACCTGGCTCCCGATCGGCGACGGCTCGCGGGCCTGGGTCGGCGCGCTGACCAAGCAGCCCCCCATGCCGCAGGACCTGGAGCGCTGGCAGACGATCGGCGGCATTGCGGTGACCGATCCCGGTCACTTCGAGTGGACCATCCCCGTCGGCCGCGCGCCGGACGTTCCCTACGGCACCCTCCCGCAGTCGTATGCGTTCGATGCTAGCGGCGAGCCGGTGGCCAATTTGCAGCCCGCCTGGCAATGGCTCTGGGTCCTGGCCGGTGAACTTCGAGATTGGTACGCCTCCCAGATTGCCCCACCGGAAGCGGCGACGCCGGCCGAGGCCGCCGCGCACGAGCGCAAACCCCTCGCCTGGCTCGTGAAGCAGGCTGCCCGGATTCTGGCCGTCAACTATCGCGTCGGCCCGACCGAGCTGAACCTGCTGCACCAATTGGGCCGGCCCGTCCTGACGCAGCAGACCGTCCACGCGATCTGCCAGTCGGCGTTCGGCTGGGAGGTCCTGGCCGAAGCAAAAAAAAAGCCCTCGGACGAGGCGGAGCCCCTTCCGCCGAATTCGTCGCCCTCAGTAGCTGGCGACGAAACCCCGGCCGAGTCCCCTGGTACCGCCCTAGCTGGGGAGCCCTGTTAGCCGCCGAGCTGCTCGACGACCTCGACCGCCCCGTCCAAAACCACCAGCACGTTTACTTGATCCGCTGAGCCGCGATGGCCACCTACCACCAAACCTTCACCGCCGACAAGAGCGGCCTCGACGCGGCCTACCGCGACCTGGCGAAGGAACTGGTGCGCCTCGAAAGCCACGTGCAGAAACTCTCCGATACCTCGGCAAAAGGGACGCAGCGGGCCGGCGCCGGCCAGCGGCAAATGAACAGCCTGGTGCAGGGGGCCGTCTCCGACGTCGTCACCCTCGCGACGAGCTGGATCAGCGTCGGCCAGGCCATTCAGCTCGCGTCGCAAGCGCTGGAGCACTATCACCGGATCGAGGACGAAGCCAAGCGGACTCAGGTGACTGTCGGCGAAGCGCAGGGCCAGGTTTTGAAAAACCTCGTAGGCGCGACGACGCCGCAGCGGGCCGAGTTCCTGGAAGCGATCAAGCAGATTGCCGAGGAGTCGCAGTTTCCCGACCTGGGCAAGCTCAACCTGGCCGCGGCCGAGGGGCTGGGCGCATCGGGGGGCGATCGCGAAGCGACACTGGAGGCTCTGCGCGAAGCGGCCAAGATCACCTGGGACAAGCCCGAGGAGATCGACACCGTCGTCGGCGCGGCCCTCGACCTCCGCAAGGCCACGGGCAAAGGGGCCCGTGAGAATATCGGATTCCTGCTCTCGGCCGGCGGCCCGTCGCGCATCACCGATCTGAACCGCCAGGCGACCAACATTGCTCCCGCCGTCATTTCGGCCGCGATGACCGCCAAGGGGGATCGCCAGCAGAACGCCATCGACGCCGCGGCCCTGTTCGGCGCACTCAGCTCGACCGCCGGCGACGTCCGCGGCGAAAGCACCCGCACCGCGACCCAGGCGTTTGCCGTCCAGCTCCGGGATTTTTTCGAGACCGGTTACGAAAAGTCCGTCGCCGGCCGCAAGCTCAGGATCAAGCCCGCGGACGATCCCGGCACACTCGAAGGGCGGATCGCCGCCCTGCAAGGGGACGACAAGCTGCGCAAGCAGTTCATGGAGAATGCCAGCTTCGAGCGGCAATTCCAAGTGCCGATCGAGCAGCTCTTGCAGCGGGGTGGCCTGACCGACAAAGCCTTCCGCGAAGGGCGCGAGGTGATCGAGATCGACCGCGCTCCGTTCGATCAGCTCGCCGCCGAGATGCGCGGCCTCACGAACGAGATGGCCATCGCCCGAGCCGAAGCGGCCGCCGCCGGCTCAACCCAGCGGCAAGAGATCGCGCAGACCGAAGAGGCCAGCCGCTCGACGAGCCGGGAGATCGTCAGCCAGGCGTTCGAGAAAACGCCCGGGGTGAAAGCCGTCCCGGACTGGATGACCAAAATACTGGAGGCCACCCCGGCCCGCGGCATCGCCAAGCCGCTCAGTCAGTTTTTCAACTACACCGCGCCGGTCTTCGCGGAGCCCGCCAGCCGATTCCTCGGCCAGGGCTTGGCGGAGCGTTTCGGCGCGTCCCCCGAGGAGGCGGCGATCGGCGCGCTGCGAAGCCGTCAGTATCAGATCCGGCAACAAGAGGGCTTTATGGGCCTGCTCCCCACGTCCCCCGAAAAACTCTCGGAGCAGGGCCGCCGCGATTATGACTTCCTGGGCAAGAAGATCGACGAGCTGATCGCCCTCCAGCGGCAGCAGGTCGAGATCGCGAAGAACCGTCCCGTGGCAACGCCTTCGGCCGCGGCCGCCTCCAACGCCGACGTGGGGAGGCACCGTGAGCGATGAGAGAAAACCGCATCAACAGCTTCACGTTCCTCCGCTTGAGCCGGGCCCTCTCGCGGCCGACGCAGCGACTCGTCCGCGAAGTCCGCCCCGGTCTGCCCGGCTCGACCAACTGGCGGACCGGCCGACGCTGCGAACCGTTCACGCTCCGCAGCGTCGCCGACTGCCCCTCGATCGATGCGGCCGAGCTATTGCTGCGGAGCTACGAGTCGATTGTCGGCGACGATCCGGTGCTGGCGGTCTGGGCCGACATCGATCTCGACTGCTACCTGATCATCCACGACGTGCAGCCCGAGGAGGAAGGGCTGTACGCCACGCTCCTGGGCATTGGGGGCCTCACCGGCGGTGCCTCCGCCGGCATGTGCCGCTGCGTCTGGACCGTCGAGTCGCTTAACCCCTTTGGATTCTGAACATGTCGAGCACCTACCTGGACCTGGCCTTCCGCGCGAGCGGCCGCGAAGTCTTCTCCACGGCCGAGGCTCCCGCCGCGCCCAGCGAAGAGGGGCGGACGCTGCGGGCCCAGCGGCACAACCGGCAGAAGACGTTCAGCGGCTCCTCGGAGCCTCCCCTCGACAAGCCGCTGGTTTCCCAGGAAATCACGATCGGCGGCGGCATCGCGACGATCGACCTGGCGGCGATCACCGCCCTCGCGCTCCCCAGCGGCGCGACCCGAACCGTCGATCTGACCACCGCCAAGCTGGTCGCCCTGGTGCTGCGAGCTGACGACGAGAACGAGGCCGCAGTCACCGTCGCGCCGGGAGCCAGCGATCCCTACCCGCTCTTCGGGGCGGGGAACGAAATCGAAATCCCGCCCGGCATGCAGATCCAGGCGGGCTATGCGGGGGACGTGGCCAGCGGCCATCCCGCGGTCAGCGCCACCGTCAAGGACATCGACATCAGCGGCACCTCCGGCGACGTCCTCTACTTGGACCTCTATTTCGGCGTGCCGGCCGCCTGATTCACCGCGCATCACTCCCCACTCACCCCGCACTCCCATGAACAATTTCACCGGCCAACTCCAGGAAATCGGTCGCCAGCAAGTCTCCCTCGCTCCGTCCCTGACGGCCTCGCTGGAGACCACGCCGGCCATCGACTTCCGCGGGGCCAGCGGCGGGATGATCACCATTCCGACCGGCAGCTCGATCACCAGCCTCACCTTCTATGGGGCCTGCGCCGCCGACGGCGAATTCGCCGCGTTGTACGGCGCGGACGGCGACGCGATCGGCGCGATCACCGTGGCGGCCGCCCGCTCCGTCGATTTGCCGGCGGCTCTGTTTGGAGCTGCCTTCGTCAAAATTGTCGCCGATGCCGCCGGCGCGGTTGCGGTCAGCCTCAAGGGATAAGCAGCATCACGGGATCAACACCCCCACGGGACAAGCAGCAGCCATGAAAATCAGCGAGTATTTTGGCACCAACCCCCAGACTGTCTTTCAGGCGGGAGACCGCCTGGTTTTCGCCCGCGACGAAGGAGGGGGCGACTTCGCCACCGCCGGCTGTCAGTGGTCGGCGATCCTCGCCGCGATCAACGAGGCGGTCCGCGGCATCAAGCGGCTCGCTCCGGTCCGGGTCGTCGCTGACGCCGACGTCCCCGACCTGGCGGATGTGACGGCGATCGACGGCGTGACGCTCGCCGACGGCGACCGCGTGCTCTTGGCCGGCCAAACCACGGCCAGCGAAAACGGGGTCTATGACTTCGACCTCGGCACGACGACCCTCTCCCGCGCGGCCGACCTGGCCGCGGCGGCGGATGCGGCCAGCATCTACGTCCCCGTCAACGAGGGGACCGAATACGCCGACACCCTCTGGCGGTGCACGAGTGACACCGGCTCGGCCGTCGTCGGCACCAACGACCTGGAGTTCGAGGAGTTTCAGACCGGCGGCACGAGCGTCGCCCACCGCTGGATGTTCGGCGACGGATCGGACGGCGACGTGACGATCGACAGCAACACCCAGCTCACGCGGGATATGTATTACGACGACCTGACCATCGATGGCGGGATCACGCTGAACACCAACGGCTTCGATGTGTGGGTGGCCGGCACGCTGACAGTCAACGGTACGCTATGCGCCCTAGCTTCCGCTGGTTCGGATTCCATTTCCTTAACCGCCGGAGCGGGTGGGGCGTTCAATGGCGGTGACAGTGCGGCGGGAGATCAGATCACGCGGTGGCGGTCCTACGCTGGCGGCGCTGGCGGCGATGGCGGCACGGGCGGCACGGGCGGTTCTGGTGGCAGCGCCGCAGGATCGTTTGGTTACAGCGTTGCTGATTCGTCGGTGATCTACCAGCGACTCACTCCGACTGGTCCGATCAACCGCGTCACGAATCCAGGCGGCGACTATGTGAATTATTACGGCGGCTTGGCCGGCGCTGGCGGCGCTGGCGGCGATTCAACGTCGGTGTCGGACGGTGGTGGTGGTGGTGGTGGTGGTGCTGGCGGACGTGCAGTGCGTGTATTCGCGCGAGCCATCGTCGGCAGCGGCGTCATTCATGCAAACGGCGGAGATGGTGGTGACGGGGCCAATGGTGGGGACGGCAGCGATGCCGTCACCGCGATGGGCAACGGCGGTAACGGCGGCAGCGCCGGTCACGGCGGTGCGCTACTGGTCGTTTCAGAGTCGTTCGGCGGGACGGTGACCTATTCGGCCGACGGCGGTGCAGCTGGATTGGCTGGCGCGGGTGGTGTGAATAGCGACACCGGCGGTGACGGCGTTGCCGGATCGGGCGGCATGGGTGGCGGTGCCGGCTACGTCGTCAAATACAACCCAATCACGGGCCTCTACTCCTAAGAAGGGGAGCATGTGGAAATCGACGACGAAGAAGCCGAGGCGGTGCTCGACGAGGAGGACGACCCGCTCCTCGACGAACAGGAGGACGGCGATCCCCCCGCCGGACCCGATCCGTCGGTCGCGCGCCGCCAGCGCCTGCTCCGCCCCTGAGCGTTTCCCCGGAAACGGCCACCGGTTCCTGGCCACTGGTTCCTGGTTCCTGGCCCCTGACTCCTGAAGATCGCTTCCCGTGGCCGACATCCTCCGCTTCATTCCGGCGTACTTTGACTCGGTCGGGCCGCAAAGCGTCTATTGGAAAGAACGCTGGCAGGACGAGTGGACCCTGGTGCCCGAGCTCTGGTGCAGCGAGGCGGTGTGGAGCTGCGGCCCCACCATCAGCACGGCCCAGCTCCAGCTGCGCTACGGCGTCGGCCTCAACCGTTTCGCGACCGCGTTCGCCGCCGTGTTGCGGGCCCGCAACCAGCTCCGCCGCTACGTGCGGGTCGATTTCGTTGTCGGCCCGATTAACAACGACGACGAGAGCGACCTGGTCCGCCCCTGGTACGGCGTGATCGACGTCGAGCTCGATCAGCTCGACGGGCCGCTCCTTCAGTCCCTCGCCGGCGGCGACCCGACCTACTACGCCACCGGCAAAAACCACTTCACCTGCTATGGCCTCGAATCGCTCCTCGATCAGGACGAGTGTCGGGCGAGCCTGATGCAGGGGGCTGACGCCGTCCGGCTGAGGCGGGCCCTCGATTTCAACCGCCAAAGCGACGACCGCCAGATCGTCGGCAACCGGGCCCCCGATCCCTACACAGGGGAGGAGGCCGTCGAGGGGGTCTATCTCTTTCACGATGAGCTGCTCGGCGGCGAACAGTGGTCCACCCGCGAGGCGGTCCGCTACCTCCTCGCGCACGACACCCCCGTCGATCACGCCGGCGACGTGCTCGTGCCGTTTGTGCTGCTCGATCCGGACGAGGTCGTCCCCAACTGGGACGCGCCGTATCTCGTGCGCGACGGCCGCACCCCGTGGGAGCTGCTCAATAGCCTGCTCGCTCGCCAGCGGCTCTTGGGCTTTCGGACCGTCGTCGAGCAAACGCTGACCGGCGAAGGGGGCGAAGTCCGGATCATCCCCTTCACCTTCGCCGCCGAGGAGCTGGCTCTCACCGGCGGCAACTCGATCGCCGCCAACGAGGATCAGATCATCCTCGCCTTCGAGCGGGATCGCGGAGCCGAGGCCTCGCTGAAGCGCTCCAGCTCCGACCGCTACGACCAGGTGATTGCCTTTGGCGCGCCGCGCACCAGCACCGGCACCTTCAGCTTCCTCTCTTCGCCGGCCAGCCTGGCCATCGGCTGGCCCAGCCCGCTCGAAACCAGCTACGAGGCCGGCGGCAGCGGCGACGCCGACTATCCGGCAGCCAGCCAGGTCGAGGAGCGGATCGTCTGGAATCAGCAGGCCCGCGCCGCCGACAAGTTCCGCCCCGTCTATCAGCGGTTTGTGTTCCCCGCCGGCCTGACGGAGGTCGAGGACGGCGAGGAAGCGGCCCAGCTGCTGATGCCCAGCGACACCGATCCCGAGGTCGCGGAGCCCCTGGCCCCCGAAGACAGCCGCTTCCTCCCCGAGCTGCCCCTCCTGGAAGGCATCACCTACCACGGCGACGCGCTCGAGGGAGAGCCCCCCGAAGTCGGCCCTTCCCCGCACAAGCACCTCCAGCCCCTCGTCATTTTCCGCCGCGACGACTGGACCTCGGAGAAGCCCCGCTACCGCCACGCCGAATCGGTCGGCCTGGTGGGGGAAGCGGAGCTCGCCGGCATGGAGGCGGAGGATTTCTGGTCGGCCCGCGTCCGGGTCGATCACGAGGACGGGGCGCTCTGGGTCGAAGTCAGCAACGGCGACAACTGGACGATCGCCGCCACCGACTTCAGCAAGCTCGACGAGGATTTCACGCCGCCGGCCGACTACCGCCTGATGTACGCCACCTGTGCGGTCCGCTGGAGCCAGTTCGCCGAAGGGGTCTATCCGCCCGCAGGGTCGCTCCCCGTCGGCCGCGACGTGATCCGTCGGCTGCGGATCGCGGCCGGGCCCGAATTCCGCTGCGACTACGTTGTGCCCGGCGCCATTGTCGAGCTGTCCGCCGGCGGCGAGCTGCTCCGCTGCGACGGGGGTTATGCCCGGGACGACCGGAGCGACCTGGAAGCCCTCGCCCAGCTCGCCTTCGCTTGGTACGGCGAAACCCGCCAGGCCCTCAGCTTCTCGACGAGCCTGGTCAATAACGCCGTCGAGCTGGGCCAGCTTGTCGTCGGCATTGGCGATCCCGAGCTGGAGGGAGACCTGCACACCGAAGACGTCAACAGCGTCGTCACTCAGATTCGCCTGGCCATGCCCCTCTCCGAGGGTGAAGGGGCAGTCGCCCCAATCGTCCCGACCATGCACTACGAAACCGCCTACGGCGAGCTCGACGTCCTCAAGCTTCGCTGACAACCGACCATGCCCACGCCGCTCGACAACATCCGCCGGATCGAACTGCTGGAGCAGCAACTGCTGCGCCAGCAGTCGCAGCTCGACGCGCTGCTCGGTCGCCGCGATCGCGCCTCGGGCAAACGCTGGCATTACCTGGCGATCACCGCCACCGAAGAGGAGAGCGTCTATCCCGACGACGGGGATACGTTTCATCTCAACTTCGTCGATCGCACGCCGATGGACAATTTGGTCCGCGCGGAGTTTCCACTAACGACCGGCCGCACGCTCAACGGCCAGTGGGTGCTCGAAGGGGAACTGGTCAGCGTCTTCCCCGAGCCGCCCGCCCCCGGCTCTGGCGGCGGCCGCTGGTGCATCGTCCCCCAGAAAACCTATTACTGGGGGCAGATCACCGACGAGCTCGTCGCCGGCGGATCGGTCAGTGCGAACGTCTGGAAGCGCGACAGCGGGTGGGTCAACACCGGTTTCACGCAGACCGTCTGGGACGCGATGCTACTGGAGGACGCCACGCTCGCGGCCGGCACCATCGTGCGCTTCGAGTGGGAGTCGGAGTTGTGGCTAGTGTCGAGCGCCAGCTGCGGCCCGCATGACATCCTCGCCGAGGAGGAATAGTCGTGGGGTACGGCGCGTTTGATCCCGGCAGCTGCTGCGATGAGGATTGCGACATCGGCCTCGACGACTTTGCCGACGAGGGTTTCACTCCCGACTGGGAAGTCGAGAGCGGCGACTGGTCGCAGTCCCTCGGCGCGCTTACCGGCGAAGGGGCCGGGCGGATCATCTATCAGATCCACGCCGCCCTCACCGATCCCTACACGATCGACGTCGAGCTGACCGCGATCGCCGGCAGTCCGGCCGCGGCCCGCGTGCTGGTCGCCTATGCCGATGCCGACAACTACCTCTTTTGCGAGATCCGGACCAACGACGAGTGCGCCGAGCTGCAGCTCGGCCAGCGGGCTGGCGGCGACGAGGCCTGGCTGGCCGACGCCGTTCCCCTCTATGCCAACCACGACGAGCTGGACGAGGCGATCCAGCTCCGCGTCTGCTACCAGCCCCAGGAAGATGGCTCGGCCCTGCTGCAGGCGATTACCGGGCTGTCCTATAGCAGCTTCGACTTCGACCTCGACGGCCCGTCCGGACTGGCCTACAGCGTCGCGACGGTCCCCGCTCCCGAACCGCCGCTGATCGAGGACGAGGAAGACGACCCGCTGACGGACGAAGACGACGAAGAAATCGAGGACGAGGAGGCGACGGACGCACCGGAGTTTCTGCTCAGCGGCCTGGAAATCGTCACCGGCGACTGGGAGGCCCGCGACTGGCAGCTCCGCTATCACTACACGGCCGAGCGCCCCGCGTGCGTCACCTGCTCCCCCAGCTGCCCCGTGATGCGCGACAACTTCGTCCGCGACACTGACGGCGATCCGCTCGGCTGTCACTGGGAAGAGGTCGAGAGCGGCTGGACCGCGGTCGAGGGGACCTGCAACGGCACCACGGTCTGGTATGCCGAAACCGACGACGACGGGATGGCCATCGCGCGGCACGAGGCGACGACGCCGGAAAACAGCCAGTTTGTTGTCGCCAGTCCCTACAGCGAATTGACCGACGAGGGGCCCGGCTTTCCCGCCTGCCGGCCCGTCGAGGATTTGCGCTACCGCCTGATCTTCGGCTACACGGACGACACCGATTATTACGCGGCCGAGTTCTGGTACACGGAGGAAACCGGCGGCGCGCAGTGGCACTGCCGGCTGCTGCACGTCGGCAGCGAGCTGGCCGCGGCCGACGGCTTTATTGGCGGCGATCGCTACGTCGGCTTCCACGTTTGCTATCGCGACGGCTGGGCGATCCTCGTCGCCGGCGACGAGATCGGCCTGCGTCATCCTCTGACCGGCGTGACTGGCCGGCGGGCTGGCATCGGCGGCGAAGGAGGGGCGGCCCTCAGCGATTTTCGCTTCTATCAGGAGCCGGTCAGCACTCCGCCCGGCGCTAATCCGTGCATCGATTGCACGCCCTACGTCCCGCCCTGCGCTGGGTGCAGCGGCGAGACGGTCGAGATTCTGATGGGGACGCTCGCCGGCGTCGTCGGCAACAGCGGCGCCGACGCCAGCGCACTCAACACGAACTACCTCACCCAGGCCCTCGGCAGCGTCAGCGGCAGCCCGACCTGCTGCTACTGGGTGCAGACCGGCTGTCCCACGCTCGCCGGCCGGCTCGGGCCAAGCTGCTCGACCAACCCGCCCCCGGCTGGCTGGCAAACCTGCTCGCTGACCTACGGCGCGGTCACCTTCACCGCGGCCGCGGCCGTGACCAGCATCTGGATTGCCGGGACGACGGTCTGGGGCATGGTCGTCATCTACGACACGCATGCAGGCACCGGCTACGCCCAGGTCGGCCTCTTCACCGGCACGCTCCCGGCGACGCCGACCGACTGCACCGACATCGACATCACGCTGACCCCGCTGAACGGCACGGGGACCCCCTATTACACCGGGACGGTCGATTTCTGCGGCGTCACGGTGACCTACGTTCACGGCGGCGTCGATGATCCGTTTGGCGGCACGCCGGCCCGCCGCGGCGTTAACTTCATGGGCGCGACGCTCCGCGTCCGGACGGCCAGCCTATGACCGCGATCTGGACCTGCCCGAACTGCGGCCTCACCGTTCGCCTTGGCGACGCCGACTTTCCCTTTCGCTGCCCAGGACCGCAGTGCGGCTTCGTCGCGGCGAAGCGCAGCAGCAAGCCGCCGCGGCCCGGTCCGCTGCGGCGGGCCCGCAACCTGCTCCGCTCGGTCGCCGCCGGCATCCGAGCCGGTGCCTTCCCCGTTTCCCCGGAAACGCAAGCCGCGCGGCTGGCTCTCTGCCGCGCCTGCCCCGTCCATTACGACGCGACCGCCGGCGTCTGCACGCATCCCAGTTGCGGCTGCCTGTTGCGATCCCACGGCCTGCTCAACAAAGTCGCCTGGTCCCACGAGCGGTGCCCCATCGGCAGATGGGAGCCCGTCGCGCAGAATCAATCGCAGGAGTCCGCTTCCTCAATTCCCACGGAGGCCCCAATGGTCCGCGCGAAGTTCAAAGTCGAGTCGATCGAGCGCAGCAAGTACGGCGGGCAGGAAATGCAGACGATCAAACTTTCCCCCGTCTATCCCAAGCAGGGGGACCCCAACGACGAGAACGCCAAGTTCTATGCCGCCACCCCGAGCGGGTCGATTCAGCTGGGCACGGTCAATCCCGAGGCCGGCAACAAGTTCGAGCTCGGCAAAGAGTATTACGTCGAGTTCACGCCGGCGACATCGTGATCGCCGCACTGCTGCGGAGCTGCGACCCCCAGTCGCTGCTCCTCCTGATTGCCGCGGTGCTTTGTTATTCCGCGCTGGCGGCACTCCTCCGCCGGCTACTAAGCCGGGTGCCGTAGGGGCCGAGCCATGACCAACGGATGCCAGTATGTCAGCGACGGAGGCGTGGGCGCATTGCTGATTATCGCCCTGCAGCTCTCCGTGCTCTATCACGGCTGCGAAGCTCATCGCGCCGCCGAAGACTGCCGCAAGCACCTCCTGATGATCGAGCGGCAGCTCACCACGCTCGACTATCTCTCGGCCTCAGCCCCGGCCGCGGAATGCAACCCCGAGCCGCCGCCATCGCCCCCGGCCGCCACGCCGCTGCAGATCAAGCAGCTCCTGACCTGGCTCCGCAGCGTCAACGCCCGGCTGCCGCTGGCCAAGCACCCCAGCGACGTCGCCTTCGCTCACCTGGCCGAAGAGGCCATCGCCGACGGCCTCATCACCCAGGCCGAGTTCGCCCGCCTCCGCGACGCGGCCGACGAGCTGCCCCAGACCGTCCCGCAGATCGAGGCTGAAGCGCCGGAAGCCTAGGTGCGCGGCGGCAGTGTGAAGGTGCGGACGATCCCCGCCACGAGGAAGCCGGTCGCGACGAGACCGCCCAGGATCAGGGCTGGATTCTCCTCGGCGAGCCCGGCCGTGCAAACGCAGCCGGCGACAAGCCCGATCCCCATCAGCGCAATCCCCTGCAGGCGGACGAACTCGCGGCGGAGGTCTCCCAGCGTCGTCGGCTGCGCTACATAGGGCATCGGCGGCGGGCCGATGGTGCGCGGAAAGTTATCGTCGCCGATCCGCGCGGGCGCTTGGCACTGCGGGCAGGGCATCGTCCGGCCCGCCGCGCCAATGTACGTCGAAAAGGCAAATCCGCAGTGATCGCAGCTCGGCATGTTCATGGCCGCAATTCTGGGGCGCAATTTGCCCCCTGTCAATTTCCCGCCGATCGACCCGTTTCGGCCACCTGACAGGTTCTGTCACTGCGTCGATTCTCTCGCCAAACCCGCCCAGCCCCGCCCTTCGGAACCGAAGGTTGCAGGTTCGAGCCCTGCTGGGTGTA
>CAYZWR010000014.1:0-42250 GCA_964481735.1 uncultured Thermoanaerobaculia bacterium
GCGCGATGAGCTCCTGGATGATCACCGTCTTGCCGACGCCGGCGCCGCCGAACAGGCCCGCCTTGCCGCCACGCACCAGGGGGCAGAGGAGGTCGATGACCTTGATGCCGGTCTCGAAGATCTCGGTCTTCGAGGAGAGGTCCGGCATCTCGGGCGGATGGCGGTGGATGTTGCGGCGCTCCTTGGTCTCGACCGGGCCGAGGTCGTCGATCGGCTCGCCGACCAGGTTGAACACCCGGCCGAGCGTCTCCAGACCCACCGGCACGGAGACCGGGTCTCCGGTGTCGACGATCTCCCGCCCGCGCTGCAGGCCGTCGGTCGAGCCGAGCGCCACGGCGCGGATCTGGCCGCCTCCCAGGTGCTGCGCGACCTCGCACCACAGCGTCTCGCGCGCAGTCTCCCCGAGCACCGTGCGTTCGAGCTCGACCCGAAGCGCGTTGTAGAGGGACGGCAGCTGATCCTCGGCGAACTCCGCGTCGAGGGTCGAACCGATGACCTGCGTGATCTTGCCGACGTTCTGACTGGACATGAAATCGACCTTTCGCTCGTTCGGGGTCAGGCGAGGGCGTTGGCGCCGCCGACGATGTCGAGCAGCTCCATCGTGATGTGCGTCTGGCGCGCGCGGTTGTACTGGCGCGTGAGCGTCTTGATCATCTCCTCGGAAGCCTCGGTCGCGGCCTTCATCGCGACCATGCGGGCGATCTGCTCGGAGACGTTGGCGTCGAGGAACGACTGGAAGAGCCGGATGCGGACCGTGGCCGGCAGCAGATCGTCGAGCAGCGCCCTGGGATCGGGCCGGAACTCGTATTCGACCGGCCGTTCGGGCGCCGCCGCGCCCCCGCCGCCGGGCAGGAGCGGCAGGAGCTGGACCAGCTCGGGGCGCTGGCGCCCGACCGAGAAGAAGCGGGTGTAGGCGACGTGCACCGAGGAGACCTCGCCGGCGAGGAAGCGCTCGATCAGCGCGTTGACCACCGGCTCGACCTGGTCGAACCGCGGATTCTCGCCGACCGCGGTCGACTCCTCGGCCATCGCCTGCTTCTGGAAGCGGAAGTAGGCGATCCCCTTCTTGCCGAAGACGCGCAGCTCCGCGGCACGCCCCGCGGACCGCCAGCTCTCGAGCTGACCCGTCACCAGGCGCAGCACGTGGGAGTTGTAGCCACCGCACAAGCCGCGCGAGCTGGTCAGGACGACCAGGGCCGCCGGCGCCGAGGGGTTGGTGCTGGCGAGCAGCGGATGCTCGAGATCGCCGCTCGAACGCGTCACGTCGGCCACCATCTCGGCGAGCTTCTCGGTGAACGGCCGCGCGGCCACCGCCCGGTTGAACGCCGCCTGGAAGCGCGCGGTCGCGATGAGCTGCATCGTCCGGGTGATCTTGCGGATGTTCCGGATCGACTTGCGGCGTTTGACGAGGATGCGCCGGTTGGCCATGGCGTCAGGCGGACCTCTTCAGGTACTGGGACTTGAAGTGTCCGACGATCTCGGCGAGCTTCTTGGCGACCGGCTCCGAGAGCTCGCCCGTCTTGCGCATCTCGTCGAGCACCTCGGGATGTTCGTTGCGGACGTGCTTCAGCATCTCGCCCTCGAAGCGCAGCACGTCGTTCGCCGGCAGGTCGTCGAGCCAGCCCTGGGTGCCGGCCCAGATCGAGACCACCTGCTCGAAGGTGTCGTACGGCTGGTATTGCGGCTGCTTGAGGAGCTCGACCATCCGTTTGCCCCGATCCAGCTGCTTCTGGGTCGCCGCGTCGAGGTCGGTGCCCAGCTGGGAGAAGGCCTCGAGGGCGCGGAACGAGGCGAGGTCGAGGCGCAGCGAGCCGGCGACCTTCTTCATCGCCTTGCGCTGCGCGTTGCCGCCGACTCGCGACACGGAGATGCCGACGTTGACCGCCGGGCGCACGCCGGCGAAGAAGAGGTCGGGCTCGAGGTAGATCTGGCCGTCGGTGATCGAGATCACGTTGGTCGGGATGTAGGCCGACACCTCGCCCTCGAGCGTCTCGATGATCGGCAGGGCCGTCATCGAGCCGCCCGAGTCGGGGAACTTGTGCACCCGGTACTTCTCCTTCTCGGGCAGGGTGGCGAGGAAGGCTTCGGCGCGGTGCTTGCCGTGCGGCCGGTGGTAGAGCCCGAGCGCGTCGTCGGGACGCAGCTCGGCTGGCGCCGACAGTCCCTGCGGGTGTTTCACCACCCGGGCGCGGTCGGTCGAGGCGACCGGCAGGTCCTTGGGCACCACCGCGAACTCCTCGCGCAGCTTGACCGCCCGCTCGAGCAGACGCGAGTGGAGATAGAAGACGTCTCCCGGGTAGGCCTCGCGGCCCGGCGGACGGCGCAGCAGCAGCGAGAGCTGGCGGTAGGCGGCGGCCTGCTTGGTGAGGTCGTCGTAGATGCAGAGCGTCGCCTTGCCCTGGGCGTACATGAAGTACTCGGCCATGGCGGCGCCCGAGTAGGGCGCGATGTACTGCAGCGGCGCCGGATCGGAGCTGCCCGCGGAGACGACGATGGTGTAGTCCATCGCGCCAGCTTCGCGGAGTCGCTCAACGATCCCGACGACCGTCGACTCCTTCATGCCGATCGCGACGTAGATGCAGACGACGCCGGCGCCCTTCTGGTTGATGATCGTGTCGATCGCGATCGCTGTCTTGCCGGTCTTGCGGTCGCCGATGATGAGCTCGCGCTGGCCGCGGCCGATCGGGATCATCGAGTCGATCGCCTTGATGCCGGTCTGCAGCGGCTCGTTGACCGGCTGGCGTTGCGCGATGCCGGGCGCCTTGAACTCGAGCGGCCGGCGGTGCGGTGTCTCGATCACTCCGAGGCCGTCGAGCGGCCGGCCGAGCGGATCGACGATGCGCCCGATCATCTTCTCGCCGCAGGGCACCGAGAGCAGCTCGCCGGTGCGCCGCACCTCGTCGCCCTCCTTGATCTCGAGGAAGTCGCCGAGGATGACCGCGCCGACCGAGTTCTCCTCGAGGTTGAAGACCTGGCCGAAGGCGCCGGTCGAGAAGCGCAGCATCTCTCCCGCCATGGCGTTCGACAGCCCGTAGATCCGGGCGATGCCGTCGCCCACCTCGAGCACTTTGCCTACCTCGCCCAGGTCGAGCTCGGTGCGGAACGTGCGGATCTCCTCCGCGATCACCGAACTGATCTCGTCGACACGGAATTTCATCTCATCTCCTCGGTTGGCGAGCTAGCGCCACGGATGATCTCGTTGCTGCCGCGCTCGAGCAGCGTGTGGCGCAACCGCTCGAGCTTGGTCTTCAGGCTGGTATCGAACTTGGCGTCGCGGATGCGGATCACGATGCCGCCGAGCAACTCCGGAACGACGCTCTCGAGCAGGCGCGCATCGAGTCCCAGGCGCTTGCGGATCGCCTGGCGCAGGCGCTCGCGCACCGCGTCGTCGAGGGGTGCGGCGCTCTCGACCCGGACGTCGACGATGCCGCGCGACTCCTGGAACACCGCACGGTAGGCCTCCGCCACCGCGGGCAGGAGCATCGGGCGCCCCTTGCGATTGAGCACCTGGTAGAAGTCGACCAGGACGTCGTCGACGCGGCCGCGCAGCAGATGCTCGATGCCGGTGGCGCGCTGCTCCGGGCTGGCCAGCGGGGAGAGGAACGCCTGGCGGAACGCCGTGTGCGCGTCGCCGAGGCGGACGATCTCCTCCAACTGCTCGAGAATGTCCTCGGCCACGCCCCGCTCCTCGCTGACCCGGAAGAGGGCCTCGGCGTAGGTCCGGGCGAGCGTGCGCAGCTGGTCGTCGCTCGCCATGCTCAGTTCGTCCGGCGCTCGATCTCGGCGAGCGATTCCTCGATCAGCCGGGCGTGATCGGCGTCCTTGACCTCGCGGCCGAGCAGGCGACTCGCGATCTCGGTGGCGAGCCGGGCCGAGACCTCGTAGAGCTCCTTCTTGGCCGTGTCGGTGGCGATCTCGACCTCGCGGCGGGCACGCTCGATGATGCGCCGCGACTCGTCCTGCGACTCCTGCTCGAGGCGATGCTTGAGCGCCTCGGCGTCGCGACGCGCCTCTTCGACGATGGCGGTCGCCTCCGATCGAGCCGCGGTCAGCTTGTCGTGGTATTCGCGCAGCCGGATCTCGGCTTCGTCGCGGTCGCGCTTGGCGTCGGCGAGCGACTTGCGGATGAACTCCTCGCGCTGCTGCAGCCCCGAGAGGATCGGACCCCAGGCGAACTTGCCGAGCACGAAGATCACCAGAGCGAAGATGATCAACGTCCACAGCGCGTTCCCGATGTTGCCCTCGAAGGGCCCTCCGGAGCCGCTTTCGGAGGCGAAGAGCGGTCCCGCGGCGAGGCCGAGCAGAGCGGCGAGCGCGAGCTGGCGTGAGAACGGTTTCATGGTCGTTTGCCTGGGGCGAAGCCGGGCCGCGGCGCCTTGCCGCCGCCCGGCTCCCACCGCGTCGGCTCCTCCGGCCCTTAGAGCGCCGCCAGGAGGCCGACGACGACGGCGAAGAGCGTGGCGCCTTCGATCATCGCGGCGGTGACGATCATCGCGGTGTTGATCTGGCCGGCCGCCTCGGGCTGGCGCGCCATCGACTCGACGGCCGAACCGCCGATGCGGCCGATGCCGATGCCGCCGCCGATCACGGCGAGCCCGGCGCCGATCGCGCCGCCCAGCTTGGCGAGACCGGAGGCCGCCGAAGCGCCCGCGGCGGCGGCGCCCTCCTCGGCCGCGAAGGCCGCCGGAGCGAAGATCAGCGCGCTGCCGACGACGATGAGCATCAGGACCAGCTTGGCGTAGCTCTTGCGGTTCATGGCTTGCTTCCTCTCCTTTGCGGGGTTGATCGAGGTCATGGGGAAGGCGATGGGTCAGTGCGCTTTCGCCGCGTCGTGGTGCTCGTCGTGGTGGACGTTCACCGACATGCCGATGAAGAGCGCGGTCAAGAACGTGAAGATGAAGGCCTGCAGGAAGGCGACGAAGATCTCGAGCAGGGTGATGGCGACGCTGCCCAGGACCACCACGGCTCCGATGCCCACGCCGCCCGCCGGGCCGAGGGCCTGGGCGGCGGCGAAGATGAGGCCGAGCAGGACGCCGAGCAGGATGTGCCCGGCGATCATGTTGGCGAAGAGTCGGACGGCGAGCGCGAAGGTCTTGGCGCCCAGCCCGATGATCTCCACCGGTACGAGCAGCGGGGCGAGCCAGAGGGGCCCCGGGCAGAAGTGCTTGACGTAGTCCATGCCGCCGAAGCGCAGCCCGTTGACGACCATCAGGGTCAGGGTGAGCAGGGCGAGGGTCGCCGTCACCCAGATGTTCCCGGTCGCGGTGCCGCCGAGGTGGGTGCCGAACAGCGCCGAAACCGACTGGATGGGCAGGAGTCCGAGCAGGTTGACGGTGAGCACGAAGAAGAAGGCGCTCCAGACGTACTTGATGAAGCGGTCGGTGTGCCTGCCGAGGACCGGCTCGGCCACCTCGCGGCGCAGGTACTGACAGACCGTCTCGAAGAAGTTGGCGAAGCCGGTGGGCACCAGCCGGCCGATGACGTCCTGTCCGGCGCGCCGGCGCACCAGGCCAGGGACGAACAGGACGAGCAGGACGCCGGCCACGATCATCATCACGATCTGATCGGAGAGTAGGGTGATGACCCCCCGGGGGGTGAGGATGCCGAGGTCCGCGGGCACCTCCCGCATGGGGTGTTGAATGACGTGGGCCAGCGGATTGTCGGGCGCCATGCGTTTCGACTCCGTCCTGCGTCGTCTCAGACCGTTTCCCGCGCCGCGGGGCGCAGGAGCCGGAGTAGCCACCAGGTCTCGACGGCGAGCAGCACGACGTAGCTCGCAGCGAGCGCGAAGAGCAACGGCCGCGCGGGCCAGGGACCGAAGCCGATTCCCGTGAGCCCGGCGGCGAGAGCCACCACGAACCGGACCAGACCGGCCTTGCCGATCGCCGCGGTCGGGCTCGTTGCGCCGCGCGCCACCTCGCGCGCCAGCGGAATCGAGCCGGCGAGTCCCCCGAGGCAGCTCGCCAGGCACCCGGCCCAGATCGCCGCCCGGGTCCCCTCCACCGCCGGGGGAGCGAGCCAGACGCCCACGGCGCCGGAGGCCGCGGCGGCGAGCACGCCCCAGCCCGCGAAACCCAACCAGCGCCGCGTCGCGGCAGGACCGTTCATCGCGGCTCCCCCCGGTCCTTTCTCGCCTCGGCATCCTCGCGCTCGGCTTGCCGTCCGGCGGCGAGCGAGGCCTTCACGAGGTTGTAGAGCCCACCGACGAGTCCGAGCAGGGCACCGATCAGCAGCCCCCAAGGGGAAGAGCCACGCTGGCGATCGATCCACCAGCCGAGGGCCGCGAAGCCACCGACCGCCGCAGCGATCTCGAAACCGGCGCTCGCGAGGCCGACCCAAGCCCGCTTCGATTCGCGTTCGCCCACACCGAGCCCCTCGGAGGAAGGACTGCACGACCCACGCTGTACTTCTGGGATCGGACCCCAGGCGGGACCCGGCCGACCGAGGCCTGCCGGGGCCGGGCGGACTCTATCGCAGGCGGTCGGGGAGCGGCAAGGCGACGACCGCGGCGTCAGTCGTCGGCGAGCGGTTCGCCGGAGCGCAGGACCCAGGCCGACGGGTGACGCGAGAAGCCGAGGCGGGGGTAGTAGTCGACCGCCGCGGGCGCGGCGAGCAGCACGATCATGGCGCGCGGCCCGAGCGTCGCCCGGGTGACGCGGACCAGCTCCCGGCCGATGCCCCGGCGTTGATGGCTCTCGCGCACCGCGAGATCGGCGAGGTAGGCGACGTAGCTCCAGTCGGTGAGCGTCCTGGCGAGCCCGACCAGTTGGGCGCCGTCGCGCGCGGTCACCAGCAGATCGGCGTGGCGGAGCATGTCGCGGAAGATCCCGGCATCCTCGATCGGCCGTCGCGCGCCCAGGGTCGAGGCATCGTAGAGCTCGCGCGCCTCCTCGGCGTCGATCTCCTCTTCGCGCTGGTAGGTCAGCGGCGTCATGGGGCCAGCCCATGCTACCCCGACGGACGGCGCGGGCCGTGTCGGGGCGGATTACCCTCGATCGGGGATCGTCTTGACGATCCCTGGGAGGCAGCGATGGACATGGAGATCCGTTTTCCCGGCGGCCTGGTCGTCGAGGCGGCCTACAAGGGGCACGTGCTGCGCACCGATCAGTCCAGGTCGGCCGGCGGCGGCGGCTCGGCGCCGGCGCCGTTCGACCTGTTTCTCGCCTCGCTCGGGACCTGCGCCGGGATCTACGCGCTGCGCTTCTGCCAGGAGCGCGATCTGTCCACCGAGGGGCTGGGAGTGGCGCTCGACTTCGTCCGCGACCCGGCCGTGGGCCGGATCTCCGAGATCCGCATCGAGCTCCGGCTGCCCGCGGGCTTTCCCGAGAAGTACCGGCCCGCGATATTGCGGGCGGTCGATCAGTGCGCGGTCAAGCGCCATCTCGACCAGCCACCGAGCTTCGTGACCGTGCTCGCGGAGGCGAGCGCGGCGCACGCGCTGCCCGCCTGACCACCCCGACCGATCGTCCGGCGGCCTCCCCGTTGCGGGTTGGCGATAGTCTCTCCGCGACCAGGTGATCCAGTCTGCTGGCCCGGCGGCCGGCAGCGAACCGGTGGCTGGGCCGCTCGTCGCGGCCGGTCAGCCCACCGAGGGGAGCGCGCGATGCACGAGAAGCAGTTCGCCGACCTCGACCGCAGGCTCGCGGCGTCCGCCCTGGGCGGCGGTGCCGAGCGCATCGAACGTCAGCACAAGGACGGCAAGCTCACGGCGCGCGAGCGCGTCGATCTGCTGCTCGACGCCGGGTCGTTCGTCGAGTTGGATGCCCTGGTCATCCACCGCTGCCGCGACTTCGGGATGGACAAGCAGTCGATCCCCGGGGATGGCGTGGTCTGCGGCTACGGCACGATCGACGGCCGGCTGGTTTACGTCTTCGCCCAGGATTTCACCGTCTTCGGCGGCTCGCTCTCCGAAACCAACGCGCGCAAGATCTGCAAGATCATGGACCTGGCGGTCGAGAACGGCGCGCCGGTGATCGGTCTCAACGACTCGGGCGGAGCCCGCATCCAGGAGGGTGTCGCCTCGCTGGGCGGCTACGCCGACATCTTCCTGCGCAATACGCTCGCCTCGGGCGTCGTGCCCCAGATCTCGGCGATTCTCGGGCCGTGCGCGGGCGGCGCGGTCTACTCGCCGGCGATCACCGACTTCATCCTCATGGTCGAGGGCACCAGCTACATGTTCGTCACCGGTCCCGAGGTGATCCGCACCGTCACCCACGAGGAGGTGACCAAGGAGGACCTCGGCGGCGCCGCCACGCACGCCGCCAGGAGCGGGGTCTCCCACTTCACCTACCCCAACGACGCCGCCTGCCTGATGGGGATTCGCGAGCTGCTCTCCTATCTGCCCTCCAACAACCTCGACGAGCCGCCGCCGGGCGCGAGCGACGACGACCCGGATCGCGAGGAGGAAGCCCTCGACCGGCTGATTCCGGCCGACCCCAACCGCCCTTACGACATCAAGAAGCTGATCGAGCTGGTGGTCGACGACGGCAAGTTCTGCGAGGTGCACGCGGCCTACGCGCGCAACATCGTGGTGGGTTTCGCGCGGCTCGCCAATCAGTCGGTCGGCGTGGTCGCCAACCAGCCGGCCTACCTCGCCGGGGTGCTCGACATCGACGCTTCGCTCAAGGGGGCGCGTTTCGTGCGCTTCTGTGACGCCTTCAACATCCCGCTGGTCACCTTCGAGGACGTGCCCGGCTTCCTCCCCGGCACCCAGCAGGAGCACGGCGGCATCATCAAGCACGGAGCGAAGCTCCTCTTCGCCTTCGCCGAAGCGACGGTTCCCAAGCTCACGGTGATCACCCGCAAGGCGTACGGCGGGGCCTACTGCGTCATGGCCTCGAAGCACATCCGGACCGACATCAACCTGGCCTACCCGACCGCCGAGATCGCGGTCATGGGGCCCGAGGGGGCGGTCAACGTCCTCTTCCGGCGCGAGCTCGAGAAGGCCGGCGATCAGGCGCCCGAGACGCGGGCCCGCCTGGTCGCCGAGTACCGCGAGAAGTTCTCCAACCCCTACATCGCGGCCGAGCGCGGTTTCGTCGACGCGGTCATCGAGCCCCGACGGACCCGGCCGGCGCTGGTGCGCGCCCTGCGCCAGCTGCGCAGCAAGCGCCAGAGCCTGCCGCCGAAGAAGCACGGCAACATCCCGCTCTGAGCGCGCCCGCGGAGCGCGGGCGTCGCGAACGAAGCTGCTAGACTCGGGACGAGTTCCTGGCGGATCGGCCAGCGGAGAAACTTGCTCATCGAAGCGAGGAGGCGGGATGCGTGAACGGGATCGCGAGCTCAAGCGGCGGCGCAAGCGGCGTACGGAGCGACTGAAGCAGCGTCAGCAGGAGGAGGCGGCCAAGCGCAAGACGGCGCGCGCCGAGGCGTCCAAGCGTTCGGCCAAGGGGGCCTCCGAAGCGCCGGCCGGCGACGAGGCCGCCGCCGAGAAGAAGCCGGCGAAGAAGACGTCGGCCAAGAAGGCGGAAGGCGAAGAGGGCGAGAAGAAACCGCGCAAGCCGGCCACGCCACGCAAGAAGAAGAGCGAGCTGACCGAAGCGCCCGCCGAACCACCCGTCGAACCGCCGGCCGACGGCGAGTGATCGGGGGCGGCGCACCGTGCGCATCGCCATCGGCGCCGATCACGCCGGCTTCGCCCTGAAGCAGCAGCTCAAGCGCTGGCTCGCGGACGCGGGGCACGAGGTGACCGACTTCGGGACCGACTCCGAAGCCTCGGCGGACTACCCCGACTTCGCGGCGCGGGTCGCCGAATCGGTGGCGAGCGACGCCGCCGAACGCGGCGTCCTGGTCTGCGGCAGCGGCATCGGCATGGCGATGGCGGCGAACCGGCGGCGGCGGGTGCGCGCCGTCGCGGCGAGCGACCTCTATTCCGCGCGCCTGTCGCGCGCCCACAACAACGCCAACGTGCTCGCCCTGGGCAGCCGGATCGTGGCGCCGCCGCTCGCCGAAGCGATCCTCGAGCTCTTCCTCTCGACGCCGTTCGAGGGCGGAAGGCACGAGCGCCGGGTGGCCAAGATGGACGGAGAATCCGCGTGATCTCGCGACCGCTTCACGACGTCGATCCGGAGATCGCCGCGGCGCTCGCCGACGAGGAGCGCCGTCAGAACGAAGGGCTCGAGCTCATCGCCTCCGAGAACTTCACCAGCCGCGCGGTGCTCGCCGCGGCGGGCAGCGTGCTGACCAACAAGTACGCCGAGGGCTATCCCGGGCGGCGGTACTACGGCGGCTGCGAGGTGGTGGATCGCGTGGAGTCGCTCGCCATCGAGCGGTTGAAGCGCCTGTTCGGCGCCGAACACGCCAACGTCCAGCCACACTCCGGGACTTCCGCCAACATGGCGGTCTATTTCGCGATGCTCCGGCCGGGCGACACCCTGCTCGGCATGGACCTCGCCTGCGGCGGCCACCTGACGCACGGCCACCGGCTCTCCTACTCGGGGCGGGACTTCAAGGTCGTTGCCTATGGCGTCGACCGGGAGAGCGAACGGATCGACTACGACGAAGTCGAGCGGCTGGCGCTCGAGCACCGACCCAAGCTGATCGTCTGCGGCGCCTCGGCCTACAGCCGGGTCATCGACTTCGCGCGCTTCCGCGCCATCGCCGACCGCGCGGGCGCCCTGCTGATGGCCGACATCGCCCACATCGCCGGTCTGGTCGCGGCCGGGCTCCACCCCTCGCCGGTGCCGCACTGCCACTTCGTGACCTCCACCACCCACAAGACGCTGCGCGGACCGCGCGGCGGGGTGGTGCTGTGCCGCGCGGAGTTCGCCAAGGAGATCGACCGGGCGGTCTTCCCCGGCATCCAGGGCGGACCGCTGATGCACGTCATCGCCGCCAAGGCGGTGGCCTTCGCGGAGGCGTCGAGCGAGGCGTTCCGCGAGTACCAGCGCCGCGTCGTCGCCAACACCGCGCGGCTCGCCGCGGCGATCGGCGAGCGGGGTTTTCGCATCGTCTCGGGCGGCACCGACAACCACCTCTTCCTGGTCGACGTGGCCTCGCGCGGCCTGACCGGCAAGCTCGCCGAGAACGCGCTCGACGCGGCGGCGATCACGGTGAACAAGAACACCATCCCCTTCGACGCCAATCCGCCCCTGGTCGCCTCCGGAATCCGCATCGGGACGGCTGCGGTCACCACGCGCGGCCTGGGCGCCGTGGAGATGGACGAGATCGCCGCGCTGGTGGACGAGACGCTGGCGGCGCCGGAGTCGCCCGACGTCCGCGCGGCGGTGCGCGCGAAGGTGCGCGCTCTCTGCCGCCGCTTTCCGCTCTACGATGCCTCGTCCGCCGCTTGACGGCGACGCCGCCGTCGCCACGCCGCCGGACTGGTCACCCGACTCCTGGCAGCGCTTCGCGGCGGAGCAGCAGCCGACCTATCCGGATGGCGGCGAGCTCGCCCGCGTCCTCGGCGAGCTCGCCCGCCTGCCGCCGCTGGTCACCTCCTGGGAGGTCGAATCGCTGAAGCACCAGCTCGCCGAGGCGGCGAGCGGCCGCGCCTTCCTCCTGCAAGGAGGCGACTGCGCCGAGAGCCTCGACGACTGCTCCTCGCCGGCGATCGCCGCGAAGCTGAAGATCCTGCTGCAGATGAGCCTCGTGCTGGTCTACGGCACGCACCGGCGGGTGATCCGGGTCGGTCGCTTCGCGGGGCAGTACGCCAAGCCGCGCTCCACCCCCTTCGAGGAGGTCGCCGGAGAGCGGCTCCCGGTCTATCGCGGCGACCTGGTCAACCGGCAGGGGACGACCCAGGGCGAGCGGGTCGCCGACCCCCAGTTGCTCCTGCGCGGCTACGAGCGCTCCGCGCTGACGCTCAATTTCATTCGCGCACTGGTCGACGGCGGCTTCGCGGACCTGCATCATCCGGAGTACTGGGAGCTCGACTGGATGGAGCTCTCGCCGCTCGCCGCCGACTACCGACGCATGGTCGAGTCGATCGGCGAATCGCTGCGCTTCATGGAGACCCTCGCCGGCGAGCCGGTGACCGAGATGAACCGGGTCGACTTCTACACCAGCCACGAGGGGCTCCACCTGCTCTACGAGCAGGCGCAGACCCGTCGCGTCCCGCATCGCGCCGGCTGGTACGACCTCACCACCCACATGCCCTGGATCGGCATGCGCACCGCGGATCCGGCCGGTGCCCACGTGGAGTACTTCCGTGGCATCGCCAATCCGATCGGGGTCAAGGTCGGTCCGGCGACGACTCGCGAGCGGCTCGCCCGCCTGCTCGACATCCTCCACCCGGAGGACGAGCCGGGACGGTTGACCCTCATCCACCGCTTCGGCGCCGACCGGATCGGCGACGGCTTGGCGCCGCTCGTCGAGACCGTCCGGGCGAGCGGCAAGACCGTTCTCTGGTGCTGCGATCCGATGCACGGCAACACCCGCTCCACCCCGTCCGGCCGGAAGACGCGGTCCTTCGACGACATCCTCGCCGAGCTCCAGCAGGCGTTCGCGATCCACGAAGCCTGCGGGACGCATCTCGGCGGCGTGCACATCGAGCTCACCGGGGAGAACGTCACCGAGTGCATCGGCGGGGCGCGTGGCTTGTCGCACGACGACCTCGAGGTCGCCTATCGCTCGGCGGTGGATCCGCGACTCAACTACGAGCAGGCGCTCGAGCTCGCGATGCTGATCGCCCGCCGCGCCGGCGAGTTCAAGCGCTGAGGGCGGGAGGCGCGCCAAAGCGCGCGCGCAGCTCGCGGCGGACCGCGCCGATCAGGTAGATCGAACCGCACACGACGAGCAACGGCTCGTCCCCGGCGAGGGCCGCGTCCAGAGCCCGGCGGAAGTCGGGCTCGACGCTGAGCGCGCGGTGCGCCGTCGCCCAGCGCGCGAGCGTGGCGGCCGCGGCGGCCCGCGAGGACGGGGGGTCGGTGAGCACGAGACGGTCGGCGCGCGCGGCGAGCGGCGGCAGCATCTCCGGGATCGACTTGTCGGAGAGCGCGCCGAACAGCAGGGCGTGCGGCTGGCCGAGCTCGTCGAGGAACGCCGCGAGCGTGCGACAGCCGCCCGGGTTGTGCGCCGCGTCGAGCAGCAGGGTCCGCCCGTCGGGCAGGGCGATCGACTCGAGGCGGCCGGGCCACCGGCAATTCGCGGCCCCGCGCTCGATGGCCTGCGTCGTCAGCCGATCGAAGCCCTGGGCGCGCAGGAGCTCGGCGGCGACGACGGCGGTCGAGAGATTCTCCGCCTGGTGCCGGCCCGCGAGCGAGATGGCGAGGCGATATCCCGCCTGCCGGGTGCGCAGATCCACCTCGAGCCCCGCGAGGCCGCGCGATCGAACCCGGCGCTCGACGATCTCCTCCGCCACCCAGGTGGGCAGGGCGCCGATGCGCTCGGCCTCGGCCGCGAGAGCGGCGGCAGCCTCGGGCGGTTGCGTGGCGAAGACCGCCGGACGGCCGGCGCGCAGGATGCCGGCCTTCTCGCGCGCGATCGCGGCGAGCGTCGGGCCGAGCCACTGCTGATGGTCGAAGTCGATCGCGCTGACCACCGCCAGCCGCGGCGTGGCGAGATTGGTGGCGTCGAGCCGGCCGCCCATGCCGACCTCGAGGATCGCGAGCTCGGGACGAGCGGCCGCGAGCTCGAGGAGCGCCGCGAGCGTGAGCGCCTCGAAGAAGGTGGGGGGTGACTCGCCGAGCGCGCCGGCCGCCGCGAGAACCTGCTCGAGGCGGGCGACGAGACGCGCCTCGGCGACCGGCGCGCCCTCGAGACGCAAACGCTCGTTGACCGCTTCGAGGTGGGGCGAGGTGTAGAGCCCGACCCGGTACCCCGAGCCGCGCACGATCGACTCGAGCAGCGCCGCCGTCGAGCCCTTGCCATTGGTGCCCGCGACCAGCAGGACCGGGAGCTCGCGCGCCGGCTCGCCGAGCCGGCGGTAGAGCTTCTGCAGGTGATCCAGACCGAGGCGGATGCCGAATTGCTCGAGCTCGGAGAGGAGTTGCTCGGCGCTAGGCACGGCAGTCCCGCAGGGGGAGGTCAGACCAGGTGACGCAGGCAGCGCGCCAGCGTCCCGCGGAGCTCCGGGCGCGGCACGACCAGGTCGAGGAAGCCGTGGGAGAGCAGGAACTCACTGCGCTGGAAGCCCTCGGGCAGGCTCTGGCGGATCGTCTGCTCGATGACCCGCGGGCCGGCAAAGCCGATGAGCGCACCCGGTTCGGCGATGTTGAGGTCGCCGAGCATGGCGAAGGACGCGGTCACGCCGCCGGTCGTGGGATCGGTCAGCACCGACAGGTAGGGCACGGCCGCGGCGCGCAGGCGGGCGAGCGCCGCCGAGATCTTGGCCATCTGCATCAGGGAGAGCGCGCCTTCCTGCATGCGCGCGCCTCCGGATGCCGAGACGACGATCAGGGGGCGGCGTCCCTCCAGGGCCCGCTCGGCGGCGCGGGTCAGTTTCTCGCCGACGACCGATCCCATCGAGCCGCCCATGAAGCGATAGTCCATGACCGCGAGCACGACCGGGATCCCGTCGAGATGTCCCTCGACGACGCGCAGGGCGTCGAGCGTGCCGAGCGCCTTCTGGTAGGTGCGCAGCCGGTCGGCGTAGGGCTTGCTGTCGACGAATCCGAGAGGATCGGCGGGCGCGATCCGGGAGAAGAGCTCGACGGGATCGGTTTCGTCGAGCAGCAGCGCCACCCGCGCCGGAGCGTCGATCCGGAAGTGGTATCCGCACTTCGGGCAGATGCGCAGGTTGCGCTCGAGCTCCTTGGCGTAGACGATCTCCCGGCAGCCGTCGCAGCGCAGCCAGAGCCCTTCGGGCACGGAGCTCCGTTCCCGCGAGTCGCGGACGGCTTTCGGTTTCTTGTCTTTCTTGAACCAGGCCATGGGAGGCGTCGTGACGAGCTAGCAATCCGCGCCACGGTTCGCTCGCGCCGTGGCGCGAAACGTTGCGGGCGCCGGTCGTCGAGACGAACGGCGCCCGCGGCAGGTCCCGAGCGACCGGACCCGCGACCGACCGGCGGATCTCAGATCTCCGCCGCGCCCTCTTCCTCGGCCTCGAGGTCGTTGGGGATGCCGAGCCGCATGCAGGCCGCGTCGTACATCTGCCGCGCCGCCTTCTTGGCGTTCTGCAGTTGGGCGAGCTTCTCCTTCACCTTGGCGAGCTCCTCCTCGATCTGTCGGTCGAGGTCGGCGATCTCCTGCTTGGTGACGGTGAGGGTGTTCTCGTAGAACTTGCGCTGCTGGTCGTTCAGGCTCATGCGTTCTCCTTACAGCTTGAACGGAATCTTCAACTGGTACCACATCTTGACGCGCACGCCGTGCTTGGTCGCGGGCTCGAACCGGGCGGAGCGCGCCGCGGCGAGCGCCGCTTCGTTGATGCCGACATTCTGCGCAACGGTGCGATCGAATCTCGTGTCGATGACCCGACCCGTTTCATCGACCAGCAGGGACAGGATTACGGTCCCCTCAACTTTCAGCCGTCGAGCCATCGGAGGATACTCCGGTTTGGTGAGGCTGACAAGAACCGGCGGCTTGACTCCGGCGCCCGGCTGAACGAGATCGCCTTCCTTGACCAGCGGCGCGCGCGGCGCCGGCGCGGCCTCCTCGACCGGGGCGGCGGGCCGCGGCTCGGCCGGCGGTGGCGCGACGGGGCGCTCTTCGGCCGGCGTCGGCTCGGGCGCTGCGGCCGGCGTCGTCGCGACGGGGGTCGGGGCGGCGCCCGCGGGCGCTGGCGTGGCGGCCTCGGCGGGTGGCCGCTGCTCTTCGGCAGCGCTCGCCGGTGGCGTCGCGGCGGAGGCCTTGTCGGCGTTCAACTTCTCGAGCTCCGCCTGGCGGTTCTTGATCTCCTCCTCGTACTTCTTGCGCAGCTCCTCCTCGCGCCGGCGGACCTCGTCGTTGACCAGCTGCTCGACGTTCGGCGCGGCGGGCGGCGCCGCCGCGGTGGAAGCCGCACCGTTCGTGCCCGCCGCCGGCTGCGCCGGCGCCGCCGCGGGTTGCGGCGCGGGGCTCGGTTCGCCCGCCACGGGCGCGGGAGAGCTCGCCGGCGGCGGGGGGCTCGAGGCGCCACGACCGAAGACGAGGTAGCCCACCACGCCCAACACGGCAGCCGCGGCGATGGCGCCCCACAGGGCGCCCCGGCCGCGCGTCGTCTCGCTCTCCTCGACCCGGGCGCCCGCCGCCGGCGTCACCACGGCCACTTCGGCGGGTCGGGCGGCGGCCGGCACCGCCGGTCCGCTCGGGCCGGAGGAGGCGGTCACGCCGGCGGCGCCGGACGCGGCCTCGGGCGCCTTGGCTTCCGGCCCGAACAGCCGCTTGAGGTAGTCGCCGAGATCGCCCTGCGTCGGCGTCGGCTTGAGCGAGGAGAGGATCCCGTCGATCTCGCGCTGCATCTCGCCGGCGGTCTCGAAGCGGTCGTCCGGATCGCGCGCCAGTGCCTTGAGCACCAGCGCGTTGACCTCGAGCGGCAGGCGCGGGTCGAGATCGCGCGGCGCCGTGATCCGTCCCTCGCGCACCGCGTCGAGCACCGAGATCTCGCTCTCGCCCGAGAAGAGCCGGCGACCGGTCAGCATCTCGAAGAGCAGCGAGCCGAGGGAGAAGATGTCGGAACGCGCGTCGACCGGACGTCCCCAGGCCTGCTCGGGGCTCATGTACTGGAGCTTGCCCTTGAGCGCCCCCATCTGCGTCTTCGAGGCCTTGGTGACCGCCTTGACGATGCCGAAGTCGCAGAGCTTGATGTCCCCCTCGAAGCTGATCAGCACGTTCTGCGGCGAGACGTCGCGATGCACCAGGCCGAGCTCGCGATCCTCGAAGTCGCGCTTGCGGTGCGCGTAATCGAGCGCCGACGCGAGGCGTGACGCGATCAGCAGGGAGAGGTTCATCGGCAGCGGCCGGCTCTCGGCGCGCGCCGTGTTGAGGATGGTGCGTAGATCCCGTCCGTCGACGTACTCCATCGCGATGAAGTAGTCGTCGCCCAGTTTGCCCAGGTCGTAGATGTGGATGATGTTGTTGTGGTTGAGCTGGGCGGCGAGCTTGGCTTCGTCGATGAACATGGTGACGAAGTCCGAGCTGTCGGTCAGGTGCGGCAGGATCTTCTTGATCGCCACCGTCTTCTGGAAGCCTTCCATGCCCTTCATGCGGGCCTTCCAGACCTCCGCCATGCCCCCCACCGCGATGCGCTCGAGCAGGGTGTACTGGCCGAATTCGTTGCTGGCCGGCTTGCCGACGCTCGGCGGGATGGAGATCTTCTGCGTCGCGAAGCTCTCCTTGGTCGGGGACTTGGCGGGCGGCGCGGTCTCCCGGGCGCGCGGCTTGGCGAGCTCGTCGAGCGACGCGAAGTCGATCTCGCGGCTGGGACGGCGCGCCGCCGGCTCGCTCGGTTTGGCCTTCGGCCGCTCGGGGGCGCGCGCCGGGGCGACCGGCGGCGCCGAGGCAGGCGGTGCTGGGGCCGGCGGCGCCTCGGCCGGTCGCGGCGCGGGCCGACCCGCAGCCACGGGTGGCCCGGCGGCGGCAGGGGACGGGGCCGGTGGGGGCGTCGCTCGTGGCGGCGCGGCAGCCGGTGCCGGCTTCTCGGGCGCCTTGGGCGCGGCGGTCTTCTTGCCGACCTCGAGGCCGGAGAGCGTACGCGTCAGCAGGTCGTCGACCGCCGCGGGCTTCTTCGGCGTGGCGGCGCGGGGCTTGTCCTCCTTGAGCATGCCCGAGAGCGTCTGCTCGAGCTTCTGGCCGATCTCCCGGTCGGCGGCCGTGGCGCGCGGGGCGTGGGCCGGCGGGGGAGTGGGCAGCGGGGCGGGCGCCGGCGCCGGAGGAGGGGGGGCGAGCGGTTGCGCCGCGGCTGCGCCGAGCTCCAGGCCCGCGGCTTCGCTCTCGACCTCGGCGAGCAGGTCGCCGAACAGCTCGTGAGAGGTCAGCCGTTTCTGGTCGTCGGATTCGTCGGCATGCCGCGCCGGCCGGGCGGCGCTCGCCAGGCGCCGCGCCAGCAAGCGGAGATCCTTGTCGGTGAAGGGCTTGGCGAGCGATTCGTCGGCCGGCGTCGCGCCGGCATCGATTCCCGCCAGCTCGGGCAGCAGGGCGATCGAGCCCGGGCCGCCGCGGGCGCGCGAGAAGTTGCGCAGCAAGTCGATCGCGCCGGGGACCTCGACGTTGGCCAGGACGAGTTGTGGGGCGCGTGCCGCGGCCGAGGCCACGGCTTCTTCGCAGCTCGCCACCACTTCGACCTGCCAGCCGTCCGACCCGAGCCCATCGCGCACGCGTTCGGCGTGCCGCGCTTCGGTTTCGACGACGAGAATCAGGGACATGCGGGCGCTCCCCTCCGGGCGAGACGATGCGGAGTTTCTAACACCCCGCCCGCTGCGAGTCAATCCGAGGCCCTGGGCGATCCGCTGAATTTTGAGGGGTTTAGCGTAGAGTCGGGGAGCCGCCGCGAGGGCGCGCACGAGCATGCGAATTCTCGGTCTGGATCCAGGCAGTCTCAACACCGGCTTCGGCGTGATCGAGTGCGCTGGCGGCGCGATGCGCGCGATCGCCGCTGGCCGGCTCTCGGCGCGGCCCGGAGTCCCGCTCGCCGAGCGGCTCCTGCGGCTGGCCGACGAGCTCGAAGTCCTGATCCGTCGCGAACGCCCCGAGCGGGCGGCGGTCGAGAAGCCCTTCCATGGCGTCAACAGCCGTTCGGCGATCGTGCTCGCCGAGGCGCGCGGCGCGCTGCTCGTGACGCTGGCGCGCGCCGGGCTGCCGATCGTCGAATTCGCCCCGGCGGAGGTCAAGAGCGCCGTCGCGGGAAACGGCCGCGCGGACAAGACCCAGGTGGCGCGCATGGTCGCGCTCCAGCTGCGGCTCGGCAGCGAGCGGCTGACGCCGGACGCGAGCGATGCGCTCGCGATCGCGCTGTGCGCTGCACAGAGACTTGGGCGAGAGCTTCTCGTCGCCCGCTCCACCGCCGCTAAGTGATCGCTGCCGCAGGGTTTAAGGAGGCCTGACGCGCCTTGACCCTGTTTTTTTCGCTGTGTTACGCTGGCCCTCCGTTCCGGTGTCTGGACGATCTTTGAAGCCGGGGAAAATCGCAGCCGCAAGCAGGCGAGGCGGCGCGTTGAGCGCGAGTCAAGGTTTTCGTCATTAGCCAGCGAACGGTCGATCAAGAACTCGATCCGCGCGGCGCGGGTCTAAGAGAAAGGAAAGGGAGGCGTACGGTGGGAACCTTCTGGAGATACATGGAGCAGGGCGGACCTGTGATGTGGCCGCTGCTGGCGTTTTCGGTGCTGGGCGTCACGTTCGCCATCGAACGCTTCTTCGCGCTGCGCAAGGCTCGGATCAACGTCAACGAGTTTCTGTCGAAGCTGCGCAAGGCGCTGATGGTCAACCGCTCGCTGCGCGACGCGATCAAGATCTGCGAGCAGTATCAGGGCCCGGTGGCGTCGGTGATGAAGTCGGCGCTGCTCAAGTACGGTCAGTCGAAGGAAGACGTCGAGAAGACCATCGAGAACGCGGCGCTCTACGAGATGGGTCGGCTCGAGCGGGGTCTCGCCGTGCTCGCCACCACCGCCAACGTCGCTCCGCTGCTCGGCTTCCTCGGCACGGTGACCGGAATGATCAACTCCTTCGACGCGCTCGCCAAGCAGGGTCTCTCGAACCCGGGCGCGGTCGCGGCCGGCATCTCCGAAGCGCTGATCACGACCGCCGCGGGCCTCATCATCGCGATTCCCGTGCAGCTGGTCTTCAACTACTTCACGACGCGGATCAACAAGTTCGTCCGCGACATCGAGACGTCGGCCAACATGCTGATGGAGACCTTCAGCGAAATGGACCGCAGCGGCATCACGCCGGACCGCGCTCCGGAGGCGCCTCCGACGCCCAAGGGGTGATCGACGATGCGAATTCGCTATCCCAAGGCCAGAACAGCGGCGGTCATTCCGACCGCTTCGATGGCCGACATCGTCTTCCTGCTGATCATCTTCTTCGTGTTGACCTTCAACGTCGAGGTCGACAAGACGAGGGTGGATCTGCCGAAGACGAATCTGCGATTCGAAGTGCCGAAGAAGGCCGCGATCGTGTCGGTCACCGAGAACGGACAGATCCGGGTCAGTGACGGCGAGTCGTCGAGCACCACGGTGAGCGGCTTCGAGGACGTCCTCTCGTTCGCCACCGGGGTGATTGCGCAGGATCCCGAGAAGGAGTTCGTCCTCAAGGCGGACAAGGCCGTGGCCTATCGCAACATCGATCGGGTGCTCGACACCCTCAAGCAGGCGCGGGTCACGGTGGTCTACCTGCTGTCGGAGCAGGAGACCGTCGAAAGTGGAGGCGGCGTATGAAGTTCCAACCCAAGAAGATCAACGACGAGATTCCGACGGCGTCGATGGCGGACATCACGTTCCTCCTGATCATCTTCTTCATGGTGACCAACACTTTCGCCGCCACTCGAGGGCTCGATTTCGCAGTGCCGAAGGAAGATCGCAACCCTCCGTCGATCGAGCGCGAGGAGTCGGTGTTGATCTCCGTGCGGCAGGGGGGGCAGATCGATGTCGACGGGCGGCCGATGGCGCTCGGCGAGATCCTCCAGTACCTGCGGCCCAAGCTCGAGCGCAACCCGCTCAAACCGGTGATCCTCCGGCCGGACCCCGAGGCGGCCTACGGCGACATGGTGAAGGTCTACGACCTGCTGCGTGGCGGCAAGGACAACGGGCTGGAGATCAAGAACATCTCGATTCCGACGCAGCGCGAAATCGAGCAATTCTGGTACTAGGGGTGGGCAATCATGGCTGACGAAAAGAAAGCACCACCTGCCGCCGCACCTCCTCCGGTCGACGCGCTCGCCACCTTCGCCCAGGAGTACGACGAGGATCGCAAGAAGCTGCGCTGGGCGCTGATCATCGCGATCATCGCCCACGTCGGGCTCTTCCTCATCCACCTGCCGGAGATTGTCTACTCGGAGCCCAAGAAGGCCGAGAAGGCCAAGGTCTACGTCGTTCAGCAGCTGCGCTTCAAGCCACCGCCGCCGCAGCAGCAGCAGGAGCTGCTCAAGCCGCGCACCAAGAAGATCCCGATTCCCGACCCGACGCCCGACGAGCCGGAACCGATCCGCGTCGTCGAGGAAGTCGATCAGCCGGACCTGGACATCCCGGTCGACGACTCGCTGATCGGCATCCCGGAGGGACCACCCCCTTCGGCGGAGCCGACGGGGCCGATCGAGGTGGGCGGCAACGTCCGACCCCCCGAGAAGATCTCGTACCCGCAGCCGGCTTACACCGAGATCGCTCGGAAGGCGCGGATCCAGGGCGTGGTCATCGTTCAGGCGATCATCGACAAGCAGGGCAACGTGACCAATGTCAAGGTGCTCAAGGGCTTGCCGATGGGGCTCGAGGAGGCCGCCGTGGAGGCGATCAAGACCTGGAAGTTCAAGCCGGCGACGCTCAACGGCAAACCGGTGGCCGTCTATTACAACCTGACGGTGAACTTCAAGCTGCAATAGGCCGACGTGGCTTTCCAGGGATCGCTGCGCGAGCTGCCGCTGCCGGACATCATTCAGTTGGTGGCGGTCTCCGGCAAGACCGGCGTGTTCGTGCTGAAGAACGGCTCGGACAACGGGCGGATCTTCCTGCGCAAGGGTCAGATCGTCCACGCGGCGGTCTCGGGCCTGGAAGGCGAGCAGGCCGTGTACGAGCTGGCGCGCTGGCTCCAAGGCGAGTTCGTGTTCACGCCCGGTACCGAACCGGAGCGCGAGTCGATCGACAAGTCGAACACGAATCTGCTGATGGAGGCGGCGCGCCAGATCGACGAGTGGAAGATCCTCTCGAAGAAGATCGGCTCGACGCGCATGGTGCCGGTCTTCGCGCCGCAGGAAGGACTGAGCTCCGTCTCCTTCTCGCCGGCCGAATGGGCGGTGGTCTCCAAGGTGGACGAGCGGCGCAACATCGAAGAGATCGCGGCGGGCCTCGGTAACGGGGCCTTCGAGGTCTGCAAGGTGGTCTACGGACTGCTCGGCTCGGGCATTCTCGCGCTGCGCGAAGACCTGCGGCGCCTGCCGGCCGATCGCGTCCAGCGCATGAGCCCGGAGGATCAGGCCCGGCTGGCCGAGCAGATCCACCGGCTGGCGCAGCAGCTGATGGCCGGGCAGGAGCGGGCCGGAGCGCTCGAAGGAGCGCTGCGGCTCTGCCGCGCGGAGCTGGAGTCGGGTCGCGGCGGCGACGGCATCGTGGACCTCGTCCGGGCGCACGAGAAGCTGTTGTCGGCGACGCTCGGCCCCAACCAGGCCAAGAGCTTCCTCGACCGCGTCGTCCTGATCCTGCAGGCCGGCTGACCGGGGCGAGCTTCCGGCACGGAACGTGCTTTGATCATGAAATACGGCGGGCGAGCGGCCCGCCGGGAAGGAGACGTAACCACATGCGCAACCGCCGGTACCTCGGCATTCTGCTGCTCGTCTTCGCGACGCCGGTGTTCGCCGGCTGGGAGGAGGGCGTAGCGGCCTTCAAGGCGGGCAACTTCGCCCAGGCGATCAAGGAGTTTGAGGCGCTGGCGGCGGCCAACCCTGGTGACGGGCAGACCCAGTACATGCTGGGGCGCGCGTACCTCAAGGGGGGCAAGCCGGCCCAAGCGGTGACCGCCCTGCGCAAGGCCTACGATCTCAATCCCGCCGACGCCAACACCCAGATCTTCCTCGGCCAGGCCTATCTCGATGCCGGACAGCCGGGGCAGGCCGCCGAGCTGCTCGGCCGACTCGGCACCTCCGGGCTCTCGGCCGACCAGCAGCGGGTCTACAGCGCGATCTACACCGCGGCGCTCGGCAAGTCGGGTCAGACCGACCGCGCCGAGAGCGAGCTCGCCAAGCTCGCCAAGGCGAAGCCCAACGACCCCGACATCCAGTACCAGTACGCCGCCATGGCCTACAACGCCGGCAATACGGCCGAGGCCATCGCCGCGCTCGAGCGGGCGACGCGAGCCGATCCGAAGGATCCGGCGAAGGCGAAGCTGCTCGTCCAGGCTTCGATCCGGGGCGCCCGCGAAGCGCAGGGCGCCGGCAAGGACGCGGCCTACGGCAGGGCGGCCGAGGCGGCCCGCGCGCTCGTCGCGTTGCAGCCGACCTACGACAGCCTGCTGCTGCTCGGCGAGGCGCAGCTCGGCGGCAGTCAGTACGACGCCGCCATCGCGACCTTCCAGCAGGCCTCCAGCAAGAACGCCGCCGATTGGCTGCCGCTCTTCTACAGCGGTCAGGCTCACACCGCGAAGGGCACCTTCGCCGAGGCCGAGTCGGCCCTGCAGCGCGCGCTGCCGAAAGCGACGGACGGCAAGGACAAGGCGCGGATCTGGCGCCAGCTCGGATTCGTCTACGAGAAGCAGAAGAACTACGCCCAGGCCAAGACCGCCTACACCAACGGTGGCGATTCGGCCGCAGCGACGCGCGCCGAGGAGAATCAGAAGACGGCCGAGCACAACCAGCAGGCGGAAGAGGAAGCCAAGAAGTACGCCGAGCTCAAGAAGGCCCAGGAAGAAGCCCGCAAGGCCCTCCAGGAGGGCGCGCCACCTCCGCGGTGACCGGCAGGGACCGCGAGCCCCGCCGGCTCGTGATGGAGGACTTCGAGGGGGGCCGCTCGCCGGCCCCCCTTGTTCATTGGGCGGCGTACGCCGCGTTGCTAGACTCGCCGGCGTGCGTGGAGCTCTCGTCCCGAGTTTCGTCATCCTGGCGGCGCAGCTCCTCGCGGCCGGCACGCTTCCCGCCCAGGAGCCGCCGGCGCCGTCCCCGACGCCGGCGCCGGCGCGAACCCAACGCGCCGTCGTCCCCGAGCTCGACTTCTACTTTCCCGAGGGTGAGCTCGACATTCGGCTGAATCGCCTGATCAAGAACGCGCTATTCCTCGGTCAGGTGCGCTACAACTTCGCCAAGGGCGACATCCTCGCGCTCCTGCGCTACCGCTACTACGGCCTCGAGCGGATCTACGAGCTGAGCGTCTTCGACGAGCTCAACTTCGATCGCGTCGAGCAGGTGTCGAACGATTTCAACCGCGTCCGCGGCGGGCTCTTCCTGCTCGAGTTGCCGATCGACCCCTCGCATCGCGCCTCGTTCCTCGCCGAAGTGGACCGCATCAGCTCCAACAAGGAGGAGTTCCAGTTCACCACCAATCGCACGAACACCTTCCTGCGCGCCGCCTACCAGTACGGGACCAGCGATGACGCGCGCTCCAACGCGCTGATCGGAGACCAACGCGGCCGCATCGAGCGTCTGTTCACCGCTTTCCGGCGGATCGGACCCGAGGGCGTCGGCCTCACCGGAGCCTTGACCTGGAGCTTCGACGAGCTGGGAGCCGACTTCAGCTACCTCAAGCTCGAGGCCGAGGGTCTGAAGCGATGGCAGCTCGGTGGTGGGAAGTTCCTGGTCGGCCGGCTGCACGCTGGTTCCTTTCCCGACTACGACGTCGCCCAGCCCGGCCAGGCGCCGGTCTTCCTCTACACGATCCCGATCGAGGAGCTCTTCCGGCTCGACGGGCGCGACCGGCTGAAAGGCCTCGACGACAAGATCTACGGTACCCACGAAGTCCACAGCACCGTGGAGGTGTTCTTCCCCTGGTTCGTCGGCGACTCGCGGCGCCTGCTCTGGGTCGACTGGGAGACCTGGTACTGGGTGGTCTATGGCGGCGCCGGCCAGGCGGGGTTCGAAGAGCGCGACCTGGGCCAGCTCGACGACTACGTGACCGATCTCGGCTTCGGCTTCGAGAGCTCCTTCCGCGTGCGCGGCGTACGCGTCTTCGCCGCGGGTGTCGTGGCCCACGCTCTCGACGAGCGCGGCGGGTGGAATGTACGCTTTTCGCTGAAGTCGTCCTCCCGCTGAACGACCGCCGGGATCGGCTGTGCTACAGTCATCAGGCGTCAGGCCGCGTAGGTCGAAGAAAGGCCAAGAACCCGCTGCTCTTTCATCCCCTTTGGAGACCACCATGAAGCGCTTCGGAGCTGCGATTGCGCTGCTTCTCCTGGCTGGCACGGGCGCTGCCCTGAGCCAACAGGCTTCCGCGCCCACGGCGACCGGCGAGACCGGTCTCTTCACGCTGCTCGACGGCTGGACCCTGCCGCAGGGCGAGTGGTCGTTCGGCATCTACTACAACAACTGGGATCGCCTGGTCGCGCCCGTGCCGGGGGGGCTCCCGGTGCCCTATACCGACGACTGGGACTACGACTGGAATCGCCTGAGCGCGAGCCTCGGCTACGGCTTGACCGATCGCTTCGAGCTCTCGGTCATGGTGCCGTGGGACGACATCTCGGCGTCCGACAATCTCCACGCCGGCTTCCTCAACGGCCGCTATTTCGAGAACGAGATCGACGCCAGCGGCATCGGCAACGTCCGGTTGGGCATGAAGTACAAGCTCTTCGGCCGGCCGGAGGAGGGCGAGGCGCTCGCGCTCAACGCCTTCTTCGAGGCGCCGACCGGGGACGACGACGAGGGTGTCGTGCCGGGTGACACCGGGTGGGGACTCGGCCTGAACTGGAGCTTCTCGCCCCGCTGGATGGCGCGCGTAGGGTACCGTGACCCCGGGGATGCCGACCACTTCGACGTCGCCGAGGAGCTGGAGACCGGGCTCGGCTACGTGGTCGCGCTCAACGACCGCTTCGACTGGGTGACCGAGCTGGTGGGGACGTTCTACCAGGGCGGGGACTCGACTCCCGACGATGCGCTCGACCTGACCACGGGCGGGCGCTACTGGATGGGCGAGGACGCGCGCTGGGCGTTCAATTTCGCGCTGCGCACCGAGCTCAACCAACTGAGCGACACCGATGAGCACTGCCCGATCGGCGGGCTGGTCGGCTTCACCTTCTTCCCGCGCGCCAAGAGCGCCGCCGCCGTCCGCGCCGAGCGCGAGGCCGCCGAGCGGGCCGCCGCCGCCGCAGCAGCTGCGAAGGCCGCTTCCGAAGGCGCCGCCAACGCCAAGACCGCGGACGAAGCGGCAGCGTTCGCTGCCGCCGCGAGGAAGGCCGCCGACGAAGCCGCTGCCGCGGCGGCCGCTCCTGGCGCCGGCCCCGCCGCCGCGAAGTCGGCCGAGGAAGCCGCGGCCTACGCCAAGGCCGCCGAGGAAGCCGCCGCCAAGAAGGCGGCCGAGGAAGCCGCCGCGAAGCAGGCCGCAGCGGCCGCCGCGAAGAAGGCGGCCGACGAAGCCGCGGCCGCGAAAGCGGCCGAGGAAGCGGCGCGCCTGGCGTCCGAGGAGGCGCGGCGCAAGGAGAGCCGGGAAACGGTGAACTTCGAGAGCGGAAGCGCCCGCCTCTCCAATATCGCCAAGGCCAAGCTCGACGAGGTCGCGCTCCGGCTGAAGCAGGACCCGGCCGCCATCGCGGTCGTCGTCGGCTACACCGACACGCAGGGCGGCGATGCGGCGAACCGGCAGCTCGGTGAGCGCCGGGCCGCGGCGGCGCGCGACTACCTGCTCAAGCGTCACCAGATCGACCCCAACCGGGTCCGCGTCGAGAGTCAGGGCAGCGGATCGCCGGTGGCTACCAACGACTCGCCGGCCGGACGGGAACAGAACCGTCGCGCCGAAATCGTCGTTCGCGTGCCGTAGATCGCCGCGGCAGCGAACCCGAAGCCCCGCGAGCCGCGCGCTCGCGGGGCTTTTTCTTTGCCGTTCAATCGGCGGACGAGCGCAGGGTCTCGCGTCCGAGCGACACGGCGGCCCCCATCCAACCCGCCAGCGCGCCGAAAGCGACCAGCAGCGCGATCTCGCGTGGTGGGAGGAAGTTCCCGGCGACCGCATCCGCGAGCAGCGACGAAGCGATCCGGGGGCGGAGCGCGAGGTGGAGGCCAGCGAGAGCGCCGGCCGCCAGGACACCGCCGCAGAGTCCCTGCAGGATTCCCTCGAAGTAGAACGGCCCGCGGATGTAGAACTCGGTCGCGCCGACCAGGCGCATGATGGCGATCTCGTCGCGATAGAGGAACGAGGTGAGGCGGACGACGCTCGCGATGGTGAACACGGAGGCGCCGATCAGGATCGCGGTGAGCGCGATGCCCAGCGCCCGCACCAGCGCGAGCACCGTCTCGACCTGCCGGATCCAGTCCTGGTCGTCGTCGACGAGCTCGACCCCCGGCAGCGCACGCAGGCCGGACACCCACGCCGGGAAGCTCGCCGGCTCGCCAGGGGTGGCCGGCCGCAGCCGCGCCTCGAAGGAGCGTGGCAGCGCGCCCGCGCCCCGTTCGGCGATCAGATCGGCGAGGCTGGGAAAGGCGCGTTCGAAGCGGCTTCGCGCCTCGACCGGCGAGATCTCGTCGAGGCGCTCGGTCCAGCGCCCCTGCGCGAGATAGTCGCGTACCCCGGCGAGCGTCTCGCCGTCGGTGCTCGGGGCGAGATAGACCACGAATCGCGCCTCGGCGCGCCACGCGCGCACCGTGCGGGAGAGGTTCTCGCTCACCAGGACCAGGGTGCCGGACAGGAAGAGAGTGACGGCGATGGTCAGGACGGCGAGCACGCTCACCCGGAGGCTGCGCAGGAGACCGACCGCCGCCTCGCGGATGAAATAGACCAGCGCCTGGAGGAGGGTCAAGATGCCTCCTCGACCGGCGCGGCGGGTGCGGCGGATTCGCTCTCCGCTGCCGGCGGCGTCGCGCGGTGTCCGGGCAGATCGCTCGCCAGCCGGCCGTGGGCGAGCGTCAGCACGCGGTGCCCGACGCTCTCGATCAAGGCACGGTCGTGCGTGGCGAACAGCACGGTCGTGCCGCGCAGATTGATGTCGAGGAAGAGGCGGACGATCTCCTGCGCCAGATCGGGATCGAGGTTTCCGGTCGGCTCGTCGGCGATCAGGATCTCGGGCTCGTTGATCAGCGCGCGGGCGATGGCGACGCGCTGCTTCTCGCCCCCCGAGAGCTGGCTGGGGAAGCTCGCCATGCGGTGCGACAGGCCCACCCGTCGCAGCGCCTCGAAAGCGAGCCGCTTCTGGCGGCCGTAGTCGAGCCCGAGGATCCTGGGCAGGAACGAGACGTTCTCGAAGACGGTTTTCCGCTCGATCAAGCGGAAGTCCTGGAAGACGACACCGATGCTGCGCCGCAGGTAGGGGATCTTGCTGCGCGGGATCGAGGCCACGTTGCGCCCGTGCACCACGATCTGCCCCTCGCTGGGGACCTCCTCGCGGAAGATCAGCTTGAGCAGGGTGGTCTTGCCGGCGCCGCTCGCACCGGTGATGAAGCAGAACTCGCCCCGCTGCATGCGGAACGAGACGTTGTCGAGCGCCACCTGTCCGGTGGCGAAGCGCTTGACCACGTTGAAGAACTCGATCATCGGCGGCGCGCGGTCCGCGGACCCGCGGCGGTGTCGAGCTCGACGCCGAGGACCGGCTCCCACACCGACATGCGGCGCAGTCTACCCCACGCTTCCGGCTCGCCTAGAATCGCGGCATGGATCCGACTCCCGAGCCATCCGCCGCGCCGACCCTCGATCCGATGCCGACGATCGGTGGCGGGCAGGTCGGCTGGGCGGGCGCGAGCGAGGAGGTCGAGGTCCGTTTCCTCGGGCGGGGCGCGCCGGAGCGTGCCGCCGGACGGCTGACCTCGCCGCTCGTCCCGCGGGAGCTCGCCTGGGCCTGGCTTCGCCAGGTCCACTCGGCCAGGGTGATCGAAGCGGGGGAGGGCGACTGCGGCGAAGGCGACGCGCTCTCGACCGCGCGCGCGGGGCTCGGCCTGACGATCGCGACCGCCGATTGCGTGCCGGTGCTGATCGCGGGCCGCGGAAGGGTAGCCGCGGTCCACGCGGGCTGGCGGGGCATCGTCGCCGGCGTGGTGCCCGCGGCGCTGGCGACCTTCGACGCGGTGCGCGAGGTCGAGGTCTGGATCGGTCCCGCGATCGGCCCCTGCTGCTACGAAGTGGGCGAGGAGGTCGCCGCCGCGGTCGTCGCGACGAGTCGGTCGTCGGTCGCGCGCCCGGGCCGGCGCGGGCGGCCGCACGTCGATCTGCAAGAGGCGGTCGTCGCTCAGCTCGCCGCGGCCGGCGTCACGCGCCACGTCCGCCTGGAACGCTGCACCGCCTGCCACCCCGGCGAGTTGCACAGCCACCGCCGCGACGGAGCGCGCGCCGGACGGAATCTGGCGCTGATCTGGCGTCGGTGAGGCGCAACGCCGGTCGCGCCGGCCGCCCGCGGCGCGTGCTCAGACGACCCGGCGGGCGCGTGGCGGCCGGGCGAAGGCCCGCAGCTGGCCGCAGGCGGCCGCCACATCGTCACCGCGCGTGCGCCGGACGGTGACCGTGAATCCGCGTCCGGCGAGAGTCTCCTGGAAGCGGCGCACCGCCGCTTCGCCGGGCCGCACCCAGCGTTCGCCCAGGACCGGATCGGGGTTGAAGGGAATCAAGTTGACCTTGGTGCGCGGGCGGGAGAGCAGGCGCGCCAGGGCGACCGCGTCGGCCGGCGCGTCGTTGAACCCGGCGAGCAGGATGTACTCGATGGTGATGCGCCGTCGGGGTTCGAGCGGGTAGCGAGCCAGCGCGGCGAGCAGCTCGCCCAGGGGATAGCTGCGGTTGATCGGCATGATGGCGTTGCGCCGATCGTCGTCCGGAGCGTGGAGCGACACGGCGAGGTTCGGACGCTGCGGCCAGCGTGCCATCGCGTCGATGCCCGGAACCACGCCGGCGGTCGAGACGGTCATCCGGCGCCAGGAGATCGTCTCGGCGAGGCGCTCGAGCGCCGCGCGGACCGCCTCCAGGTTGAGCAACGGCTCGCCCATCCCCATGAAGACCAGATTGAGCCCAGGGGGGAGGCGCTGCAGGCGGCGCAACAGCAGCACCTGGCCGACGATCTCGCCGGCCGAGAGGTTGCGCCCGGCCCCCCAGTGTCCGGTGACGCAGAAGGCGCAGGCGAGACCGCAGCCGGCCTGGCTCGAGATACAGAGCGTGCGGCGCGCGCTGTCGGGGATGTCGACCGCCTCGATCGAAGCGCCGTCGGCGAGGCGCAGGAGGAACTTCGTCGTGCCGTCGTCGGCTTCCTGACGCGAGCTCACCTCGGGCAGAGTCAGCGCGAAGTGCGCCGCGAGCTCCTCGCGGAGCGGCCGCGACAGGTCGGTCATCGCCGCGAAATCGGTCTCGCCCCGCCGGTAGATCGCGTCGAAGATCTGTCCGGCGCGAAAAGGGCGGTCCAGCGTGGCGCCCAGCGCGGCGGCGATCTCGTCGCGGCCGAGGCCCAGCAGCTCGACGCGCGGTGAGGAGAGCGACGCCACCGAGACCTCAGTCGGCGCGGCGCCCGCGCCGCTTGCGGGTCGGGTCGATTCCCACCGAGCGCAGGAAGGCCAGGTCCTCGCTGTCGATGCGGAACGTCGGTTCGCCAGCCGGGAGCGGCGCGGCGCCGGCCGGCTGGCAGTCGAGCAGCACCTGCAGCGTGAAGCCCTCGCGGTGCATGCGCGAGAGGGTGCGATGGACCTCCGGCGACTCGGCGATGGCGTCGAGCAGGGCGCGTTCGAGATCGCGCAGCAGGGAGCGGCGAAGCTCGTCCATCGATCGGTGTCCTCGGCGAGGACGGCGGGATTATCGGCTCGCGACGAAAGCCCTGTCAATCGGATTCGTATGCTACTTTCGGCGCCCGTGAGCGCCGCTGAAACCGCCGCCTGGCTGGCCGTCCGGGGCATCGCGGTCGAGAGCCTCGTCGCGTTGCCCGGGGACCTGTCGCCGCGGCGTTACCTACGCGCCTGGCGGCGGTCGGGAGGGACTCTCCTCGTCGCGCTCTATCCGGCCGCGATGACCGACGTGCAGCGCCGTTTCGAGCGCGCCGCGGCGCTGTTGGCGGCCGAGGGCATCCGCGTCCCGGCGATCCTGGCGAACGACCTCGAGGCGGGCCGGATGGCCCTCGAGGATCTGGGCGAGCGCACCGTCTTCGAGCTCTCGGGAAGCGGTTGGTCGCACCTCGAGCCCTACTTCCGCGACGCCGTCGCGCTGCAGCGACGCATCGCCCGGCTCGATCGAACGGCGGTCCGCGCGCTCGGCTCGCCACCCCTCGACGCCGAGCTGCTCGACCGCGAGCTCGATCCGACGTTCGCCCACCTCTTCGATCCGGCGGGGCTCGCGGCGCGGCCGGCGGAGCGTGAGCGTTGGCGCGGCGCGCTGCGCGAGCTCTGCGGACGGCTCGCCGCGGATCCGCCAGTCCCCTGTCACCGGGACTTCATGGCGCGCAACCTCGTCGCCCTGCCGGGCGGCAGGGTCGGCGTGATCGACTTCCAGGACCTGCGCCTGGGTCCGCCGGCCTACGACCTGGCGTCGCTGCTCAATGACAGCCTCTTTCCCGGCCGCGAGCTCGAGGCCTCGCTGCTCGCCGCGGGACTGCCGGCCGGTCTTCCTGCGGAGCAGTACGCGCGGGCGGTCGTGCAACGATGTCTCAAAGCGGCAGGGACCTTCGCGCGCTTCGCGGCCCAGGGCCGGGCGGAGAGACTCGGCCTGGTTTCGCCGACCCTGGCGCGCGCGGTGCCGCACCTCGTCCGTCTGCCGGAGACCGCCGCGGCGTTCGCCGAGGTGCGGAGGTGGTGGGAGGAGCGGTGGCCGCCGCCGGCGGCTCTGCTAGACTGAATCCGTGCCGGCCATCGGGCGAAGCACTCGCCCGGCGGGTCGACGCGAGGAGGATCCCGTCATGGGCTCGCTCGGTGTACCTGAACTGCTGATGATCTTCGTCATCCTGGTGCTGCTCTTCGGGGCATCGAAGATCCCTCAGCTCGGCAAGGGGCTCGGCGAAGGCATCAAGAACTTCAAGAAGGGCCTGCGCGGCGACGATTCCGAGTCGAACGGCGAGAGCTCCGACCGGCGCAACAGCTAGGAACCGAACCCGGACGGCCCGGCGAACGGAGGCGCGTCGAGCGCTCCGAGCTGGGCGGCGAGATTCTGCTGGTGGTCGTGGTAGAGACTGATCACCCGCTCCACGTAGAGCTGAGTATCCCGGTAGGGCGGCACGCCGCCGAAGCGTTCCACGGCGCCGGGTCCGGCGTGGTAGGCCGCCAGCGCCAAGGTGAGGTCGCCGTCGTAGCGCCGCCGTAGATCCCCCAGGTAACGCGCTCCCAGGTTCAGATTGACCTCCGGATCGAGCGGCCGCTCGATGCCGGTGAAGTGCAGCGGCATGAGCTGCATCAGACCGAGCGCGCCCTTGGCCGAGACGGCATCGGGACGAAAGTCCGACTCCGCCTCGACCACCGCAGCGAGCAGCAGCGAATCCAAGCCGTTGCGGTGGGCGGCACCGCGGATCTCCCGGCCGTACGGCAGGTCGGCGAGCAGGCGATCGGTTGCCAAAGAGAGGATGAGCGTGGGCCCTCGGCGCCTGGGCGCGACGTTGGATTGCGGTGCGGGCGCCGGGCGGGCCTCCGCCGGGGCGCGAAACTCGAGCGTGGGCGCCGCCGCCGCGAGCGAGCGGTCGATCGCCAGGCTGAAACCCTGGCGAGGCGCCAGAGGGGACGGCAGAGTTGCGGTCGAGAAGCCGAAGCCGAGCGCCAGCGCGGTGACCGCGGTCCAACTCAAGCGTCGTCTGAAGCGAACATAGGGGTCTGGCGACATGCCACGCCTCCGTGGGACGAGAGCGACGACGGTCGAATCGGCCGCCGCGCCGGTGGGCTCCGTTGCCGGGGCCCGCGAATTGTGGGTGTTGGTGGGTGCTGCGCTGCTTTGGGTTGTTAGGCCTTGGGAACCTGACGGCGATAGGCGGCACGCGCGCTATGGGCACGCCCCTTGCCGTCGCCGGTTCCGATTCCGAGGTGCGAAACCTTGTTCCGCAACGTGTTGCGATGCACGCCCAGGCTCCGCGCCGAGCGGCAGAAGTTCCAGTCGTTGGAGCGCAGCGACGCCATGATGAACTGCCGCTCGAACTCCTGACGTGCCTGCTCCAGGGTCACCCCCTGGCTCACGAGCTCGTCCACGATCTGATGCAACCTGCCGTTCAGATTCTGTCGATTCAAGACCGCCTCATCCAGCTTGGGAGCGACAGCCTAGCGAATGCGCGGGGCGATTGCAACCCGCAGCTCGCCGACGATGCCGACGTTACTTTCGCTCGAGCCGATCGCCGACGTAGACCGGGAAGCGCGATTCGATGATCCTCGCCACCGCGGTGTGTCGCTGGACCGAGAGCACCGCGAGCTCGCCCAGGACGACCGGTGGCAGCGCCGGCCGGTTCACCCGGTAGATCGTGAAGATGTCCCCGGGATAGACCTCGTCGTCCTCGCCGCGGTCGATGAACACGACGTGATCCTGGCCGATGGAAACGAGGTTCACCGGCGAGGAGACGATGACCGGCGCATCGGTCAGCGCTTCGGCGGAAGTCGGGTCGTTGACCGGCCGCACCGGAGTGCGGCGGGCGAGGGGAATCGGCTCCGGCTCGAAGAGCTTGAGCTTCATTCCGACCACGATGCCGCTGCAGCTCTGGACGATCTCCGCGATGGCGGTCGATTCCTGGGCGGTGAGCACGCGGACACGCCCCATGTAGTTGAACTGCTCGCCGACCACCTCGCGCGTGATCGGATGCTTGACGACACCCGCGGGCAGGACCGCGGTGAGCAGCATGCCGGGGGAGAGACCGCCGGCGCGCCCGCCGTCGAGGTAGACGATGTCTCCGGCGGTCAGCCGGAACTTGACCGTATCGACCGTGCCGAGGATGCCTTCGACCGAACCGTAGATCGGATTCTCCATCTGCGGCGACAGAACTTCGTACTCGGAACCGACGATCGAGTAGCCGAACGGTTCGTCGACGTCGCCGATGAATCCCGAGCAGTAGATGTCGTCCTGGGTGCCGAGCGGAACCGGCGCCGTCGCCTTGCCGCCCGAAGGAGCGAGCCCGGCGAGCGCTGGGCCGGAGGTGGCGCTTCTCGTCCCTGCCGCGCCCGTGGAGCTCTGGGCAGTTCCCGCGGCCGTGCCCTGATCCGCCTGCGTGGTGCCTGGACCGGCTTCCTCGGCGCCGGCGCGGGCGCCGCCGGACGCGGTCAGCGCAGAGGATTCGCCCGCGCGCGAGCCGCTCGCCGGTGCGACGTCGGAGACTTCCGTGGCTTCTCCCTCGCCCCAAGTTCCAGGCGCCTCGGGTGCGTTGCCGCCCGCGGCGGGCTCGGTGCCGCCCGCTGCGGGCTCGGTGCCGGCAACCGCTTCCCCGGCCGAGCGGTCGGCGCTTCCCGGCGCGCCGCCGTACTCGCCCGGAGCGGGCTGGGCCGCGGCCCCGATCGCTCCGGGCGGCGTGACCTGAACGTCGAGCTCGAGCGGGTCGCCTGGGTAGATCCAGTGAGCGTCGCGGACGTACTGGTTACGCTCCCAGAGCTGCGGCCAGAGGTACGGGTTTCCGAGATGGCGCGAAGCCAGGCCCCAGAAGGTGTCCCCGGGCGCGATGACGTAGGTCTGCGCCCCTTCCGGGGTCGCGGGCGGATCCCAAGCCGTCCAGTGCCCGCCAACGAACTTGAGCTCCGTGGGCGGCGTATCTTCCGCGACGAGCATCGCGGCGAGCGCAACTCCCAGGACCAGCAGCAGGACAGCACGCGAATGGCGCTTTGCCATGACCCGACCTCCCGCGGCGTCAACCCCTCCGCATCTCCGGCCTTAGCTTCGCGCCAAGGGTAACCGGCGAGTTGCACAGTGTCAAGTGCTTTCTCCACGGAACCTACGTATCTATTGGAGGTTACAGGAGGGCGCCCGAGCCGCGCGGCGGTCCGTCAGGGGATGGCGAGGCGACGCCTGGCGAGCTCCGCGGCCGCGCTCTCGGGGTAGCGCTCCACGAGCTCGCGGTAGACCTCGTCAGCCGCCGGCCGGTCGCCCTGCTCAGCGAGGCAGTGGGCGACCTTGAACAGCGCCTCCGGCACCTTGTTGCCTTGCGGATGGTCCTCGACCACCGCGCGGAACGCGGTCAGCGCCGCGTCGACGTCGCCCCGTCGCAGCCGAGCCTCGCCGATCCAGTACTGCGCATTGTCGGCGAGGTCGGACGCCGGGAAGCGCACCAGAAAGTCGGCGAAGGAGGCCTCGGCGTCGGCGAGCTGTTGGCGCTGCAGCTGTTCGAACGCCTGGTCGTAGAGCTGCTGCGGCTCGCTGACCGCGGGACCTGCCGTGAGCTCGAGATCGCTCGCCTCGATCACCGCTCGCGGACGGGGCGTGTCGAGGACCTCGGCGGTGGGCGCTGGGGTCGCGGCCGGTGCGTGCGGCCGAGAGGTCGCGTCCGCCAGCCTGCCCCGCTCGGCCTCGAGCTGCGCCACCCGCGCCCGCAGCCGCTCGAGCTCGGCTCGCTCGGCGGTCCGTTCGGCGGTGAGCGCGGCGATCCGTTGGCGGAGCTCCTCACGCTCGGCGGCACCCTGGTCCGCGGAGCTCCAGTAGGGCTCCCCGCTGCACCCCTGCGCGGCGAGCGCGAACCCCAGTAGCAGCGCGCGACCCCATCCGGCGGGAGCCCTCATCCGTGCGCGTCCTTGGGTAGCTCCTTCAGCCAGCGACTCTCGGGGTGCTCGGTGCGGAGCTTCGAGAACATCGACTGGGCCTCGTCCGCCCGACCGAGCTCGCGATAGGCGAGACCGAGATGGAGCAGCACTTTGTCGCGCTCGCTGAAGGCGGGGTAATTGGCGAGCAGCCCCTCGAAACGCAGTGCCGAGGCCGCCGGCAATCCGAAACGAAGGTAGAACCTGCCGACCAGGAACTCGTGCTCGGCGAGCCGATCGGTCACCGTCACGAGCTCGGCGCGCGCCTGCTCGGCGTACTCGCTCGTCGGATAGAGGCGCAGCAGGTCCTCGAGTGCCGTGCGCGCCTTCTGGGTCGAGGCCTGGTCACGGTCGGCGCGTTCGATGCGCTTGGACAGCGAGTTCGCGATCTGGTACTGCACGTAAGCCGCGCGGTCGCTGGTCGGGAAGCGATTCTGGAAGTCGCGGTACTTCGCTTCCGCCTGGATCAGGTTGGCCGTGCCGCCGTCCAGGAAGAGGCAGTCGGCGACCAGCAGCAACGCCTCCCGGCCGATCGCGGAGTTGGGCTCGACCTCGAAGGCATGGGAGAAGTAGGGCTGGGCGCGGCCGTAGCGTTCCTGCTCGAAGAGCTGCTTGCCCTCGCTGAGGGCCTCGGCCGCCGAGAGCCGCAGGATCGGATCGTCCTTGATCCCCGATTTGCATCCGGCGAGCACGACGGCGGCCGCGAGCAGGACTCGCGTCGCCGTGGGACGGTACCTGAGTTTCACGCGTTGGCCTCCACGAGCGCGCGCAGTCGATGTTGGGTGCCCACCGGGTCGGCGTCGCCGAACACCGACGAGCCGGCGACCAGGGTGCGAATTCCGGCCTGGACCGCCGCCAGCGCGTTGCCCGGACCGATCCCACCGTCGATCTCGAGAAAAGCGTCGATGCGGCGCGCCTGGATCATCGCCTGCAAACGGCGGGCCTTGTCGAGCACGTAGGGCAGGAAGGGCTGTCCCGCGAAACCGGGGTTGACCGACATCAGGAGCACGAAGTCGCAGGCCGGCAGGATGTCGGTGAGCTGCTCGACGGGCGTGGCCGGGTTGAGCGCCACGCCGGCGAGCGCTCCGCCCTGGCGGATGGCCGCGAGCGTCCGGTCGAGGTGGGTCGCCGCCTCGACGTGGACGCTCACGCGGGCCGCCCCGGCGCGCAGGTAGTCGCCCAGCAGGCGGTCGGGTTCGGTCACCATCAGGTGGACGTCGAGCGGCAGCCGCGTCGCCCGGTGGAGCGCCGCGACCACCGGCGCGCCAAAGGTCAGATTGGGCACGAAGTGGCCGTCCATGACGTCGACGTGCACCAGGTCGGCGCCGCCCAGCTCGCAGATGCGCAGCGCGGCGGCGAGGTTGGCGAGGTCGGCGGCGAGGATCGAGGGGGCGAGCTCGATCAAGGCACTCCTCCTCCTGCCGCGGCGACCACCAGGGCGATGACGTCGCGGCGTCGCAGGGGATGGCCGGGCAACGGCGATTGGCGGAGGATCGTTCCCTCCGCGACCCCCTCGTAGGGCTCGAACTTGACCGTTCCGACGCGGAAGCCGCCCCCCTCGAAGTAGCGGCGCACCGCCTCGTAACGGCGATAGACCAGGTCGGGCATGACGAACGTCTCGGGGCGCCAGTCGCCGGCGATCAGCAGGTCGATCTTGCCACCGGCCGGGACGCGCTCGCCGGGCGGCGGATCCTGGCCGACCACGCTGCCCGGTTCCCCGGCCGCGGTGATGACCGACAGCGTGTCGCCGAGCTCCAGGCCCTCGGCGCGCACGGTCACCAGGGCGGCGTTGAGCGCGCGGCCCGCGAGGTTGGGGACGGTCGCGAGACGGGCCCCGAGCGAGACCACGACTTCGACCGCGCTGCCGCGCTTGACGAAACTGCCGGCGCGCGGCTTGGTCTCGATCACCCGCCCTTCGGGGACCTCGGCGCTCCAACGACCCGCCGGATCGGCGGCATGAAAACGCAGTCCCTGGTCGGCGAGCATCCGGGCCGCCTCGTCGCCCACCAGCCCCGCGAGCTCGGGCACCGTCGTCACGCCCCGGCGCACGAAGAGGTTGAAGGCGAGGTAGGCGGAGACGGCGCAGACGCCGGCGAGCGTCGCGCCCCAGGCGGCTCGCTTCACGAAACTCAGGAATCGCCGGGGCACGGTCGGGCAGTCTAGCAAAGCGGCCGCGGACGCCCGGCCGGCGCGGCGGGCCGGGTTAGACTCGCGGCATGCCAAGCCCCCCTCTGGGAGCCCACGTCTCGGTCGCCGGCGGTCTCGCGGAAGGCCTTCGGCGCGGAGTCGAGCTGGGCTGCGAGGCTCTCCAGGTCTTCGTCAAGAACGCCAGCCAGTGGCGCGGCAAGCCGCTCGCCCCCGAGGAGGCTGCCGCCTTTCGGGCGGCGCACGCGGCGAGCCCGATCGGTCCGCTGGTCGCCCACGCGGCCTACCTGATCAATCTCGCGGCGCCCGATCCCGCGATCCTGGCCAAGTCGCGCGCCGGGCTCGCCGACGAGCTCCAGCGCTGCGCCGCGGTGGGCGTGCCGGCCCTGGTGGTTCACCCGGGAGCCCACCTCGGCCAGGGCGAAGCGGCGGGGATCGACGCGATCGCAGCCTCCTTGGACGCCGTCGACGCCGAAGTCGGGGACTGTCCGACCCGGATCCTGCTGGAGATCACGGCGGGTCAGGGAACCGTGCTCGGCTACCGGCTGGAGCAGCTCGCGGCGATTCGTCAACGCGCCGCTTCGCGGGCACGGCTGGGTGTCTGCCTCGACACCTGTCACGCCTTCGCCGCGGGTTACGCGCTGGACAGCGCGCGGGGGTGGGAGGAGTTCCTCGTCGAGATCGAGCGCACGGTCGGTTTCGCGCTCGTCGGGTGTGTCCATCTCAACGACTCGGTGGGGACCCTCGGCTCGCGCAAGGACCGCCACGCCAACCTCGGCGAGGGCGCCCTGGGTCTCGAAGCGTTCCGCCGCGTGCTCGCCGAACCGCGATTCGCCGCCGTGCCGATGATCCTCGAGACCCCGCTCGGCGACGACGAGCTCGGCCATGCGCGCGACCTGGCGATCCTGCGCTCCCTCTGAACCGCTCAGCGGGCGAACAGGTTCTTCGACAGATCGAAGTACAGAACGGTCACCATCAGCAGCACGATGAGCGCGAAGCCGACCTGGCCGATGCGCTCCTTGACGGCGAGCGAGAGGTCGCGCCGGATCAGGCTCTCGACGCAGAGAATCGCGATCTGCCCGCCGTCGAGCACCGGGATCGGGAAGAGGTTGAGCAGGCCGATCGAGAGCGACAGCACGCCCATCAGGTAGAAGAGGTTCTTCAGACCCGAGCGCGCGGCGGCGCCCGACTGCGCGGCGATCTCGATCGGGCCCGCGAGCGCGCTCTTCGCCGCCACCTCGCGCTTGAAGATCTTGCCGATCACCAGCAGGCTCTGTCTGGCGATGTCGCGATTGAAGCGCACGCTCTCGACGAACGCCGCGAGCGGCGGATAGCGCTGCGAGATGGTCAGCCGGACGCCGATCTTGCCCTTGCCCCCCTGGTCGGCTGGAACGACGGGAAGGGCGAGCAGCGCTCCGTCGCGCTCGATCCCGACCTCGACCGTCGCTCCGAGATGGCTCTCGATGTAGGCGACGAAGTCGCCCGGACTCGCCAGCGGCCGGCCGTCGAGGGTACGGACCTTGTCGCCCACGCGCAGCCCGGCCGCCTCGGCGGGGCCGCCGGCGACGACCTCCCCGATGTGGGGCAGGAGCTTCGGATAGACGCCGATGTCGCCGAAGTCGAAGTCGGCGGGCTTGCTCGGCGTCACCGTCGTGCTCAGCCGCGCACCGTCCCGCTCGAGCTCGAACGCGAGCGGTCTGCCGATCGAGGTCATCACCAGGAAAGCGAGATCCTGCCAGCGCGAGATCTCCTGGCCGTCGATGGCGACGATCTCGTCGCCGGGGCGCAGGTCGGCGGCCGCGCCGGGCGAGCCGGCCTCGACCGTGCCGACGACCGGAGGCACGCTCTGCAGCGCCGGCACTTCGATGCCGATCATGAAGAGGACGGCGATGAGCAGGACCGAGAGCACGCCGTTCATGGCCGGCCCGGCGAGATAGACCAGGACGCGCTGCCAGCGCGGCTGATTGAGGAAATCGCGCGGGTCGTCGGAGTCCTCGCCGGGTTCCTCGCCGGAGAGCTTGACGTAGCCGCCGAGCGGGATCGCCGACAGGCGGTAATCGGTCTCGCCCCGGCGAAAGCCCCAGATGCGCTTGCCGAAGCCGAGCGAGAAGGCGAGCACGCGCATCTTGAAGGCCTTGGCCACCAGCAGGTGGCCGGCCTCGTGCACGAAGATGATGATGCCCAGGGCGAAGATGAAGGCGAGCGTGTTGGTGATGTAGTGCGTCATGGCGGACGGAGCAGATTATCGCGCCTGGCGGCGCTTGGCCAGCGTCTCGGTGGCGCGCGCGCGCGCCCAGCGGTCCCAGGCGAGGGCGGCTTCGAGATCGGCGAGGTCCTCGGCGGCGTGAGCGGCGAGAACCTCCTCGACCGTCTCGACGATCGCCGGGAAGGGGATCCGGTCGGCGAGAAAGGCGTGGACCGCGACCTCGTTGGCGGCGTTGAGCACCGCCGGCGCGCTCTCGCCGGCAGAGAGCGCCGCGCGGGCGAGTCCGACGGCGGGAAAGACCCGGCCGTCGAGCGGCACGAACTCGAGCGCCGCGAGCTCGTCCAGCCGCAGGCGCTCGAACTCGTTCTCCCAGCGCTCGGGGAAGGCGAGCGCGTACTGGATCGGGAAGATCATGTCGTTGACCGAGAGCTGCGCGAGCATCGACCCGTCGCAGTACTCGACCAGCGAGTGCACCATCGACTGCGGGTGGACGACGACGTCGATGCGCTCGGGCGGCATGGCGAACAGGTGACTCGCCTCGATGAGCTCCAGCCCCTTGTTCATCAAGGTGGCCGAATCGATGGTGATCTTCGCCCCCATGCTCCAGGTGGGATGGCGCAGCGCCTCCTCCTTGCGGATGGCGCCGAAAGTCGCCGGATCGCGCCGCAGGAAGGGACCGCCGGACGCCGTCAGGACGAGCCGGCGCACCTCGCTCGGCCGGCCGGCGCGCAGCGCCTGGTGAAGCGCCACGTGCTCGCTGTCGATGGGCAGGATCTCCGCTCCCGAGAGCGCGGCGAGCTCGGTGAGCAGCCGTCCGGCGACCACCAGCGACTCCTTGTTGGCGAGCGCCACCGGCCGGCCGAGCGCCAGCGCGGCGGCGACCGGCGGCAGCCCCGCCGCGCCGACCACCGCCGCCACCACCTTGTCGACCTCCGGATGGGTCGCGGCGTCGACCAGCGCGCCCGCGCCGCTCGCCAGCTCGACGCCGGGTGGCAACTCGCCGTCGAGCCGCGCGGCGGCGGCCGCGTCGACCACCGCGACCAGCTTCGGTCGGAGCTCCCAGGCGAGCGCCGCGAGCCTCGCCGGATCGCGCCCCAGCGCCGCGAGCACGGTGACCCGCAGGCGCTCCGGGTGGTGGCGGACGACTTCGAGGGCGCTGGTGCCGATCGAGCCGGTCGCTCCGAGGAGCGCCAGCCGCTGGGTCATGGTCCGACCTCGAACCCGAAGAGCCAGAGCGCCAGCAGCATCGCCGGCGCGGCGAGGAACATCGCGTCCAGGCGGTCGTAGACCCCGCCGTGCCCGGGGAGCACGCCTCCCGAGTCCTTGACGCCGGCAGCTCGCTTGACGATCGATTCGACCAGATCGCCGAGCTGGCTCGCCAGCGCGGTCAACGCGCCCACCGCGAGCAGCCGGAAGTCGAGCGAGTCGCGCTGCCAGAGCGACCAGATCGCGGTCGCGACCAGCGAGGTGGCGAAGCCGGCGATCGCCCCCTCCCAGGATTTCTTGGGCGAGACCGTGGGGGCCAGGCGATGACGCCCGAACGCGGTGCCGAGATAGTAGGCGGCGGTGTCGCCCAGCCAGACGATGGCGAGCAGCAGAAAGAAGACCCAGGGGTCGTGCTGTTGCAGGCGGGAGAGCGCGGCGACGGGGGCGGCGAAATAGAGCGTCCCCCAGGCGAGGAGCGACGTCGACACGACGGCCTGATCGACCGGCGTGCGCGCGAACAGCACGACCACGGGAGTCGCCAGGGCGGCGAGCGCCGCCAAGGCGAGCGGCCAGAAACCGTCGATCGCCGCGCCGGGCGCGAGTCCCCAGGCGAGCCCGGCGGCGGCCAGCGGAACGCTGAGCAGCAGCCACCACCAGGGGCCGCGCGGCGCCAACGGGCGGACCAGGGCGGTGAACTCGATCGCCGCCCACTCGAAGAGCAGCGCGACCAGGAGGAAGAACGCCCAGCCCGGGAGCTTGAAGACCGCGGCGAGGGCCAGCGGCACGCCGACCGCCGCGGTGAGGAGTCGCTTCATGTCGTCGGGTGCCGCCCGGCTCAAGCCTCGCCGGTGCCGCGCTCGCGCGGCGTCGCTTCGTCGTGCACCCCGCCGAAGCGCCGTTCGCGGCGCTGAAAGTCGACGATCGCTTCGAGCAGATGGCGGCAGCGGAAGTCGGGCCAGAGGGTCGGCGTCACCCAGATCTCGGTGTAGGCGATCTGCCAGAGCAGGAAGTTGGAGACGCGCATCTCGCCCGAGGTGCGGATGAGCAGGTCGGGATCGGGCTGGCCGGCGGTGTCCAGGGAGCGCGAAAGCGTCGCTTCGTCGATGTCGAGCCGCTCGCCGGCCGCCCACTCCGACACGATGCGCCGGCAGGCGTCGAGGATCTCGTTGCGTCCCGAGTAGTTGAGCGCGATGTTGAACACCATGCCGCGGCAGCTCGCGGTGCGTTCGAGGGCCGTTTCGAGCGCCGCGACGATCGACGGGTCGAGCTCCTTGTAGCGCCCGAGGACGCGCAGCCGGATGTCGTTGTCGAGCAGGGTCTGGAGCTCGCGCCGCAGGTAGTCGCGCAGCAGGTTCATCAGCGTCCAGACCTCGTGGCGGGGGCGCTTCCAGTTCTCGACCGAGAAGGCGTAGAGGGTCAGTACCTCG
>CAYZWR010000015.1:0-40115 GCA_964481735.1 uncultured Thermoanaerobaculia bacterium
TCGCGTTCGAGTTGAACGGCGGGTCGAGGTAGACGAGATCGACGCTCTCGTCCTTGACGTGCCGGCGGAGCACGTCGAGGTTGTCGCCGTAGTAGAGCGTGTTCACCCGCGCGCCTCCCCCGATTCCGCCGACCGGCGCATCGTACGGGCACGCTCGGACAAGCCGCGGCCGCCCTACGCCGGCGGCGCCGCAGCGCGCTCGATCGCCGCGAGCGTCTCGCGGTGCTTCCGCTCGCTCGACAGCACGAGCACGCCGACCAGGATCAGCGCAGATCCGCCGCCAACACCCGCGGCGAGCGCCACCGTGTTCGGCTCACGCTCCTCAGTGTCGCGCCCAGCGATGACGGCGATCGCGTCGCCGGCCTCGTCCGCCCCAGTCGTCTGACGACTCTGCACGTAGACGAAGCCGCCCGCGAAGATCGCGAGCAACCCGAGAACGATCAGGAAGGGCCCGAGCGGCCCGTCGCCTCCGCGGGTCGCCGGCGCGGGCGAGGGAGTCTCCGCCATGTCCCCCGGCGGGGGCCAGTTCGGGGCCGTCAGGCCCCTGGACGACCGGGAACGCGTGCGCTATATTCCGAATCCGGATGACGGATACGGCAACACTCCTTCGCGGTGCCCGGGAAGCGGCCGGCATGAGCCGGGCCCAACTCGCCGAGCGCATCGGCGTCTCCGCACGGCAGATCGCGCGGTACGAGGCCGGTGACTGCTCGATCCCGTTCGAGATCGCCGTCGCCTTCGCGGACTCGGTCGGAGCGACGGTCATCGACTTCGTCCCGCTCGATGGCGCAGACGAGGATGACGTTCCGATGGTGGGCTGCGCGGGCGAGGCATGCCCGCAGGATGCGCCGGCCGGTGCGGCTGGCGCTCGATCGCTTAACCCGGAGGACTCCGATGCACACCCGTGAGACGCGCGCCGCGAGCATCGCCCGTCAGCGCGCCGCGGCGACCGAGCTCGACCTGCTCGTCCTCGCGCGCCAGGTCGACGCGCTGATCGGCGACGTCGAGCTGCTGCTCGAGGACGCGCGCCGCCTCGCGATGCTGATCGTCCGCGCCCGCTCGGTCGCCGCGCTCGCGACGGCCGCCGTCAGCGGCGCGTCCGCGCCAACCAGGGGAGAGGTGGCGGCATGAGCACCGTCCAGAAGACGTGCCTGCTCTGCGGCGGCTACGGCCGCTTCGACGACGTCGAGTGCCCGGCGTGCGACACGCGCGGCTTCATCGTCGTCGACGAGAACGACGCGCCGACTCCTTCCTCGGGGCGCGTCGTCGACGAGCCGGCAGCGGCCCGTCGCGTCGTAGCCGGGCGGGCGGCCCCCCGCACCGCCGCCCGCCCGGCTCCGACCGAGCACGACCTCCAGGCCGAATGGCTCCGCGGCTACGCGAAGGGGCGGGACGAGCGGCGCGCCGGGGCGCACGCCGCCGGATACGCGCTCGGCGCGTCGCACGTCTGCGCGCTCAACCTCGAGCGGCGCGGCCGCCGCGCCGCCGTCGTCGCCACGCTCGTCGCGTTCCTTGCCGGCGTCGCCGCCGCGCCCACGCTCACCGCGCTCCTCGCCGGAGCGCTGCGGTGAGCGTCACGATCGCCAGCGCGCGCCCGGGTGGTGCCCGGGTCTCGCGCGTGGACGCCGCGCATTCCGCCGCTGCGGCGTCCCCCGCCCGCACCGCGGCTGCACCCCCGGTGCGGGCGGGTCGGCCCAAGCCCGACCGCGGCCCCTCCCGGCCCCGCCCTGCTCGCCGAGAAAGGATGGCCTCCGCCGTCGTGACTGACGCCTGGGAGGGGCCGCCGGTCGTCCTCCGCGCCGACGGCATCGAGTGCTACTCGCCGAGCGAGTGGCGCCGCCGCTTCGGCCAACCCCCGATCGCCTACGTCCAGATCTCCAACGATGCCTGACCAGCCCTCCGAGAAGGAGACGAGCATGAACGAGAGCGACGCCACGGCGCCCGTGCGCAGCTTCGCCGAGTGGCTCCACGAGCTCCGCAGCGGCGCCGCGCTCGCCGAGCTGTCCGGCGCCCTCCACGAGCTGATCGGCGCCGTCGAGGCGTTCGGCAAGCCCGGCGAGCTCCGCCTCACCCTCAAGGTGAAGCCGGAGGCCGACGCGATGGTCAGCGTCGTCGACGACGTCGTCCTCAAGAAGCCGACCGCGGCGCGCAAGCCGACGATGTGGTTCGTCGACGAGCACGCCAACCTGCGCCGCAACGACCCGCGCCAGCAGGCGTTCGAGCTCCGCGCCCTCCCGCCGCGCGACGAGCTCGCCGAGATCACGAAGGAGGCGCGCGATGCGTGACCCGCTGCGCGGCATGAACGAGCCGGCCGTGCTCGAGGCCGTCGCCGCGTGCTCGACCGAGGCGAGCGCGATCGCCGCGCTCGCAGAGCGCGCAGCGACGCCCGTCGACATCAACGGCGAGGAGCTCCTGGCCGTCCGCCTCGCGCCCGGCGACGCGTTCAGCATCGCCGACCTCGAGCAGTACGCGCCCGTGCCGCGCCGCAAGCGCGGTCGCTTCACCGTCACCGATCCCGACTCGCTCGTCGCCTACGCCAAGCGCCACCTGACGCGAGAGACGCAGCTCTGGGGCGACCGCAACGCCGGGCGCCTCGCCGCGATCTTCGACGACCACGAGGCCGGCGAGAACGGCGGGGCCGGGTGGGGCGCCCACCGCGTCGAGCTGCACCTCGCCCGCAGCGTCGAGTGGCAGACGTGGACGCAGCGGTCCGGCCGCCCGATGACGCAGGTGGACTTCGCCGAGCTCGTCGAGGAGCGGGCCCAGGACATCGTCGAGCCGACCGGCGCGGAGATGCTCGAGATCGCGCAGAGCCTCCACGCCACCAAGAGCGCCGCTTTCCGCTCCGACACGCGCCTCTCCAACGGCGAGACGCGCCTCGTCTACGAGGAGACGCTCGACGCGCGCGCCGGCCAGCGCGGCGACCTCATCGTCCCCACGCGCTTCGCGCTCGCGCTGCGCGTCTGGGAGGGCACCCAGCCCTACCGCGTCGAGGCGCGCTTCCGCTACCGCCTCACCGACGGGCGCCTCTCGATCGCGTTCATCCTCGACCGCCTCGACGACGTCGTCCGCGAGGCGTTCGGCGAGCTCGCCGCCGACGTCGCCGACAAGGTCGGCGCGCCGCTCTTCCACGGCACGCCCGCGGACGACCGCGCCCGCTGATGAGCGCCCAGCCCCAGCAGGCCTGGATCGCGCTCCACGCGCAGTGCCGCGCCCTCGGCCTGCGCCTCTGCCTCGACGTGATCGACGAGTCGACCGACCCGCTCCACCCGCGCGGCCGCCTCGGCGTCGTCACGATCCGCACCCGCGACGACGTCGTCGGGAGCGTCGACATCGCGCGCTTCGACGGCAGCCTCGACGCCGTCGCGCGCTACCTCGCGCCGTGGGTCGACGAGTGGCGCCGCTACACCGGCAGGGGCGTCGCATGAGCGCGCACGTCGACCTCGGCTACGCCGCCGACGCGTGGCTGCGCACCCTCCAGGCCGGCCAGCTCAGGCCGCGCACGATCGACGCGTACCGCCGCACGATCTTCGACGCGATCGACCTGATCGGGCGCGACCTCGACGCGCGCCACGTCGGGATCGACGAGTGGGAGAGCGTGATCGCCGCATGGGCCGCGCTCGCGCCGAACACGCTCCACAACCGGATGATGGCGATCCGCTCGTTCGACGAGTGGCTGCACCTGCGCCGCGCCGGCAAGGGCGAGGCGCGCCACCTCGCGCCGATCCGCCGCTACCAGCCCGAGCCGCGCCGCCTCACCGACCCCGAGGTCGCCAGCATCGTCGACGCGGCCGAGACGCCGCGCGACTACGCCGTCTGCCACCTCCTCGCCTACTGCGCGCTGCGCAACCACGAGCTGCGCTCGCTCCGCGTCGGCGACGTCGACCTCGACGAGCGCGTGCTGCTGCTCGCGAGCGGCAAGGGCGGCCACGGCCGCACCGTCCCGCTCGGCGACGCGACCGCCGACGCGCTCGCCGGCCACCTGGCCGACCTCGACGCGCAAGGCTGCGCCGACCGCCGCCACTACCTCGTCTGCCGCCGCCGCGAGACGCTCGCCGGCCCGAGCGGCTACGAGCGCCGCGAGCAGCTCGAGCCGTGGAAGCCGGCCGGGCACACCGCGATCGGCAGGATCGTCACGCGCCTGGCGGAGGCCGCGGGGATCGTCGACTTCGACGCCGTCACGCCGCACATGTTCCGCCGCTGGGCGCTCGAGGCGTTCATCGCCGAGACGGGCGACCTGCACGCCGCCGCCGAGCTCGCCGGACACCGCGACGTGAACCAGACGCGACGCTACGCCGGCCGGGCCAAGCTCGTCCGCGTGCGGGGCGGGGTGGACGCTATTGAGGCTGCGGCAAACCGAGCCGCGCTGTCCCATACAGATGCAAAAACGCGTCGCAATCCGTTTAGTGGGCGCACCTGGGATCGAACCAGGGACTCATCGGCCCATCATAGCCAGACGGCTCGCGACGCCGACCCGCCGGGGGTGGGGGAGTGAGCGACGACCTGATCGCCTTCGATCCGTGCGCCGTGCTCGACGAGCGGCGCGACGATCGCGACCCGGAGACGCACGACGCGATCGTCAGCGTCGTCAACGCCGACGGCGTCCTCGTCGTCCGGATCGAGCTCGCCGACGGGCGCGAGCTCGTCGCCACGTGCCAGCCCGCGCCGCGCAGCACGCTCGCCGACGCGATGAGGGCCGTCGCGTGACGCCCGAGCAAACCCCGCGCGTCGACGCGGCCGACGAGACGCTCGACCTCTGGCTGCGCGCCACCGCTGCGCGCGACGAACTCGTCGCCGTTTCCCGTCGCCGCCGCGTCCGCGCGCTCATCGCGCTCGCCGTCGTCTTCGCCGTCGGCGTGCTCGCCGGCCGCGCCGCCGCCGCCGCGCCGAAGCCCGACCCGGCGCCGCCGCTGCGCTACTCGCGCGCCACGATGGCCCGCTCGGCCTTCGCCTGGTCGGAGTGGGTGCTCTCCACGCCCGACGCGGACGGCGTCTACTGGCAGCCGTGGCACGCGGGCTGCTCGAGCAAGCGCCGCTGCCGGATCGACGGCGCCTGGTGGGTCGACGACGCCTACACCGCCATGACGTACCGCCTGCGCGCCTGCCGCGCGTCGCGCCACGTCTGGGAGAGCGACCTCGCGCACACCCGCACGGGCTGGGTCGCGCGCGTCCTCGTCGACCGACGCGGCGGCCTGATCTGCCGCGTGCCCGACCCGCCGTACATCCCCTACGGAGGCGCGTCGTGAGGGGCCTGAAGATCGACGACCCGAACTTCGCCGCGTACTGGCGCGCGAACCTCGAGCAGACGCTCGCCGACGAGCGCGCGAGGCGCGCTCGCGAGGCGCGCGTCATGGCGCGCGTCATGGCCGTCCTCTTCGTCGCGATCGTGCTCCTGACCGCCTCGGCCGTCTACTCGTCGATCGCCGACGCCGCGCCGAAGCCGCAGGCCACGCTCATGAGCTGGTACGGCGACGGTCCGTCCGGCGAGGCGATCGCGTGCGGCACCGGCACGCTCAAGCGCACCGCCTACGCCGTCGCGATGCGCCGCGACCTCACCGGCGCGCGCTGCGGTCAGCGCGTCCTCATCTGCACGCTCGACGCGCCGAAGCGGTGCGCGAAGCCGCGCGTCCTCGACTCCGGCCCGTACGTCCCCGGGCGCCTGATCGACGCGCTCCCGCAGGTACTCGCCGTGCTCGGCCTCGACCCGGCCGCCGGCGTCTACCGCGTCACCTACTCGCTCCTGCCGACCGACGACCCGGCGACGCCGCGCGCGTGCTGGTTCCCCGCCTGGGTCGGCCGCGCCTACTACCCGCGGTGCGAGCGGTGACCCACGCTCCCGTCGTCTGCGGCCGGCGCCTCGACTGGCCCGCGCCTGACCGGTCCGAGCCGCGCTACCCGATCACCCGGTGTGACGGAGCGCGCGACTGCGACCTCGCCTCGTGCGGGAACCACCTTCGCCGCTGGGCCGACCACGTCGCGCGGCGCCGCCTCGACGCGATCCTGGCCGAGCTCGACGACGAGCCCGGCGACGACCTCGACGCCGCGATCGCCTACCTCGCCGAGCCGGACGGCGCGGCGCTCGCCGCCGGCGTCGCGTGGCTCGAGCGGCGCGGCCTCGGCCCCGGCCACTGGCTCCCGCTCGACCTCGAGCACGCGGCGCGCCAGCTCCCGATGCTCCGCCTCGTCCGCCGCGGCGTCATGCACTTCCCGTTCAACGACCGGCCGCTCGTGACGCTCACGCCGTACGGCCAGAGCCTGATGCGTCGCGCCCGCCAGGCGCGCGACACCGGCGCCCCCGCGCTCTTCTGATGCCGCGCCGACCCCTTCACCCGCCCCGCAACGGAGGCCCCGCCGTGAACGAGCTCAACCTCGACCTCGGCCAGATGCCGTGCCCCGCGCGCGTCCTCGACGGCTTCGACGCGCCGCTGAACGTCGACGCGACGAGCCCCGCGCCCGGTGTCGTCCGCCTCGCGATCACCGCGACCGCGCCCGTCATCCTCGGTGTCCGCGACGCCGCGCCGACCGACGCGCTCGTGCTCCCCGGCGGCGCCCCCGCGCGGCGCGAGCTCGATGTCCGCTTCGTCCCCGTCGAGCGGGTCCTCGTCGACATGCCCGCCGCGTTCGTCGCCGCGCACGTCCGCGGCGCCCTCGACGCCGCGCTCGCCGCCGCCACCGCGGAGGCGCCCGATGCCTGACCGGTACGTGCCGCCGCCCGGTCACGCCCCACGCAAGTCTCGCGACGACGAGGACGACCAGCGCCTCGACCGCGGCACGGCCGCGCTGCTCGCGCTCGCCGCGCTCCTCCTCATCGGCGGCTCCGTCTGCCTCGCGATCGCCGGAGGCGCGTCGTGAGCGCCGTCGCCGTCAACGTCAACTCGGCCGACTGCAAGACGAACGGGTGCGGAGGCGAGGCGGCGTGGTCGAAAGGGCCGTACGCGGGCCTCTGCACCGCGTGCGCCGCGATCGCGAAGACGCGGTTCCGCCAGAGCGTCCGCGCCGCGGCCGAGCGGATGACGCCGGAGGAGCGCTCCGCGCGCACCCGCAAGGGCAACGAGGCGAAGGCGAAGGGCCCCGCGGCGACGCGCGTCCGCGGCGTCCTCAAGGACGTCGAGCACGCCGTCGCCGAGCTCGACCGGGCCCGCGCCGCCGAGCTCAAGGCCGCCGACACGTACCGCGACGCGCGCAAGCGCGTCGCCGCCGCCGAGGCCAAGGTCAACGCCGTCCGCGCCATCCTCGACCGCGCGATCGACGGGAACGAGCCCGATGCCTGACACGCCGCGCCCGATCACGCAGCACCACCGCGCTGCCGTCGCGCTCCTCATCATGTTCGACCTCCTCCAGGAGGTCGCCGACGAGGCGCGCACCGGCAGCGTCGCGCCCGCCACCGCCGCGCAGGCGATCACCGAGCTCGGCTTCGCCGCGTGGATGGACGCGATCGGCGCGCCGCCGAGCGACTTCCACCTCCACGCGCACCGCCTCGCCAACGAGGCCGTCGAGGTCATGCCCGGCCAGCGCGTCGACGACGACATCGTCCGGCTCGCGCTCGAGGACCCGGCCGCGTTCCTCGACGCCATCCGCGAGCTGCGAGAAGCGCGATGAACGCCGAGCACCCCGCCGCCCGCGGCTTCGCGCGCTGGCTCGACCGTCGCCGCCTCGAGCACGACGACCCGCGCGCCGACGCCGGCGCGAGCCTCGGCGCGCTCTGGGCGCTCTGGCTCGCCGAGCACGACTGCGGCGTCGCCGACCTCGACTACACCGAGCGCGCCGCGTGAACACGTACCGCGTGACCTGGCACGCCGACGGGCAGCCGTGGGTCGAGACCGTCCACGCCCCGAACCGCCGCGACGCGATGTGGCACGTCATCCGCGGCCTCCGCGACCTCTTCGCCCGCGAGGGCGGCCCGGAGATCAGCCCGCGCACCGTCCGCGTCCGCCGCCTCGAGGAGACGTCCGCCGATGGCTGACGCGAATCCTCTCCGCACCCGCGCCATCGACGCGAGCCGCAGGGCGCTGATGGACGTGTACGGGCGTCCGAAGGCCATGGAAGCGGCTGTGGCCGTGGACGCGCTGCTCGCTGCCGGCCTGCTCCACGACCCGCACGACTCGACCGGCGGGTGGCCGCGCTTCCCGCGCGTCCAGGGCGCGTGCCCGGCGTGCGGCGCGCACGCCCTCTTCCTCGGCGATGGCGGCTACGTCACGTGCGCTGTTCTCACGTGCTCAGACCCGTGCCGCGCGTCCCGCCTGCTCGGCGAGCCGCGTGACGACGAGGCGCGCATCGAACGCGCCGCACGCGACGACGAGGCGGTGGACGTTGTGACGCGTGTCTGCCGCGAGGTCGATCCGCAGTTCATGGCAGAGGGCGGTTCGACGCGCCACTGGACGCGCGATCACTTCCTGCCGGCGCTCCGCGCGGAGGGGTACGTGATCGCGCTCGCCGCCGCCGACCAGGAGGACGCGACGGTTGCCTGAGCCAGCGATCACGCCGCCGCAAGACACGGACGCCGAAGAGGCCGCGCTCGGCAGCGCTCTCGTCAGCGACAGCGCGCGCGAGACGCTCCTGGCCAACCTCGTCGAGGACGACTACTACCGCGGCGCGAACCGCCTCGTCCACCGCGCGATCGCCGCGATGGTGAAGGCCGGCGACGCCGTCGACGTCCACACCGTCAACGGGTGGCTCGCCAAGCACCTCGACCAGGACGAGCAGCGCGTGATCGCCGAGTGGGGCGGACGCGCCTACGTCCTCGGCCTCGCCGGCAGCAGCGGATGGGTGTCCGCGCACGCCTACGCGTACGCGCGCCAGGTCCGCGAGACCGCGACGCTCCGCCGCACGATCAGCGCGTGCCTCGAAGCCGAACGCGCCGCCGCGACCGGCCGCGACGCCGCCGAGCTGCTCGCCGAGCTCGAGCGCGTGATCGGCGACCTCCGCGCCGGCGCGTCCACGACCACGCGCGTCCGCACGGCGCGCGAGGCGTTCCGCGAGTGGGTCGACGAGGCGCGCCGCGACGCGACCGACGGCGGCATCCGCCTCGGCTGGCCCACGATCGACTTCGAGCTCACGACGCCGCTGCGCCGCGGCGAGGTCGTCGTGTTCGCCGCACGCACCGCCGTCGGCAAGACGTGGGCGCTCCTCGACGTCACCGCGAACGCCGTCAGCCGCCGCAGCGACATCGCCGCGCTCGTCTCGTCTCTCGAGATGCCGCGCACCGACATCGTCGAGCGTCTAGCCGCGCAGACCCTCGACGTGCCGACCCAGCGCCTCCGCGAGGCCGCGACGACCGGCGACGACGCCGAAGACGTCACGTTCAACGCCGGGCCGTACCTCGACCGCGTCGCGATCCTCGACGGCGCCGTCAGCGTCGGCGACCTCCCCCTCCACATCGCCGCCGCGCGCCGCCGCGGCCTCGACATCGGGATCGTCTGCGTCGACTACCTCCAGCTCCTCCGCTGGGACGGCTGGAAGAGCGCGAGCGTCTACGAGCGCGTCTCCGAGACCGCGCGCGCGCTCAAGGCGATCGCGCTCCAGGAGGGCGTCCTGATGCTCGTCGCGGGCCAGCTCAACCGCGCCGCGAAGAGCGGCGGCGAGCGCCCCACCCTCGACATGCTCCGCGACTCCGGCGCGATCGAAGAGGCCGCCGACCGCATCATCGCGCTCTGGGCCCCCGCGCAGAACGAGGACGACCCGGCGCTCAAGGCGTCGCTCCGCGGCGTCGTCCGCGCCTGCATCCTCAAGAACCGCAAGGGCAACCTCGGCGACGTCGCCGAGCTCCGCTTCACGACCGGCTTTCGCCTCCGCGAGCTCGCCCCCGCAGCGGAGGCGTACGCGTGAACCTCGCCGACTACCGCGACACCGTCGCGCACCTCACCGGCCAGCCATGGATCCGATGGTGGCCACACGACGCCCTGAGTGACCTCAGGATCCGTCGCCTCCCCGAGGACGCACGAGGGGCCTACCCCTTCGTCCTCTCGCTCGCAGCCGCGAGCGAAGCACCCGGGGCGCTCGTCGACATCGACGGGACGCCGCTCACTCCTGATGGGATCGCTCGCGACACCGGGTTCGCCGAGAAGACCATCAGGCGCTTCATCGCCGCCGCACTCCGACGCAGCATCCTCGCGGAGCTCGACGACGGCGCCCTCTACTTCCCTGCGTTCGCCGACCGGCAGCTCAGCAGGGAAGAGCACGACCGCGTGCTCGCGACCAGCGAGCGGCAGCGCGAGCGCGCCGAGCGCCGCTGGGCGGCATCCCGCCAGCAGCCCGACGCGCCTACCGCGGCACCTACCCCGGCACCTGCCACGGCTCATACCGCGGCATATGCACGTCTCAGAAGTAGGACCCCCCCCTATATCCCCCCCCTACGGCGACGACCAGGCCGTCGATGACGACCCCGTCGCCAACGCTCTCGCCGCCCTCCCCAAGCGCCTCTCGACGACGCACGCCGCCACCGCTCGCCGCCTCGCCGCCGAGCATGGCGCCGACGTCCTCGTCGAGCTCGTCGCCCGCGCCCAGAACGGACGCAACCCGACAGCGCTGCTCTCCTCGTGGCTCCGCGACCCGCTCCACGACGAGATCGTCGACGCCGTCCGCCACGTCACCGCTCGCCGCGACGCGCTCGCCGCGCGCCGCGCCGACGCCGCACGCACCCTCGACCGGCGCCGCGCTAGCGGCCACATCTCCGAGGAGGAGTACCGTGACCTCCGAGCACGACTCGCCCCCGCCTGACCAGCCAACGGCCCGGGACGGGCTCTCCCACCAGCAGCGCCGCGTCGTCGAGCTCTACGACTCGGGCATGACGAAGGAGCAGATCGCCGACGAGCTCGGCATCCGCCCCGGCAGCGTCCACAACCACCTCGAGCGCGCCCTCCGCAAGCGGCGCCGCCAGCGGCCCCGCTGATGAGCTGGCTCGCCCTCCCACCATCCCAGCGCGACCTCGCGATCCGCGTCTGCACCCGCCGCCAGGTCGACGCGCTCCGCGCCTACTTCAACGCCAACGGCCAGCGCCGAACCGCGGCCCGCGACCTCGGCATCGACCGACGCACCCTCGACGCGCACATCACAGCCGCCATGACCCGCGTCATCGCCGACAGCGACTTCGACCCCGCCCCCTGGATCGCCGCCGCCCACCCCGACACGGAGAACGCCCCGTGCGCCTGATCCTCGACCGCCTCGCCACGATCGACGCGCAGCTCGCCCGCAACGTCGAGCAGGCCCGCGCCGCCCAGCGCGACATCACCCCCGACGGGCGGCGCGCAGCCGGCGACGAGGCCGCCCTCCGCGGCATCCCCGTCGTCGGCGTGCGCGGCGGCAAGGGCGGCGCGATCCCCGGCACCCGCCCCGGCGACTCCGCCCGCACCGCGGCCGCCGACGCCGCGTACATGGCGCGCCGCAGCCGCCGCCGACCCGCCGAGTAGGATCGACCCGTGACGTTCCGCCAGTGGGCGCAGGGCGACACGCAGACCGCCGCCGCGATGCGCGCCTTCGGCGTGAGCAGCGACGGCGCCGCGGCCGGGGCTCGCACCTCCGCGAAAGACGTCCTCCGCGCACTCCGCGAGGCCGGGCTCTGATGGCGACCGCGATCCTCCTCCTCGCCGGCGCCTTGCTCGCCGTCGCCGGGTACGGGTGCGGGTACGCACACGCACTCAACGAGCTGTTCGACGCGCAGCGCGACGACGACGACCTCGACTGGTACCGCCAAGCGCGCAGCGAGATCCGCCGCCTCCCCGAGGTCACACGGTGACGCCGCCGCTCCTCCACGCCGCCGCGCCCACGCGGGCGTGCCGACGCGGCCACCCCATCGACACGCCCGACGCGCGCACCCCGAGCGGCGACTGCCGCGCATGCAAGCGGAAGCGCGACCGCGTAGCCGACGAGAAGCGCCGCGCCGCGAACCGCACCACGAAGCTCGACGACGGCCCCTCCACCACCACGCACCCGAACTGGGAAAGGATGGACTCCGAACTCCTCGTGACTGAGCCGGTGGAGGGGCAGCTCGTCGTCACCCGCCCCGACGGCGTCGAGTGCTACCGCATCGACGAGTGGTTTAGACGCTTCGGCCGCCCACCCATCGCGTACACGATCCTCGAGAACGACCAATGACCCCGCTGATGCTCGCCCTGATCGCGCTCTGCGAGGAGCGCGGCATCTCGCTTCACGTGTCCTTCGACCCTGACCCCGGCCCGTTCCCTCGGTGGCTTATCGACCTCGGCGTGATCGGCGAGCGCGTGGAGGGCGCAACCGCCGACGAGGCCGCAGCCGCCGCCCTCGCCGCCGCCGACCAGGAGGACACCGCCGACCAGGGGGATGCGTCGTGACCTCCTACATGCAGGTCGGGACGTGCCCGCGCTGCGGCTGCCCGATCTACCAGCCGACCGTATGGCACGGCATCCTGCCGCCGCCATCGACGCGCGGCTGCGCGTGCTTCCCGCCCTCGGTGCGGACGGTCACGACGACGAACACGCGACCGCTCCCCGCCGACCTCGCGCCCGCCGACCAGGAGGACACCGATGCGGCAGCGGCACTGCTCGCCGAGCGCCCGCTGGACGAGCTGCCCGATCTCGGGCCGAACCCGAAGAGCAGCCGCCTGCGGCCGCAGTACGTGGAAAAGGACGCCGCCCTCCGGGAGGACACCGATGCATAGGGTCGGCGCGTGCCCGCGCTGCGGCGCACCGATCTACACGCCGTCGATCAGCGGCCACACCGCGCCGCAGCCCGTCACGTACACGTGCTCGTGCCGCAAGCGGGCCGCTGACCACGCCCAGCGCAAGCGCCACGGGGTCGGCGAGGAGCGCGCGGCAGATGTCGCCGACGGCGTCCTGACGCTCCCACCGTCCGCCGATCCGGCCGCGCCACCCGCCGCTACCTCGAGCACCGCGTCGACTGGACGATGGAAGCGCGCGTCCTCGCCGCGTTCGACGAGGCGATCGCCGAGTGGCAGAGCGCCGCCGGACGCGCGTGAGCCAGTCCGTCCGACGCCCCGAGTAGAGTCCCGGCTACCGCCCGCAGTGGCAGGGGAGGCGCCCGGCAATCGGATCGGGTCACCCCCCCACCCCCCCTACTACATCTGCGCCCTGACTCAGACGCCCCGGCCAACGGCCGGGGCGTCGTCGTTCCCGCCGACATGACCACGCCCCGCTACTGCCTCGACTGCGACGCCACCGTCGAGTCCGGCCACACGCGCTGCGACCGCTGCCGCTCGACGCACGAGCGCGCGACGCGCACCGCGCGACGCACGGCGAGCGGCCGCAACCGCACCCGCTGGGCCGCCGTCCGCAAGGCCGCGATCACCCAGCGCCCCGCCTGCGAACGCTGCGGCCACACGGGCAGCGACGAGAACCCGCTCGAGGGGCACGACCCGACCGGCAGGCACAACAGCATCGACCTCGTCGAAGTGCTCTGCAAGAAGTGCCACGGCCGCGAATCTCGCGCGCACCAGCTGAGGGGGGGAGGGTCCGAGACGGCCCGTAGCGCTGCTCCCCGTGCCAGTCGGATTTTGAGAGAGGCCACCTCGACCCCCCAGGGGGCACCGGCGTGACGGTGAAGGTGGAGGGGGGCTCCCAGGCGCCGCGACGGCGCGCGCGGCGCGTCCCGGCGCCGCCGCCGCCGGCGCCGTTCGCGCTCGACCCGCCGGCCGAGCTGCCGGAGCGGACGCACGACCTCTGGCGGCGCGTGACCGCCACGCTCGAGGCGGAGCTCCGGCTGCGCGCGCAGGACGTCGACCTGATCGCGCGGTACGTCTACGCGCTCGACGACGCGCGCCGCTACCGGGCCCAGCACGAGGAGCAGGGCGCGCCGCCGCTCGCCCGCGGCGGCGCCACCGGCCGCGCCGAAGTGCGCCACCCGCTGCTCGACATGATCCGGTGCGCGGAGACGGACGCGCACCGCTACGGCGAGGCGCTCGGCCTCTCGCCCGCTGCACGGCTGCGCCTCGGCCTCGAGCGGCCCGGCCAGCAGTCTCTGATCGAGCAGCCGGTCGAGCCGCCGCGCGTGAAGCGCCTGAAGGCGGTCGGCGAGTGAGCGCCGTCGCTGCGCCCGCGTGGGAGGAGCGCGCCGCGGCGTACGCCGCCGGCAGCGCCGTCGAGCACTTCGCCTGGTGGTGCGAGACGTACTGCGTCCAGAGCGTCGACGAGTTCGCCGGCCAGCCGCTCATCCTCGAGCCGTGGCAGACCGACTTCTTCGGCGAGGCGCTCGCCGTCGACGACCACGAGCGCCCCGTCTGGGGCGTCGTCGGGCTGCTCGTGCCGCGCAAGAACGGCAAGACGACGATGCTCGCCGCCTACGCGCTCTACCACCTGCTCGGCGACACCGGCAAGCCGCGCGTCCGCCTCGCCGCCGCGTCGAAGGAGCAGGCCGGCGAGCTCTTCACGAGCCTCGTCGACTTCATCCGCGCCAACCCGCACGTCGAGCGCCTCGTCAGGATCCGCGAGTTCCACAAGGAAGTCGTCCGCGCCGACAAAAAGCCCGGCTTCATCAAGACCGTCGCCTGCTCCGGCGGCCGGCTCCACGGCGGCAACGACTCGCTCGTGATCTGCGACGAGCTCGCGCAGTGGCACACGCAGAGCGCGCGCGCCGCCTGGACGGCGCTGACGACCGGCGGCGGCGCCCGCCCGAAGGCGCAGATCTTCACGATCACGACCGCGGGCGACGCCGCGACGCGCGACTCCAGCATCCTCGGCCGCCTCGTCGACGGCAACGAGGCGCACGGCGACACGGAGCGACCCGAGCCGGCGCTCACGATCAGCCGCAACCACCGCACCCGCACCCTCGTCTACAACTACTCGACCCCCGTCGACGGGCTCCCCAAGCCCGAGGACGCGCTCGACGACGCGGAGCTCGTGAAGCTCGCGAACCCGTCGAGCTGGGTGACCGCCGCGTTCATCGCGACGCAGGCCGCGCGCACCGACATCAGCCGCGGCGAGCTGCTCCAGTACTACGCGAACGTCTGGGCCGATACCGAGGACGCGTTCTGCACCCGCTCGAGGTGGCGCGACCTCGGCGACGGCGCCCCGCTCGCCGACGGCCGCACCGTCTGCCTCGGCGCGGACGGGTCGCGCACCTACGACACGACCGCGATCGGCTGGGCGTCGTTCGCGCCCGACGGGCGCTGCGACGTCGGCGCGTGGGTGCTCTCCGCGCGGCGCGACGCGCCGCACCACGCCATCTCGCCGGGCGGCGAGATCGACTTCGACCTCGTCGAGCACGAGCTCGAGGCGTGCATGGAGCGCTGGCGCGTCGTCGACGCGGCCTACGACCCGCGCTACCTCGATCGCTCCGCGCAGGTTCTCCGCCGCCGCATCGGCGCGCGCATCGTCCCCGTCGAGCCGACCAGCCGCCACTACGACGACGCGATCGCCGCGCTCGACCGCGGCATCATCGACGGCATCGTCCGCACCGACGGGGACGCCGTGCTCGCCGAGCATGTCGCCGCGTGCCGGAAGGTCGTCCGCAACGGGCGCGTGAAGATCTACAAGAAGGACGACTCGAAGCCGATCGACGCCGTGCCCGCGATCGCGCTCGCCTACTGGCGCTGCGTCGTCCGCCAGACGCGGAGGAGCGTGCTCTACTGATGAGCGTCCCTGACCTCTTCGTGCTCTGCGGCGCCGCGCTGGTCGTCGCCGGCACGCTCGTCATTGCCGGGCCTGGCGCCGCGCTCGTCGCCGCCGGCGCCGCGCTGATCCTGCTCGGCGCGACCGCAGGGCTGGGCGCAGGGTGAGCGTCATCGGCAAGGCGCTGCGCCGCGCCGCGGCGCCCGAACGCAAGTCGAGCGACGTGCTCGACTACCCGTGGAGCCTGACGCCGCCCGAGTGGTGGCTGCGCCTCGGCACCGGCGGCGACGCGCGCTTCGCGCTCGGCATCCCCGCGCTGCTCGCCGTGATCCGCGCGATCTCCGGCCCCGCGTCGCTCTGCCCGCTCGTCGTCTACACCGACGACGACGCCCGCACCCGCGCCCGCACGAGCGACCAGTGGCGCCTCCTGCACGACCAGCCCGAGCCGCGCGTCCCCGCCAGCCGCCTCGTCGCCGACGCCGCGCTCAGCCTCGCCGCCGACGGCAACTGGTACGCCTACAAGATCGAGGTGCGCGGCCGCGTCATGAGGCTCGTCACGCTCGACCCGCGCGACCTCTGCGCCGAACGCGAAGCCGGCGAGATCGTCTACCGCGTCCGCGGCAGCCGGCGCGCCGCAGACAAGGCGACGTACTACCCCGGCGAGATCGTCCACGCGCGCCTCGCCGCGCGAAACGGCGCCGTCAGCGGACTCTCGCCGATCGGCGAGCTGCGCGTCTCCATGGCCGCCGCGCTCGAGCGCCGCCAGTTCGAGCAGCGCGTCCTCCAGAACGACGCCCGCCCCGGCATGGTCTTCAAGACCTCGACGCCGCCGGCGACCGACGACGAGGCCGACTCGTGGATCGAACGCTGGATGGCGAAGCACTCCGGCCCCGAGAACGCCGGCCGCCCGACGATCATCAGCGTCGACGACGACATCGTCACGCTCCCCGTGAACCTCGCCGACCTCCAGTTCGTCGAGCAGAACCGCTACACCCGGGAAGAGATCGCCGGCGTCTACCAGATGCCGCTCGCGTTCGTCGGCGCCGACCGCTCCCCGACCTACGAGGACCGCCAGGCGCTCGCGCTCTTCTGCCTCGGCCCGATCCTCACCGCGATCGCCGACGCGCTCAACGCCGACCCGGAGATCTTCCCGCCCGGCAGCGGCCTCTTCGCCGAGCCGCTCTACGACGCGATCCTCCAGACCAGCGCCCGCGAGCGCTACGAGGCGTACCGCCTCGCCCGCCAGGGCGGCTGGGTCACCGCCAACGAGCTCCGCGCCCGCGAGAACCTCCCCGCCGTCGACGGCGGCGACCAGATCCAGGAAACGCCCGTCGGTGGCGCCCCGAACGCCGACCCGCCCGCTCCGACCCCCGCCTGAGGACGAGACCGATGCAGAAGACCAGCCGGCCCGACGGCCGGAGCTCCGCCGTGCGCCCGATCCGAACCAAGGCGTTCCCGCTCCAGGTCAAGGCCACCGGCGATGCCGGCCAGATCACCGCCTACGCATCCACGTTCGGGAACGTCGACCTCGACGGCGACGTCGTCGAGCCCGGCGCGTTCGCCCGCACGATCGAGCACCAGGGCGGCGTCGTGCCGATGCTCTGGCAGCACGACGCGTGGGAGCCGATCGGCGTCACCACGAGCCTCGAGGAGGACACCAAGGGCCTCCTCATCGACGCGCAGCTGAACCTCGACACGCAGCGCGGCCGCGAGGCGTTCAGCCTCCTCAAGCAGGGCGCGATGCGCGGCCTCTCGATCGGCTACCGCACGATCCGCGACGAGTGGCAGGGCGCCGTCCGCCGCCTCCAGGAGGTCTCGCTCGTCGAGATCAGCGCCGTCACGTTCCCCGCCAACCCCGAGGCGCGCCTGCTCGACGCGAAGGCCGCGGCCGCCGCCTTCGCCGAGATCGCCGACGAGATCAAGGCGGGCCGCTCCCTCTCCACCAGCAACCGAGCGCTCCTCGACGCCGCGCTCGACGCACTCACGGCACTCCACGCCGCCGCGACCCCGCCCACCGAGGGCACGTCCGGCGACGACGGACCCGCCGAGGACGCCGCCAAGGCGTCCAACCCCGCCGGCCCGGGCATCGAGCCCACCCAGCTGGGCGACCTCGTGCGCGACGCGTTCGCGCGCCACCTCTCCACCCGAAAGGGGTAGTCCGTCATGGACGAGAAGACGCTCCGCGAGGAGCTCCAGAAGGCCATCGGCGACGGCATCGCGCCGCTCCGCGACCAGATCGAGGCCGAGACGAAGAAGCTCGGCGAGCAGACCGCCGAGACGAAGCAGGCCTGGGACCGCGTCAACGACCGCGTCGACGCGATCGAGGCGCAGATCAAGCAGGCGCGCTTCGACGCCGACCGCGCCCGCGCCGGCGCACCCAGCGAGACCAAGGCCGCGTTCCTCGAGATGATGCGCAAGGGCCAGACCGCGCCCGAGCGCAAGGACATGGTCGTCTCCGACCAGTCCACCGGCGGCTTCCTGATCGCCGAGGACTTCGTCCCCGAGATCCTCAAGGCCGTCGTCGAGGTCTCCCCGATGCGCGAGGTCGCGCGCATCCGCCAGACGAGTTCGACGAGCGTCAAGCAGCCGCAGCGCACCGGCCGCCCGACCGGCTACTGGGTCGCCGAGACCGCGGCCCGCACCGAGTCGCAGGGCTCCTACGGGATGATCGAGATCCCGACCAACGAGGCCGCGGCGATCATCGACATCTCGACGATCGACCTCGAGGACCCCGCGTTCGACCTCGAGGCCGAGATCGGCGCCGACCTCGCCGAGGAGTTCGGCCGCCTCGAGGGCGCCGCGTTCGTCTCCGGCGACGGCGTCAACAAGCCGTACGGCTTCCTCAACGACGCCGGCGTCGGCGTCACCTCGACCGCGACCAACGACACGTTCGCCGCGGACGACATCATCACCCTCAAGTACGCCGTCAAGACGGCGTACCAGCGCCGCGGCGCGTTCGCGCTCAACCGCGCGATCATCCGCACGATCCGCCAGATGAAGGCGGCCGGCACGGGCGAGTACCTCTGGGCGCCCGGCCTCACCGGATCCGCCGCCGCCACCATCGACGGCGACCCGTACGTCGAGCTGCCCGACATGCCGTCGGCCGTCGCCGACCAGGCCCGCATCCTCGCCTACGGCGACTGGCAGCGCGCCTACCTGATCGTCGACCGCCTCCAGATGGCGATGCAGCGCGACCCGTACACGCAGGCCGGCAACGGCGTCGTCCGCTTCGTCGCCCGCCGCCGCGTCGGCGGCCAGCTCGTCCTCCCCGAGGCGATCCAGATCCTCAAGGTCCAGTAGCCCACCCCGCGAAGCAGAACAGGACACGCACATGGCGATCCGCGACACCGCGACGGAGGCGCTGCCCGCGCACTCCCTCGCCCCGGCCGTCCGCACGAACGGCACGGTCAACGGCTCCGGCGTCGACCTCCAGGGCTACGAGGCGAGCTTCGCGCTCGTCCACTTCGGCGCCTGGACGGACGGCACGCACACGCCGAAGCTCCAGGAGTCGGACGACAACTCGTCGTTCACCGACGTCGCCGCCGGCGACCAGCTCGGCACCTTCACCGCCGTCGCGTCCGCCCCAGGCGCGAACACGATCCAGAAGGTCGCCTACCGCGGCGCCAAGCGGTACATCCGCGTCGTGATGACCACGAGCGGCGCGACGACCGGCGCCGCCAGCGGCGCCTCGATCGTCCGCGGCCGCTCCCGCCGCGTCGGGACGGCCGCCTAGCCACCCGCGCCGCGCCCCGCCCCGCCCCGCGCTGGGGCGGGGCGGGCGCGGCCTACGGCCACCACCCGATGCCGACCGTCACCATCCTCACCCGCCACCTCGCCGCGCTCGACGGCGTCACCCCGCGCCTCCTCAACCCCGGCGACACCGTCGACGTCCCCGCCGACCTCGCCGACACGTGGGAGAAGCGCGGCATCGCCACCACCGGCGACGCGCCGCGCCGCCGCGCGCGCGCCCACACCCCCAAGCACGAGACCGCGTAGACCACCGTGGCGACGCTCTGCACCCTCGACGACGTCCGCCAGGCCCTCGCCAAGAGCGCGTCGGACACCGCGCAAGACGCGCTCCTGACGCGCCTGATCGCCGCCGCCACGCAGGCCATCCACGCCTACACCCAACGCGAGCTCTGCGACCAGGGCGACGCAACCCGCCTCTTCCAGGTCGCCACGAGCGGCACCCGCCGCGTCGTCCCGCTCGGCGCGAGCGACCTCCGCAGCGCCACCACCATCACCCTCCACCCCGAGAGCACGACCCCCGTCGAGCTCGCCGCCGCCATCGGCTACCAGCTACGCCCCGTCGGACAGACCACGATCGGCACCTACACCCTCGTCAAGCTCGCCGCCGACGTCGACCTCGGCAGCGAGTACGCCGACCGCTTCGGCGCGCCGCTCGTCGAGATCAACGGCGCTTGGGGCCCCGCCGCCACGCCCGACGACGCCAAGCACTACGCCATCCAGACCGTCAAGCGATGGTACGACCGGCACTACGCACACCGCACGACCCCGCTCGACCCGGACGACGAGCCCGCCGCGATCGCGAGCGTCGCGAGCCTCCCCGCTGACGTCCGCGCCGGCCTCGCCTGGTACCGCCGGAGGCCCGTCGCGTGAACATCTCCGCCAAGGTCGACGACACCGCGACGCGCCGCGCCCTGCACAGCGTCGCCGCGCACGCCCGAGCGGACGCCGCCGACGCCGTCCGCGGCGCCGTCGACCGCTCCCTCCCCGCGATCCGCACCCGCGTCCCCAAGCAGAGCGGCGAGTACGCCGCATCGATCGACGCCGGCGGCACCGGCCGCGGCGCGTACGTGAAGGCGCGCCGCCCGTACGCGACCGTCCTCGAGCGCGGACGCGCGCCGATGGTGATCCGCGCGATCGGCGCCGCGATGACCACCCCAGGCGGCCCGCGGCGCAGCGTCGACTCGCCGCGCTACCCCGCCCGCCGCGTCCTCCGCAAGGCCGTCTTCGCGCAGTCCACCCAGATCGCCGACGACGTCGAACGCGACGTCCTCCGCCGCGTCGCCGCGCGCCTCTGATGCCGATCGGAGCCGACACCCTCGCCGCGATCCTCGCGGCCCTCGCCTCGTGCCTCGACACCGTCGACGGACTCACCGTCTACGACCACGAGCCGGCCGCCGTCGACGAACTCCCCGCGGCCACGATCCGCCTCCAGGAGCTCCAACGCCAGCCCGTCGAGCTCGCCCGCGAACGCGCCGAATCCCAGCTCGGCAGCAACGACCTCTACCTCGCCTGGACGGTCATCGTCTACACCAGCGGCGACTACGCGCGCCAGTCCGACCTCGACGCGCTCAGCGTCCTCGGCCGCGCCGTCGGCGCGATCGACGCGGACGAGACGCTCGGCAACACCGTCCTCAGCGCGAGCGTCGCGACCGCGACGCGCGAGCGCGTGGTCGCGTCGCGCGACGGGCGCGAGCTCCTCACCTACGTCGTGACCGTCACCACCACCTCGCTCCACGCCAACCCCTTCGAGTAGGAGACCGATCCCCGTGCCCAAGCTGCGCCTGCGCGCCGACGCGCCGCCCGGCCGCTACACCGTCGGCCCGCTCGACGGCGACTGGCAGCCCGGCGACGAGCGCGACCTCGCCGACTGCCTCGCCCTCGACATCGACACCCAGACGCACGGCCCGATCACGCCCGCCTTCGCGGAGCGGATCGCCGCGGCCAGCGACGGCGTCGTCGAGCTCGTCCCCGACCCCGACCCCGCGCCCGCCGCGGCGACGCCCGCCAAGCGCGCCGCCAAGACCGAGGAGTAGACCATGGCTCTCGGCTACCTCCGCCTCGCCGGCGAGTCGATCCCCGGCAACGAGCTCAACACGCCGACGCTCGACACCAACAGCGCCTACCCGCCGCTGCTCGAGTTCGGCCCCGCACCCGGCTTCAGCCACCTCGAGAGAGACGATGAGCTCCGCAACCTCGACGAGCCGCTGAACGTGCTCATCGAGGCGGCCGACCCGTCCTGGTCGCTCGAGAGCCGCCTCTACCCGAACCTGATCGGGTGGCTCTTCACCTACATGATGGGCCGACCGACCACGACGGCCGGCAACGGCGTCATCACCGACCCCGACGCCGTCGTGATCCCGGTCGGCGCCACCCGCCACGTCTGGACGGCGCCGTTCGGACCGACCGGGTCGAGCCCGCTCACCTTCCAGGCCGACGCGGCGTACCGCGACCAGACGACGTACTTCAAGCTCAAGGGCTGCGCCGTCCAGAGCCTCGCGATCGACACGCCCGGCACCGGCGGCGCGAAGGTCACCGCGTCCGGCCCCGCGCTCTACATGACGCGCGGCGCCGACCCGGCCCTCACGCCGGTCTTCGAGACGCTCACGATCCCGCCGTTCCTCAAGCCGCACCTCAACCTCACCTGGCTCGGCGGCACCGCCGACTTCGAGGACTTCTCGATCAAGGCCGAGCAGCCGCTCGACCCCGTCCACACCGGCGGCTCCGGGTCGCGCTGGCCCGACCGCATGTTCAAGGGCGACTCGCCGCTCGTCTGGTCGGGCAGCGTCCCCAAGACGCTCGTCAACTCGACCGACTACGACGCGCTCGCCGCCGCGACCGCGTTCACTGCGACCGTGCGCTGGACGAGCACCGCGATCATCGCGAGCGCCTACCCGTTCAAGCTCTGGATCGCGATGAGCAACTGCCAGTACACCGGCGGCGGCCCCGCACCCCTCTCCAACAAGCGTCGCCTCGGCGCGTCCTACGACTTCAAGGCCACGCGCAGCGCGTCGGCGAGCGTCACCGTGACCCTCGTCAACACGACCATGGCGCACACCTAGCCCGTGACGATCGACCACTCCCAGTGGGCGACGCCGCGCACGTTCGTTCACACCTTCACGACCGGCCGCTCCGCCGAGCTCCGCGAGACGCTCCCCGTCTCCGAGCTCGTGCGGACCGGCGCCTACACCGACGCCGTCGAGCAGCTCTCCCGGTGGGTCGGCGGGCTCACACCCGCAGACACGCCGCCGCCGACTCCCGTCCTCGTGGAGGCGCAGGACATCGTCGTCGAGGCGATGCTCGTCGACCCGCGCGTCGCCAGGATCCCGACCGAGGAGAGCGTCCTCCCGATCGGCGTGCTCGAGGAGTCCGAGGTCGAAGAGGTCGTGATGCTCGCGTTCGGAGGGCGCGAGCGCCTCGACGCGTTTCGAAGCGCTCGCTCCACTGCTCGGCCGGATCGCGCGCCTGACGGGCACGCGCCCGTCGACGCTCCTGCGGACGAGCAGCCTCGCCGACCTGCACGTCGACCTGGTCGCGCTCGAGCGGGCGCTCGCGGATGACCACGACGACCTCCAACCACCGCCCGACGACGACGTGACCGAAGATGGCTGGTAACAGCACCGTCAAGATCTACATCCAGGGTGACGCGGGCGGCGTCAACCGCGCCGCCCGCGATGCTGAGCGCAGCCTCGCGCGCCTCCACGGCCGCGCCTCCACCGCCTTCCGCGGAATGACCGAGGTCGCCGGCGGGTTCGGCCTCGCGATGGGCGCCGCCGGCGTCCTCGGCGCCGTCCAGCAGAGCGTGTCCGCCTACCAGGAGTCGGAGAAGAGCGGCGCCCGCATGGCCGCCCAGCTCGACACGCTCTCCAAGAACACCGAGATCTACCGGCAGCGGATCGATGACGCCATCAAGGCGCAGTCCGAGTTCGGCGCGTTCGACGACGAAGACCTCCAGGACAGCTTCACCAAGCTGCTCCGCTCGACTGGCGACGTCGGCGAGGCGCTCAAGCTCAACAACCTCGTGATGGACATCGCGCGCGGCCGAGGCGTGGACCTCGCGACCGCCGCCGACGCGGTCGCGAAAGCGGCCGCCGGGAACACCACCGCGCTCAAGCGGATGGGCATCCAGATCGACAAGGGCGCCTCGTCCCAGGAGGCGCTCGCCGCCGCGCAAGACAAGTACGCCGGCCAGGCCAAGAAGTACGGCGAGACGAACGCCGCCGAGGCCGACCGCGCCGCGATCGCGTGGGAGAACGCGCAGGAGGAGTTCGGCGCGAAGGCCGCGCAGGCGTTCCAGGTCGGCTCGCAGGGCGCACGGCGCCTCGCCGACTCGCTCGACGGCGTCGTCGACGCCGCCGGCGGCCTGCAGGGCATCGCGGCTGGCGGCGGCGCGTTCCTCGCCGTCCAGAAGCTCGGCCCGGCCGCGCTCACCGCAGGCAACGCGTTCCGCACCATGCGCCGCGAGATCGAGCTGACCGGCCGCATCAAGGCCGGCGAGTTCGACGTCTTCAACATCGCCACCCGCAAGATCGACACGCGCGCCACCCAGAAGAACATCCGCCAGGCCTACCGCGAGATCGGCCAGACGATCAGCACCGCTCAGGCCAGCGCGTTCGCGAAGGGCGAGCGGATCGCCGCGCCGATCGGGAAGCTCTCCACGATGGGCGCCGTTGCGCGACGCGCCGGCTCCAGCCTCGTCAGCTTCGCCGGCGGCCCGATGGGCATCGCCGCCGTCGCCGCGACCGGCCTCGCGCTCGGCCTCTCGAAGGTCGTTCAGGAGATGACGACCGCGAAGGAAGAGGCGCGCGACGCGGCGCAGGCGATCAAGGAGCTCGGCGACGCGCAGCTCGACGCGCAGGGCGCTGCGCTCGACGTCGAGCAGGCCGAGATCAACCTCGACCAGGCGCGCAAGCAGAGCCGCAACGCGCTCTCCCAGCTCCACCAGGCCGAGGAAGGGATGCGGCGCGTCCGCAAACAGCACCTCGAGGACACCCCCGCCGGTGTCGCCGCACTCGGGAAGTACCGGCGAGCGGTAGACAACCAGCGGCAGGCCCAGCTCGACCTCGCGCAGGCCTACCACCGCGTCAACGTCGCGAAGCACAACCAGCAGACCGCCGACGCCCAGCTCTCGGCCTCGACGCAGAAGTTCAGGAAGGAGCTCGGCGGCATCACGGAGAAGGCGCGCGAGCTCGGCGCCCAGTACACCCTCGACGCGATCCACGCCGGCAACTTCCACGCCCGCATGCGCCAGGGAGCGTTCGAGGCGAAGGCGTACGCCGACCTCATCGTCGACGCCGCGAAGAACACGGAGGGCTTCACCGCCGCAAACCAGGCCACGGCCGCGGAAGTCGCGAACGTCGTCCGCCAGCTGGACCACGCGCCGACCGAGCAGGAGCTCACGTGGATCACGAACACGGTCGCGACGAACGGCGACGTGGAGGATCTCAAGCGCCTGCTCGGCCTGATCCCGGCCGAGACTCCGGCGAACGTCTCCTCGAACGCCGACGCGGTGACGGGCGACGTGCGCGACCTCAAGAACGAGCTCTACAACCTGAACGGCAACGTCACCACCGTCTACATCGACACCGTGCGGCGCAACAAGGGGCCGGCCGGCGGCGGCAACGACACTGCCGCGACGGGCGCCGCGATCGCCGGCCGCTTCGACGGCGCGGACAACGTCCCGATCAACGTCTCCCGCGGCGAGGTCGTCCTCAACCCGACGCAGATCGGGATGATCGGCGCGGCGCGCGTCTACGGCGCGCTCCGGGCGACCGGCGCCCCCACGATCGTGCCCGGCGGCTCCTACTCCGGCGGCGGCTCGACCAAGCGGCAGGACCGCTGGGACGCGAAGCTCCAGCGCGCCGCCGACGCGTACTCGCTGCGCTTCAACCAGCTCGACGCGACGCTCGCCGCCGCCGAGCAGACCGTCCCGAAGGACTGGAACCGAGACGGCACGATCAGCCCCGAGGAGCAGAAGCGCGCCTACCGCGACGACAACATCACGCGCCGCAAGATCCGCAAGCTGATCCAGGCGCGCCTCCGCCAGCTCCGCCGCTTCCTCCACCAGAAGCCGACGAAGAAGGCGCGCGACCAGATCTACGCGGAGATCGCGACGCTCACCCGCGACTACGCGAACTACGCCGACCTCAAGCCGGACAAGGTCGACGAAACGACCGACCCGGGCAGCGTCGACACGGCCGACCTCGAGGCGCGCCTCGCGCAGGCCGAGGCGCGCGCCGCCGCCGCCGAGCGCGGCCTGCAGCTGAACGAAGCCGCGTTCTCCACGTTCGGCGGGTACGGCGCCGGCGCCGGCCGCGCGACGCCGCCGCGCGGCGGCGTCGTCGTCCAGCACTTCAACTCGATCTTCCCGCCCACCCCGGACCAGTACCGGCAGGGCGCGGCCTTCATGAGCAACGCGTTCGGCCGGCAGACGTTCCGCCGCACGCCGCGGATCAGGATCGGAGCGTAGGGTGGCGACGACGCGCCTCGTCAGGATCGACACGGCCGGGCCCATCCCGACCAGCCTCACGCTGCTCGACGGCACGACCGACACCGGCTACTCCCTCCTCTCCGACACGACGTTCGGCGACTCCATCTGGGAGCACGTCGAAGCCGGCGTGCGCGGCACGCTCGGCCGCACCGCCGCGACCGGCTACCCCGTCGAGCGCCAGGCGCGCCTCGCCGTCCGCGTCGCCGGCGCGACCAAGCCGACCGCGGACGCGCGGATCGCGCAGCTCGACGAGGCGCTCGACCAGCTCCGCCGCTACGGCGGCCGGATCTGCGTACGTGAGAACGGCAGCGCCGTCCGCGTCTACCTCGACGTGCTCCGCGTCACGTCGATCTCGACCGCGAGCCGCAACGACGCGACCGCGCGGCGCGACATCGCCGCCGACCTCGTCTGCGGCCCGTTCCTGCTCGGCGACCCGCTCGACACGATCGAGGCATGGGCGACCGACACCGTCAGCGCGGGGGAGTGGACGCCCGACGAGGGCGCCGTCACGCGCGCAGGCGGCGGGAACTGCGTCCTCAGCGGACAGACGCGGCTCCGCCTGACCGGCCCCGGCTACCAGCCGACCGACGCCGAAGCGAGCCTCGCCTACACCACGCCCGGCTCGACCACCGGCATCTCCGCGATGGTCTGCATCTGCGCCGACCCGGACGGCGCCGACACCATGCTCGGCGTCGAGCTGACCTCCGCGGCGCTGCGCGTCGTCAAGCGCGAAGCCGGCGCCGCGACGACGCTCGCGACGACCGCGTACACGCCGGCCGCGTCGACGACGTACTGGATCGCGATCCGCCGCGAAGGCGGGAAGCTGACCGCGGACGTCTACACCGCTCGCCCCGTCGTCGGGATCGACACGCCCGCCGCGACCGTCTCCTACTCGATGACCGCGGCCGAGCAGGCCAAGTTCGTGCGCGGCCACGCCGCGATCCGCCTCAACGCGACCTCGGCCGCCGTCGCGATCGGCGAGGTGCGCGTCCGCCCCTACACGTACGTCGGCGTGCAGACCCCGACGAACATCGCGCTCACCGGCGCCGTGCCCGGCACCGCGCCCGCGCTCGCCGACCTCCACATCGCCGCCGGAGCCGCATCCGGCTCCGGCGCGAGCGGCACGATCGCGAAGACCTACCCCGTCTACGCGCTCGCCGGCTGGGGCGTCACCATCCCCTTCAACCGCTGCTCGATCCTCGGCGACATCGCGTACGCCGCCAACCGCGCCCTCATCTCCACCGCCATCTCAGGGATGAGCAACAGCGGCGCGACGCTCAGCGCCGGAGCGTCCGCCAGGTACGGCCGCAACAGCATCCAGGTCGCGACCGCGGGCGGCACCACCTACCAGGGCTGCGGCGTCCGAGTCTTCGGCGAGTACCGCAAGGGCCGCGTCCTCGCGAGCATCATCTGGGCGAAGGCCACGAGCGGCACCCCCGGCGTCGCCACCCGCCTCGGCGAGGCCGCCTCGTTCTCGACGAGCCCCACAGCGACGCTCTCGACGGCCGCGTGGACGCTGATCAGCAACGTCTACCAGCCGGCGACCGACGTGAACGCCGTCTACTTCGGCGCGTTCATCCCCGCCACCACGGCCGGCACGTTCCTGATCGACGGCGGCATCGTCTGGGAGTGCGACCCCGCCGCCCTCTCGGCGAGCATGCTCGCCGGCACGTCGGGCGCGCGCGAGACGATCACCGTCGCCGCCACGCCCGACAGCATCGTCGCGCCGTGCCTCGCCCTGATCGACTCCGAGCTCGTCCAGGTCGAGAGCATCAGCGGCACGACCTGGACCGTGATCCGCGGCCGCGAGGGCACGACCAACGCAACGCACTCGAGCGGTGCGATCGTCTACGCGCTGCCGCCGTTGCGCGACCACGTCGAAGGCGACGGCGCGCCCGCCCCGATCGGCGTCATCCACGCCGCCAACCGCATCCTCTCGACCGACATCGTCACGGACGCCGACTACGCGTCCGGGTTCGGCGTCGTCTCGAGCGGCGGCACGAACCTCGCATGGGTCGCCGTCGATCCGGGCGCCCTCGCCGGCGACCCGTACACCGACACCGTCGACATCGACGTCTACGCGCGCCTCGACATCCTCACCACGCCCGCGACCACCCTCCCGCTGTTCGGCGCGTTCCCGCTTGCCGCGAGCTCGTTCGCGCAGGTCCAGCCCGGCAACCCGTCCTCCAAGCGCCTCGTCCTCCCGACGGGCGCCAAGAGCGAGCGGTTCGTCTACATCGGCGCGCTCACACTGCCACGCACCCCCGCCGCGTGGGGCATCTACCTCACGACCGACCAGGTCGGCACGGGCGTCGACTACTTCCTGCTCGTCCCGCGCCGCGCCAGCGTCCGCGGCGCCGAAGGCAAGACGCTCACCTCGTCCTACCCCGAGCAGTTCATGAGCGACACCAACTGGCGCGCCCGCGTCTGGGAAGCCGACGGCGCCGGCTACATCGTCCCGCCCGGCAAGCCCGACGCGCGCTACCCCTACCACGGCATCGGCGGCTCCACCCTCGAGCTCGACCCCGGCCCCAACACGCTCGTCGTCAAGCTCTGCAACCACGTCCCAGACGACCCGACGGCCGGCGACGGCGCCGACTACGAACGGGTCGCCGCCGCCGTCCACCTCGCCGTCACCCCGCGCTACCTCACCGTGAGGGACGCCTAGCCGTGGACGAAGTCCGCGTGCTGCCCATCGGAGGCCGCTGGGAGACGATCGGGCGCGGCGCGCTGCGCGGCATCCAGCCCGTCGTCACGAGCGCCGCTGCCGACCAGTGGGGACCGAGCCGCCTCGAGATGACGCTGCGCCGCGACCCCAGCGTCGCCTGGCCCGACCTCGCCGCGTTCGCCGACATCGACTACCACCGCGACGGCGCGCGCGTCTGGTCGGGCCGCGTTCGCGAAGCCCCCACCCGCGGCACCCGCGACGCGTGGGAGATCGCCGTCAGCGGCGAAGGCTGGCAGGCCCACCTCGACGACGACGTCTCCCACCCGTTCTACGTCGCGACCGACCAGGGCCGCTGGCGCGACCTGCGCGACTACCTCTCCACGAGCCTGACCACGTTCGTCGCCGCCTACCAGGTCTCCAACACGGACGGCGGGATCACGATCGGCCTCCCCAAGGGCTCGACGATCACCGCGTTCACCAAGGGCGGCGTGATGTTCGATGCCGGCCCCGGCCAGACCGTGCAGCGTCTCGTCGGCGTCGTCTCCCACGGCGACTGGGAAGGCACCGCCACTCTCTACGCCGCCGCCGGCGACACGCTCCCCGTCAGCACCGGCAGCGCCACGACGCTCCGCAACCTCGGCGCCGCCGCCGGCACCAACGTCGCGTTCTCCACCACGTTCGCCACGCCGCGCCGCTACGTCATCCTCTTCGCCGACCAGGACGGCACCGCGACGACCGACGCGTGCTGGCTGCGCATCGAGAGCATCATCGCCGCCAGGAGCACCGCCTACGAATCCGGCGGAGCCAGCGCGCTCACCGCCGACGACGTGGTCCTCGACGCGCTCACCCGAGCGCCGCTCCTCTCGGCCGACACCAGCGACATCAGCGCCGGCACGTTCACGATCCCGTCCTACGCCCCCGACGGGTTCATCACCCCGCGCGAGGCGATCGAGGCCGTCAACGCGTACGAGAACTACCGCTGCCTCGTCGACACCGACAAGCGCCTCCGCTTCGCCGCCTACCCGACCGACCCCACGATCGAGACGCGAGCCGAGCTCGACGACTCCGCGCCCACCACCGTCGACGACGTCACCACCCGCGCCGTCGTCCAGACCACCGACGGCGCCAGCGTCGAGATCACCGCCGACCGCACCACCACCGCCACCACCCTCGCCTCGCAGCGCGGCGTCACCCGCGCCCTCGTCCTCACCCCTTCCAGCCCGATGACACAGGCCGGCGCCGACCGCGTCGCAGACATCTGGCTCGCCGAGCACGCCCGAGCCCCGATGCGCGGCACGATCACGATCCGCCCCGGCGACACGCGCACCGTGATCGGCGGCCGCCCCGTCCCCCCGGCCGAACTGCTCCTCCGCGTCGGCGAGCAGCTCCGCCTCGCCCGCTACCGCGACCCGATCACCGGCGCCAGCCACCGCGACGCGCGGATCGTCAGCGTCGACTACGACCCGCAGGCCGACACCGCGCGCGTCTCGCTCGACGCGACCCGCGCCCAACTCGACCAGCTCCTCGCCCGCTACGCCGCCGTCGTCGGCCGATGACCACGCCACCCCCACGCAACCCGTTCGGCGGACCGCTCCCCGCCGACGCGTACCAGGCGATCCTCGACGAGCTCCGCACCGTACGCGTCATGATCGACGCGTCCGAACGCGCGCGGATCGAAGGGCAGGGCGAGCTGCGCGCCTGGCGCGCGAGCGTCGACCAGCGCCTCCACTCGATCGAAGGGCACGCCCGCGCGACGAACGGCAAGGTCGCCGCGCTCGAGGAAGACCGCATCGCGCGCGAAGCCGTCGCGCGCGCAACGCCCGCGATCCGCCAGGAAGCGGTCGCCGAGGCGCGCCCAACGATCCAGCACGACGCCGTCGAGTCGACACGCGCCCGCTACTGGAAGGGCGTCGCCGCGGGCGTCAGCGGCGCAAGCGCGATCGCGATGGTCGCGATCGGCGTCCTCAACCTCACCACGTAGGAGGCTCCACGGTGAAGACCCCCGACATCACGCCGGCGCAGACCGGCGCGCTGACCGCCGCGCTCGCCGCCGTCATCGCCGCCATTCAGGCGGCCCCCGACCGGCTCCAGGTGCCGCTCGTCGTCGCCGCCGCGCTCGTCGCCACCGCCTGGATCATCGGCGACGCCGTCGTCCGCCACGGCCGCAGCGGCATCGAAGCCGCGCGCGTCGCCGCGGTCGCGTCGCTGCCGCCCGACGCGCTCGACGACGCCGTCCACGTCACCACCAAGCCGCCCATCACGGACGGCGACGACCATGCCGCGCACGCCGCCGAGGCGCAGCCGTGACGACGCTCCTCAAGCCGACGATCACACCGGCAAAGCGACCCCTCCCGCCGATCCCCGACGGGCTCGTCGACCTCGGCGAGCGGTCCCGCTGGTCGCGCGTCGCGAAGCTCGCACTGCGCCGCGCCCTCGGCCCCGCCGCGACGAGCGACAAGAGCAGCGTCTTCGGCAGGCGCGCCGCCGCCGACGCGCGCCTCTTCCAGAAGACCCGCGGCCGCCTCGCCGTCGACGGCCAGGTCGGCCCCGCGACGTGGGACGCGCTCGCACCCTGGATCGGCGAGGAGGCGCGCCGCTACCTCGACCCGACCGAGGTCGACACGCCGCGCGACCGCGTCGTCGCCGCCGCCTGGTGGTGGCTCCGCAACGCGAGCCTCTGCACCTATCAGCAGCGCCGCCCCATGGACCCGCTGCAGCACGTTCCCCGCGTCGGCGACTGCTCCGAGAGCGCCACGCTCTGCTACCGCTGGGCCGGCCTGCCCGACCCGAACGGGAACGCGTACTCCGGGCAGGGCTACACCGGCACGCTGATCCAGCACGGCCGGCGCGTCCGCATCGCCGACGCGCGCCCCGGCGACCTCGTCTTCTACGGCCGTGCCGGATGGCCGACGCACGTCGCCGTCATGCTCGACGACGGGGACGGCGTGATGTCGTTCGGATCGACGCCGCCACGCCACTGGCCGACGCCGTACTACCGCTCCGACGCCATGTACGCCCACGACTACATCGGCGGCTAGGGTGAGCGGCGGACCCTTCGGCGGCGCGAGCCTCGACATCGAGCTGCGCCGCGGCGCGCGCTTCTACCTCGAGCTCGCCTACACCGACTCGAACGGCGCTGCGCCCGACCTCACCGGCTACTCGGCCCGCATGGACGTCCGCGCGCGCGCCGACGTCGCACCGACCACGGCCGGCACACCCGTCCTGCAGCTGCGCACCTCGCCGATCGCCGGACAGGGCACGATCACGCTCGGCGGCACCGTCACCGTCATGCTCGAGGACGGCACCGAGGGCACCGGCCGGCTCATCACGCTCGACGCCGGCGCCGACCTTACCGCCGCGCTCGCGCCGACGCTCGGCGGCGCCGAGCACGTCTACGACCTCGAGCTCTACTCCGGGTCGAGCGTCGTCGACGTGCTCGTCAGCGGCAAGGCGAGCGTGCTCGCCGAGGTCACGCGGTGAGCCCCGCCCGCGTCGTCATCCGCACCCAGGGCCCCGCCGGCGCCCCCGGCGCGGCCGGCGCGGCCGGCGCCGACGCGCTCGCCGGCGGCGCCCAGCCGACCCGCAACCTGCTCGGGTTCATGCCGCCCGCCGTCGTCGTGACGACGTTCCAGACCGGGCACGGCTGGACGACGAACGGCACCGGCGTCGGCTCCGCGACCCTCAACGACACGGCCGACTTCGTGCTCGGCTCGCAGGCCGCGAAGGTCGTCAGCGCGGCCAACGGCAGCGCGTGCCAACTGCGGAAGCTCGCGGGCGCGTCCGTCTCCGCCGCGGGCCGCTCGATCCGCCTCTGGATCAAGGTCGACGACGTCACGCACGTCTCGACGATCGTCGTCTACGCGGGCGACACGAGCCTCTCAAACCGCTACACGTGGACGATCGACGGCGCTGGGTCGTCGTCCGGCCACTGGCTGAAATCGGGCGAGTGGGTCGCACTGACCCTGAACTGGCAGGACGCCAACCAGACCGGGTCGCCGAACCGCGCCGCGATCACCGACTGGCAGGTCGCGCTCACCGACGACGCCTCCGGCGCCGTCACGATGCACGTCAACGGGATCACGCTCGTCCCCGAGCCCGCCACGAGCTACCCGACCGGCGTCCTCTCCTTCACCTTCGACGACGGCTGGGACTCCCAGTTCACCGAGGCGCGCAAGAAGCTCGACCAGTACGCCTACCCCGCGACCGCGTACCTGATCGCCGACATGATCGGCGCCTCGGGCCGCCTCACGCTCGCGCAGGCCCAGCAGCTCCAAGACGTCAACGGGTGGCAGATCAGCGGGCACGCCGCGCTCGACACGAACCACGGCCTCACGTTCACCGGCGTCGACGCGGCGACCGCGAAGGCCGACTACGTCGCGATGCGCGAGTGGCTCCTCTCGAACGGCTTCGCCGGCGGCGATCACCTCGCGTGGCCGCTCGGCGCCTACGACCCGTCCGTGCTGCGCGCCGCGCGCCGCTACTGGGCGTCGGGCCGCTCGATCCACGACCGCACGCACGAGACGATTCCGCCGGCCGACCCGCTGCGGCTGCGCTGCCGCACCGTCACGAACACGGACACGACGAGCGCGATCCAGACGCTGATCGACAACGCGTACGCCAACAAGGGCTGGCTGATCCTGTGCTTCCACAAGATCGTCACGACGCCGGCCGCGAGCACTGAGTACTCGATCGCGAACTTCGGGACGATCGTCGACTACGTCGCGACGAAGGGCATCCCGGTCAGGACGGTCGACCAGGTGCTGCGAGGCCCGCAGACGTGACCGCCTTCGACTACGACCGCGTCCTGATCCGCCCCGACGACGCGCGCATCGTCGTGCGCGCGCAGGGCCCGACCGGCGCTTCCGGCGGCAGCGCAAGCGCGTACCTGCACGACCAGGCGACCCCGGCGAGCACGTGGAACGTCACGCACGGCCTCGGCTACCGGCCGGCGGTCGAGCTGCTCGACGCGGGCGGGTCGGAGATCGACGCGCAGGTCGTCCACCTGAACGTGAACCAGCTCCAGGTCTTCCTCTCGACCCCGATCGCGGGCCAGGCCCGCTGCCAGTAGGAGGCACTCATGGCCACCCGCAAGGTGCTCGTCGACCTCGACTTCAACAGCGCCGGACGCGTCACGAACCTGCTCGACCCGAGCGCCGCGCAGGACGCCGCGACGAAGGCGTACGTCGACGCGAACATCGAAGGCCTCGCGTGGAAGGACAGCTGCCGCGCCGCGAGCACGGCGAACGTGAACCTGTCCAGCCCCGGCGCGACGCTCGACGGCGTCTCCCTCACCTCCGGCGACCGCATCCTCGTCAAGAACCAGTCGACGGCGGCGGAGAACGGCATCTACATCTGGAACGGCGCCGCGACGCCCGCCACGCGCAGCCTCGACGCGAGCACCGCCGCCGAGCTCGAGGCGGCGTGCGTGGTGATCGAGGAGGGCACCACCAACAGCGGCACCACGTGGCGCCAGACCGCCGTCAACTTCACGCTCGGCTCCGGGTCGGTCTCCTGGACGACGTTCGGGACCGCGGCCGGCGCCGCGTCCGAGTCGGCCGCCGGCATCGCCGAGATCGCGACCCAGGCCGAGACGGACACCGGCACCGACGACGCGCGCTTCGTCACCCCGCTCAAGCTCGCGACGTACGCCAATCGCGCGAAGCGGTACGCGACCACGATCGGCGACGGGTCGTCCACCTCGATCGTCGTGACGCACAACCTCGGCACCGCCGACGTCGTCGTGCAGGTCCGCGAGACCGGCGGCAACAAGACCGTCGTCGAGTGCGAGATCCGCGAGACGAGCTCGAACAGCATCACGCTGCTCTTCAACTCGGCGCCCGCCTCGAGCGCGCTCCGCGTCGTCGTCATCGCCTAGCCGATGCCGCGCCGCTTCTACACGCCGATCGAGCTCGCCGAGTACCTCGGCACGGACCTTCCCGCCGCGCCGGCTGATGGCGTCGCGCTGTTTGCGAGGCAGCGCGCCGGCCGCGTCCTGCCGACGTTCCGCGGCCCGAGCGGGCTCGTCGTGCCCGTGTCCGGCAATCCGCTGTGGGCCGTGAAATCGGCCTACTTCGGTGGCGTCGGGAACGGCACGCAGACTCAGGTCGTGAACTACAGCGCGGGCGCTTCCGGCACGGTCGGCACGGCGAACGTCGCGACGTCGGACCTGTTCTCGAGCGTGCGCCGGGTCCGCTACACGAGCAGCGCGGCGGCCGCGAGCGCGGCGGGGAACCGGCACAACCTCGCCCAGTGGTGGCGTGGCAACGCTGCGGGTCTCGGCGGCTTCTTCTTCGTCGCGCAGTTCGGGATCGCGACGCGGCAAACCGGCATGGCCGCGTTCGTCGGGATGGGCCCCTCGGCCGCGCTCGGCAACGTCAACCCGAACACGCTGACCCACTGCTGCGGCTTCGCGTTCGACGACTCGGCCGGTCAGACGACCTGGCGGTTCCAGTCCAACGATGGGTCCGGCACGGCGACGCAGGTCGATACCGGCCTCGCCGCGAACGTGAGTGGCACGCACTGGTACGAGGCCCGCATGTTCTGCGCCCCGAACGGGAGCGAGATCGGGTGGAGCCTCGAGCAGATGAACACCGGCACGCTCGTCGAGGGGTCGGCGACGACCGACCTACCCGGCTCGACCACGTTCATGGGCGCGCAGATCACCGCGAATACGAAGGCGGGCACGTCCGCGCTCGTCGTGGATATCGGGTTCCTGTACGTCGAGACCGACTTCTAGGAGGCCCTCGCCATGCCCGCATCGCTTCTCATCGCCGCGCCGGACTCGACAACCCGGATGCGCCAGGCGGCCGACCTCGTCATCGATCCCGCCGCCGGCGACCCCGCCACGCAGATCAACGCGCTCACGAAGGGGCGGCGGGGCGTGTGCGACTGGGCCGCCGGCACCTACCCCGCGCGGAGCGCGGTGTTGCGCCGCACCGCGCTCGAGCACCGAGGCGAAGGCGCCGCCAGCCGCGTCGTCGCCGCGCCCGGCTTCTCCGGCGACCGCCTCTTCGGCACCGAGCCCGCCGCGCACTACACGCTCGTCGCTGGCTTCCACCTCGACTGCAACCGCCTCGCGAAGTACGCCGCGTACTCCGACTCCGGCAAGCCCGACGCCGCGCTGCCCGCAACAAGCCCGGACTCCTGGCACCGCCACGGCGACCTCGTCGTCACCGGCCCGACCGGCCCCGCGTTCGGCTCGCAGAGCGGCACCGACGGGACACGCGAAGGCTGGTTCGAGAACATCCTGATCATCGGCGCCGCATTCGAGTGGGGCGGCTCCGACGTCTGGATCGACAACCTCGAGGTGCGCAACAACCCGACCCCGGTGCTGATCTCAGGCGGCAACGCGCGCGCCGGGATGGGCGGGATCAAGGTCTTCTACGCCGGCGCGAGCGCCGCGATGCGCGTCGCCTCGAGCCGCTTCATCGCCAGCCTCGTCGAGATCCAGGACGCCGCCGCGACAAGCCTCCAGATCGACGGCGCCGACTGCAACATCGCGCAGCTCCGCATCGACACCGGCGGCAGGCTCGCCGCCGGCGACGCGCTCGTCCTCAACGCCGCCCGCCCCGTGCTGCCGAACGTGCAGATCATCGACCGCGGCGCGAACGCCGGCAGCCCGCGCATGCGCCACGGCGTCGCCGTCCAATCCGCGGCCGGCGGCCTCGTCGACGCGATCATCGGCCCCGGCCTGACCGGCCAGCCCTACACCGGCAACCCCGCCACGCTCCAGACGATGGCGAGCCTCCGCGTGAACGGGCGGAGGATCGTCGGCGACCAGGCCGCGCCGCCCACCATCGACGCGCTCGAGCAGCGCGTCGCCGACCTCGACGCAGTCGTGCGGACGGCCGACCTCGCCGTGATCGAGCGGATCGACGCGGTCGTCCGTCGACTCGCCGAAATCGAGCCGCTCCTCGCCAACGCCGATCAGGCACTCGCCGTCGCAGACGAAGCTCGCAGCACGGCCGCGACCGCCGCCACCACAGCGACCACCGCGAGCACCGCCATCGACGCGCTCGACCGGCGCGTCGCGGCGATCGAGCAGCACGACCAGGCCGCCACCGCGACGCTCCCCGCGCTCGACGCCGCGATCGCGAAGATCGGCGGCAACGCGCCCTTCATGCGCCTCGCCATGGAACAGGCCCGCGGCACAATCGCGAAGAGCGTCGGCGCTTGAGCGCGCACGACGACGAACTCGAGCAGCGCGACCGCGAGGTCGCCAAGCGCGTCGCCCAGTGCGGCGAGCTCGAAGCGCGCGTCTGGGAGCTGCGCGAGGAGCTCGCCCGCGCCAAGCGCCACCGCGGCGCCGCCGTCGGCCTCCTCCGTGGCGCCCTCAAGGACGGCGCCCTCTCAGGCGACTACGCCGACCTCGCCGCGCGCGTCCTCGAGCAGGCCGACGCGCAGCACGCGGCTAGCCTCTGACCTGCTCCCAGTAGATCCGCTCGACCTCGCGGTCAGTGAGGCCGGCCTGCTGGTGGAAGATCGACCGCCACAGCAGCGTCCCCTTCCGTACGTCGCGAACTCCCGCGGAGAAGTTCACCTTGCCCGGCTTTTCGGCATGCTCGAACGCGCGATGCCGCGTCCCGGGCACCTCGAACCAGCCGTCAGCGCGTAGGATCGCCTCGATGTCCCGCGCGTCGAGCGGGGGCATACGCATCGAGCCTGGGCGGAACCGTCGCACCAGGCGAGGATTCTACGGGCAGGAGCGGAGGGTCCGGAGCGTCTCGAACGGCGCGCGCCAGACCTCCTCGGCCCGGCGACCGCCTCGCCGCCCGCGGTGCCGCGCGAGATCGCTCAGCAGACGCACGAAGAAGCCGGCCTGCTCCTTCGTCGGCATCGGTCGCGTGGCCTGCTCGAACGCCATCCCGCGGCTCGCGCAGACGACGAAGTAGTCGACGAGGAGGTCGACGGCCTCGGCCGCGGCCTGGTGTGGCGTGTCGCCCTGCCCCGCGACGGAGAACTCGCGGACGACCGCCGTCCAGCGCTCGCCCTCACGCTCGAGGATCAGCGTCAGCTGGAGGTTCGGCGGAACCCAGCCGCTCACGAGCCGGCCCGCCTCAGAGCCCTGAGGCACCATCGTCGCTCCTCCAGCCACGTCGGCGCGGACGTTACCCGTCATGCCATCACTCTGCAAGTCGTATCGGCTTCACACAAGAGCGGCGTGAGCCCTGACTCAGTGATCCCCTGGTCCGCAGCGGCGTACGCCTGATCTCTTAATATACACTTGACAGTATGTATCGCGCAGTATATACTGTGGTTACACCACGAGAAGCAGAGAGGAGGTGAGAGACAGGAAGATGCCCTACCAGATCGACCGCGATGGACTGAAGGCCGCAATCGACGAGATCGTCGATTGGGCCGAAGCCCAGCCGGTTCCCGAGGAGGCCGCCAGACAGGCGATCGCCGAGGGGCCGGAGATGGTCGAAGTCATCTACACCGCCTGGCTGGCCATGTGCCTGACCTACGGCGTGCGGACGATGATCATCGACCACCTGGACGAGTTCATCACCCCGGTCTAACCCGAACCCCCGGAGGCGGCACAGCCGCCTCCGGGGCTCGGGCTGGCAGGCACCCCGTCACGATCATGGCCAAGCAGAACCTGAACCCACAGCAGGAAGAGCTCGTCGCTCGCGTCCGCGAGACGACCGAGCGCGTCCGCCAGGCGGAGGCCGAGCTCGAGCGCGTCCGCCTCGAGCGGCGCGCCGCGATGAAGGCGGCGCACGACGCCGGCGTCACGATGTACCGCGTCGCGCAGGAGGCCGGCACGAGCAACGCGAGCGCCGTCCGGATCATCCACGACTTCGACGAGAAGTGGCGCGACCACTTCGAGCGGCTCGACGCCGAACGGCGCGCGAAGTAGGATCCGAAGCCTGGTAGGGCGTCCGTCTCTCGGACCTCCGACGCGCGGCCTCCCGCCCAACATGAGGGCGGGAGGCCGCAGTCGTCTTCGCGCCCCTGCCCGACAAGCAATCCCCCCGGACGCCGGGCAGGGGCTGCCTCGCATCGTAAGCGGCGCTGTACGATCAGTGGCGTGCCGGTCGCTTGAGGCGCTCTTCCATCCGTCGCGAGGAGCGCCTCGCGGCCGGCACGCGACGGGCCGCTACACGTCGAGCGATGCTTGCTCGCCCTGCGCCGCGACGTGCTTCGGCGCCTTCTTGAACGTGGCGCCGACCTGCCCGAGCGGCGGCGCCTTCACCCGCGCGCCGCCGAGCAGCTCGTGGATCGTGAGGAGCTGCAGGCGCGGGAACGAGCCGAAGTGCGGCGACTCGTAATGGCCAGCGTCCGCGGCCTCCGCGCGCATCGGCTTCGTCGGCTCCTGCATCGAGATCAACACGCCGATCGCCGCGCCCTCCCGATCGAGCACGCCGACCAGGTCGCGAACGTGGTTCGCCTGCGTCTTGCCGGCCTTGACGCTGAGGATGACCTGCTTCGGCTTCCCGTTCGGCCACTCGTCGAAGAACACGATGCGCCCGTCGATGCCCTTGTCCGCGCCCTTCTTGCCCTCGGCCGGGCGCGCGCCGACGAGGCCGAGCGCCCACCACTGGAACTGGTACGGGTCGGTCGCCGCGAGCTCGGCCGCCCCTGCCTCGTCCGTCGGTTCGCCCACCACGCGGTACGCGCTGCCTGGCTCGAGGCCGTGCGCATCGCGCAGCCGGTTCTTAATGAGGCCGATCGCGAGGTGCGTGACGTCGATCCCGATCCACCGCCGCCCGAGCTTCTGCGCCGCCGCGACGCTCGTCCCGCACCCGCAGAACGGGTCGAGCACGACATCGCCAACGGTGCTGCTCGCGTTGATGATCCGCTCGAGCAGCGCGCCCGGCTTCTGCGTCGGGTAGCCGAGCCGTTCGGCGGCCGTCCGGCCGAGCACGGGGATGTCGTCCCAGATGTCTCCTACCGGCTTGCCGGCCATGTCCTCGAGGTACTGCTTCAGCTTCGGGTAGCGGCCCTTCTGCGGCCAATAGATCCGCCCCTCGGCATCGAGCCGATCGAGCGTGTCCGGCAAATAGCGCCAGTGCCGGCCGCTCCCGATCGCCTTCGGATCGACGTCGCGCCACGGCTCGCCACTCGGTCCGGACCGCGTTCCCGCACCGGTCAAGTCGGCGAGCGAGTAGCGACCGCGCTCGTCGGCGTGCCGGTACTCGCGCTCGATCCACCCGGCGTCGGCCGCGACCCGCGGCGGGTGGAACGCAACCCGGTCAACGTCCGCGGCGTAGGCGAGGATCGTGTCGTGCAGCCGCGCCCAGCGGCGCGCCGTGACGTGCGACGAGGTACGGCGCCAGACGATCTCGCCCTGGAAGTTCTCCGCTCCGTAGATCGCGTCCATCAGCAGCTTCAGGTAGTGGCTCGCCGTCGGGTCGCAGTGCAGGTAGATGCTCCCCGTCGGCTTCAGCACGCGGCGGAGCTCGACGAGACGGGGCGCCATCATCGAGAGGTAGGCGAGCATGTCCGACTGGCCGATGAACGTGCGCATCGCGAGGAGTGCGTCAGCGACGCGCCCGCCGCCGTTGACGGCGTCCTGGAAGCTCGCCGCCGCTGCCGCGTCCCACCGCCAGGTGTCCGCGAACGCCTCGATCTGCGCCGCGCTCGGCGTGTCGCCATGCTCGCGGAAGAGGACGTTGTAGTTCGCGTTCGAGTTGAACGGCGGGTCGAGGTAGACGAGATCGACGCTCTCGTCCTT